>CAYTWI010000106.1:0-5725 GCA_964442045.1 uncultured Bifidobacterium sp.
GGAATGAAATTGAGATTAGTTTAAGAGAGAATATTCATATTAATGAACACTTTGATACTGATAGTGATTATAGAGTAGCTATAAAAGTGCCTTCTTACATTTGTAGAAAATATAATCACGAAGGTTTTAAGGTACAGATTGGTCGTTCAAATTTTATAGATATTCCTTTAAATATGTTGGAAAATGTATATTCTGAAACAATAAGAAACAATGGAATTTATAATAATAATGTTTTTAGAAGATTATACCCTAATGAAATTTTAAATAAGCCATGTTATGTTCATACAATTGGAAAATTATTTGTTTTTGTAGAAGCAATGAAACAATTAGATAAACGAGAATATAAAATTTTATAAAAATGCACCCACACGTTACCCTTCGCCCCACTGAGCTAAGCGATTTAGCTGTTTTCTTTCAATACCAATTGGATGAAGAGGCTGGTTATATGGCGGCTTTTATGCCGAAAAACCATACGGATAAAGAGGCTTATATAGAAAAATGGACCAAGCTCATAGCTGACCCGACTATCAGCATACGCACCATATTGTACCAAGGTAATATAGTAGGGGTGGTGAGTAAGTTTATGATGCATGGCGATGCTGAAATTACTTATTGGATAGATAAACCTTATTGGGGGCAGGGGATAGCCAGTGCAGGGCTTGCCCAGTTTTTAACCATAGAGTTAACAAGGCCTATTCACGGCCACGTAGCATTTGATAATATAGGTTCGCAAAAGGTATTGGAGCATTGTGGTTTTGTGAGGATTGGTACTGATTATGGGTTTGCCAATGCAAGAGGAGCGGAGATTGAAGAGTTTATTTATAAGTTAACATAGTACAATGAAACAATACCAAACAACTATTTTATTTTTAAGCATTGGCTTATTGCTTACGTGTTGTACTGATAAAGCTGTTAACGCTGATAAATGGTATGAAGAGACTAAGGCTGAAATATTAAAACAATCAGTATTGAAAGCAGACAGTATAGTGTATACTTATAATAGTGATAGTACATTTAAAACGGAACACCATTATTCAGCAGGCCATGAGTT
Organism: uncultured Bifidobacterium sp.; assembly: GCA_964442045.1. Taxonomy (GTDB): domain Bacteria; phylum Bacteroidota; class Bacteroidia; order UKL13-3; family UKL13-3; genus JAAFJM01. The sequence continues at coordinate 1,052 of CAYTWI010000106.1, forward strand.
TTTATTGAATGGTTACAGGAATGGTGTTTTTATTTGGGAAGTTAATTACAGCAAAGACGGTAAGTTTGAGTTAAGAAGAGAAATACATAACAATGGAAGTTTTGCATTTGAAGGCATTGTATATCAATCAAAATTTTATGGACTTGCTACTAGGCTTTATCCTGATGGTAAGATTCATGAGCAAGGAATGAGGTATAAAGATGAGTCAATTGGTGTTTGGAAGCAATATGATAAAATGGGTAAGTTAATTGAAGAGAATGATTTTGGGGATATGGATAAATTAGCTGATTTACCTACCATAGAAAAATAAAACAGTTTCCCTGATTTCTTATTTTTATGCCATTGCAGGCGTCCTCGCCTGCAATCTCTTTTCTTACTTCGATACTTTTTGCATTGCCAAAAAAGTATCCAAAAAGTATCCAAAAACGCTAGACGAAAAAATGCTTCTACCCGCAAGCTTTATGCACGGCCCGCTCCCGATAGCTATCGGGATTGTCCGGCCAACGCTCGCCTTCTTTTGGTATTTAATAGATAATTTAAAATATTGCGGGCATTGAGCGTAGCCGATACCGATAACTCCCGATAGCTATCGGGACGGGAGCTATCGTTATAGTTGTTCTCGGACTCCGCCAGAACAACTTATACTAATATATTCAGGCTAAAAAATCCGGATATGTTTTTATTTATAAAATTTTGTTTTAGATTGTACAACAGTAGGTGAATAATTATTAGCATTCATTTTACTTCCAGAGAAACACAATAAAATAATAATATGCAAAGCACAAAGGAATATCAATGGTTTAGCAGACACTGGAACCAACAAAACAATAGTCAAGTACCGTATAACGGAGTGCAAATTAATGCCATTGCCAATTATGGTTATGTCTCAACCCCGCCTACAGCTCAAAATTTAGTTTCAGTAGCTATTGAAGTAATAGACTATACCTATGATCCAAATGGTGTGGTAAGTAGCTTAACGCTGCATAAAACTGATACGTGGTATGACATTCCTATACCAGAAAATACTGAAATCTCACCACCTGAACCCAATGCTGATTTTACAGTAGAATCAATTGGAGGTGAAAGTTTGGGACAGATAAAACTGCAGGTAACAGTTACCGGCACTTATATTAATGTTCAATTCCAATATGGTTTATTTAACAGAGCAGAAACAGAAACAGGATTTATAATGAACATTGAGGAAACTTTTGATGAGGGATTGAACACATCTGGGGGTATTCAGCAGGGAAATGCAATTGCAACATGAAAACTAATTAATCATCTGTAATTAAAGATTCTATTTGTAAAGTTTTGAATATAGGTATTCGAAAAAGTTACTGCTTAAGTTCTATGGAAACTTATGCTTGTTATTAAACCATTACCTTGCTATTAAAACAATAAATACCTGAGGAATAAATGAAACCAATTAAAAATATATTCATGTGTTTGGTTCATGAAAACGAAGATTGCATAATAGATTTAGTACGAAATTTAAATTACTTAGATCCTGATTCTACCATTTTATTATACAATGGAGGAACCAATAGTACTTTATTAAATCACTTTCCTTTTGAAAAATATGGAGCCATCATTTATCCCAATCCAAAACCTTTAAAATGGGGATGGCTGCATGACTTTGCCATTGATTGCATGGAATATGCAATTAATAATTTACAATTTGATACCATTACAGTAGTAGATTCTGACCAATTAGGCTGTGGTAAAAATTACACTGATTATATCTCATCCGTATTTTATAATAATCCAAATTTAGGAATGCTTGGGCAGGTTCCTTCGCAAATTTTAGCCAATACTACTATACATCCTGCCATTACAGCCTACAGTGAAATAGATTTGTGGCAGCCTTTATTAAACGAATTACCTAACGGTAAGGATGCTTTTTTATATTGGACATTTTGGCCATCAACAGTATTTACTTATAAAGCATCGGTTGCTTTAACAAACCTTTTCAGAACCAATAACCACCTGAAGGAAATACTCACAAAAACAAAAATATGGGCCAGTGAAGAAATAATTTTGCCTACTCTGGTCATTGCTTTGGGTTTTTCAATAGTTCAAAATCCTTGTGTTTATGATTATGTAAAATATAAAGTGGTTTATACAAATGAACAAATAAAAACGGCTCTGGAACAAAAAAATACATTTTGGATACACCCGGTAGTTAGAGATATAAGAAATAGAAACAGAGCACAAATAAGAGCATTTTATAATAACTATACTCATGCAGGTACAAAGCAACTTGCCACTCAATTTTCGGTTTATGAATTAAATACTACCAAAGAAACCCATGCTCCAAGACACAAACGGGCGTTTCCTCTGGTAAGTTGTATAATGCCTACCTACAACAGGCCAGAGTTTATTAGGCATGCAGTTGCCCAATTTTTGGAACAGAGTTATCCAAACAAGGAATTAATAATAATAGATGATAGTGAAACTCCTGTAGAGTCATTAATACCGGTTCATGCACAAATTAAATATAAGTACTTTCCTGATAGATGCGACTTAGGAAGTAAAAGAAATACAGCTTGCAAAATAAGCAATGGTGAATATATTATTCATTTGGACGATGATGATTATTATGCTCCTGACTGGATTGAAAAACAGGTATCTTTTCTGATTGACAAGGAACTTGAAATAACAGGCATGAGTAAACCCTTGTTTTATGATAAAACAACCGGAACCATTTGGCAATATGCTTACCCTGCTGCAATTAAAACATGGGTATATGGTGCTACTTTATGTTATACTAAAAAGATATGGGAATTAAATCCTTTTCCGGCAATAAACTGTGGAGAAGACAATGCTTTTGTATGGGCTCCATGTGTTAGAAAAATACTTGCCAATAATTTAATGGGTGGTTATCTGGGGCAAATACATGATGAAAATACAAGCATAAAGCAAACCAATAATAACAGATGGAGTAAGTTAATAAAAGAGGAAATAGATTATATTTTTAGAAATAAAAAAGTGGAATCAATTCCCATTTTTTAAGCTTTATACCATAAACTCGTAACGGAGCATTGAGCGTAGCCGATACCGATAGCTATCGGTATATTTATTTTCGACTCTGCTCGAACGACTGCAACTATCCGTTGAGTTAGCGAAGCGCTTTACGGATTATATATGAAAAGTAGTGTCTCTGACACGGTACTTAAAAAAGAGTCGGAGACTCTATTTTATTGACAATCCGTAGTCGCCATGCTTATTCTTAGCTTCAGACTACGGATAGTTATGTGATTACTTATCACTATAAAATAAAACAGGCCGCCCGAGGGTAGCCTGTTTCTGCTAGGGGCATTGAGCGTAGTCGAAATGCGGTTCTCGGCTCCGCTCCAACATCAGTATGGCCTTGGCCTTATACTACTATATTAACAATTTTGCCTTTTACAAAGATTACTTTTTTAGGTGTTTTACCTTCTAAGCGTTTTTGTATGGCCTCACTGGCCAATACGGCTGCTTCTACTTCGGCAGCGGTGGCTTGTAAGCTAAACTCCATATTGTCGCGGTGTTTGCCATTGATAGAAATAGGATAGCTGAAACTATCTTCTACCAAATATTCGGCATGGAATACAGGGAAAGCGGCATTGATGATGCTTCCGGTATTACCTAAAGCATGTTGCCATAACTCTTCGGCTATATGGGGTGCATAAGGCGATATACAAATTAATAAATCTTGTAAAATGGCTTGTTTCGAACATTTTAAATCGCTTAACTCATTAACCGCAATCATAAAGGTAGAAACAGAGGTATTGAAAGAGAAATTTTCTATATCGTCTGCTACTTTTTTAATGGTTTTGTGCAGGGTTTTTAATTCTGCTTTGCTTGGCTCTTCTTGGGTTACGATGTTATTGCCATCCTGGTAAAACAAACGCCATAGTTTTTTGAGGAAACGGTGTACGCCTTCTATACCATTGGTATTCCAGGGTTTACTTTGCTCCAAGGGGCCTAAAAACATTTCGTACAAACGCAAAGTATCAGCGCCATAATCGGCTACAATATCATCAGGCGTTACTACATTAAATTTTGACTTAGACATTTTTTCAATTTCCCAACCGCATACATATTTGCCATTATTCCCTTCTGCTACATTCCCATCTTCATCTTCTAAAATGAAATCAACATTTAAATTTAGCTGAGTTTTATAAAGGTTTCTATATGCTTCAATATCTAAAATATCATTGCTAACTATGTTAACATCAACAGGTAATCTTTGTGGCCTAACCGTAGTAAATGATGGGTTCCTATTAATTGTTAAATCAAATGTACCATCATACTTTTTAGAATTTCGTTTAAAACTATCAATAAAGGCTTGTTCAATTTTTGTTTTTTCACTCTCTTTTAACTCATTATTTACAATTTTGTCATGAATAGTTTTTGAAATGAATAGAGACACATGTTCAGATTGAGCTTCTTTTTCAGATTTGGAATACGTTATACTTAAGTTATGTCTGTACACAAAATTACTTCTTCCCTGAATCATCCCCTGGTTAATCAACTTTTTAGCCGGTTCATCGCAAGGAATCAAACCTAAGTCAAACAAAAATTTGGTCCAGAAACGTACGTATAATAAATGGCCCGTGGCATGTTCGCTACCGCCCAAATACAAATCAACCTGTTGCCAGTAGTCAATGGCTTTTTTATTGGCAAACTCGT
>CAYTWI010000106.1:5735-12462 GCA_964442045.1 uncultured Bifidobacterium sp.
TTTGCCATTCGGTATTTTTGGCTCGTTGTTGTTTTTATTATCCATATAGCGTAAAAAATACCAGCTGCTGCCTGCCCAACCGGGCATGGTTGACAATTCGTATTCGTACTCGCCCTTGTATTTCCAGTCTTTGGCACGACCCAAAGGTGGCTCACCCGTTTCGGTAGGTAAAAACTTATCTATTTTAGGTAACTCCAAAGGTAGTTCATCGTAGCTCAATACATACGGAATACTGTTTTTGTAATATACTGGTATAGGTTCGCCCCAATAACGTTGGCGGCCAAATATGGCATCGCGCAGGCGGTAATTGGTTTTGCTTTTACCTAAACCACGTGTTTCTATTTCGTGTATGGCTTTTTTAATGGCTTCTTTTACCGATAAACCGTTTAAGAAGTGTGAATTGTACAGGGTTCCTTCTTTGGCATCGTAAGCTTCTTGTAACGTCTCTACGTTTTTATCGTTTGCGGGTTTAATGACCTGGGTAATGGGTAAATTAAAATGTTTGGCAAAGGCAAAATCGCGGGTATCGTGTGCAGGTACAGCCATTACAGCACCTGTTCCGTAACCTGCCAATACGTAATCGGCTACCCAAATAGGAATTTCTTGCCCGGTAAACGGATGGATGGCATAAGCACCCGTAAACTCACCGCTAATGTTTTTTACATCAGCCTGCCTGTCACGCTCACTGCGGTTGGTAGCCATTTCTACGTAAGCCATTACATCGCTTTCGTAATCGGCTGCTACCAGTTCCTGTAACATTTCATGTTCAGGTGCAATGGCCAAATAACTGATACCAAAAATGGTATCAGGGCGGGTAGTAAATACTTCAATACTTAAATTGCTATCCTGTACTTTAAAGTTTAAGCTGGCTCCCTGCGATTTGCCTATCCAGTTACGTTGTGCTTCCTTTAAACTATCGCTCCAGTCAAGTGAGTCCAAGCCCTGCAATAAACGCTCGGCATAAGCCGTAATGCGCATGCTCCATTGGTTCATGAGCTTACGTTCAACAGGGTGTCCGCCACGCTCACTTACGCCATCTTTTATTTCATCGTTACTTAAAACTGTACCCAAAGCAGGGCACCAGTTTACATAGGTTTCGCTTAAAAAGGCAATGCGGAAACCCAATAATATTTTTTGTTGTGTTTCGTGGCTGTAAGCTTTCCACTCGCTGCCCGTAAAAGCGCCAAAGTCCAGCTCAATACCACCCGTTAATATACTATCGTCCACACCGCTGAAACCATCTTTTTCAAAAATAGCTATCAGGGTTTCAATAGGTTCGGCCTTATCAGTTTTAGGGTTGTACCACGAGTTGAATAATTGTATAAATATCCATTGGGTCCATTTGTAATAATCGGGGTTTGAAGTACGTACCTCTCTATCCCAATCATAACTAAAACCCAATTTACCCAATTGCTCGCGGTAACGGTTTATGTTTTCTTCGGTAGTAATGGCCGGGTGTTGCCCTGTTTGTATAGCATATTGCTCAGCCGGCAAGCCAAAGCTGTCGTAACCCATAGGGTGCAATACGTTAAAGCCTTTTAAACGTTTGTAACGCGAAAAAATATCGCTGGCAATATAACCCAGCGGATGCCCCACGTGTAAACCTGCTCCGCTCGGGTACGGAAACATATCAAGCACATAATATTTGGGCTTACTGCTGTCCTCCGTTACTTTGTAAATATTATTATCAGCCCAGTATTGTTGCCAGTTTTTTTCAATGTCGGTAAAATTATATTCTTTCATGTTCATTTTTTGTCTCTTTAAATGGTCTGTTTTTATCCTTCCAAGCAGGTGCTTTTTGGGAGGTAAAAACAGCTCAAAAATAAGTGTATTTTGCCTTCGCTCTGGGTTCGCTCTCCCTTCGCTCTGCTTCGCTTGTCCAAAGTCCGTTTTTGCTTCTCCCAAAAGCCCACTTTTTAGGCTCTCAAAACAACCCTTTTTTGGTAACAATAAGCGTGGTTACATTCCTTTTTTTTGAGGTGCGAAAATATAATTAACAACACCTAAAACAAAACTGTGGATTGAATTTACTTGATGGCTACTATTTATCAATTATTTTCGTCCTATAAATTTTATATCAAATTGGCTACTCAGTTACAAAAAGTTAATAGAAGAAGGCGCATATCCTATTTATCATCCATTATCAGTATTGCTATGGTACTGTTAATGTTAGGTTTGTTTGGCCTTATATATATTCAGTCTAACCAGCTCAATAAGGTTATTAAAGAAAATGTACTAGTAAGCATTTATTTAACTGATAATGCGGAGCAAAGCAATATTGATAAAAATATTCAGGCTATTAAAAGTATGCCCGATGTAAAAGAAGTAAAGTTTATTAGCAAAGATGCCGCTGCAGCAGATTTATCGAAGGAAATGGGGCAGGATATAGTAGGTTTTGCAGGTTATAACCCATTGCCACCGGCTATTGAAATTACCCTGAATGCGGAAAGTGTAAACAATACCAAAATACAGGAACTAAAAGCGGCTCTGTTTCAATTGCCGGATGTAAGTGAGGTAAAATACAACGAAATATTATTTGACAATGTAGGAAGCAACTTAGGTGCTGTCAGTTTCGTCCTTGTTGGGTTGGCAGCTATATTTATTATGATAGCTTTGGTTTTAATTAATAATACTATTCGTTTGCATTTATATGCCCGCAGATTTTCTATTAAAAGTATGCAACTGGTGGGAGCTACCCATTGGTTTATTATAAAACCTTTTGTAATACGCAGCTTTTTTAATGGTTTGTATGGTGGTTTAATGGCTTTGGTGCTGTTAAATTTAATACTGTGGGTATTGCCTAATTATTTACCATCTATTGAAATACTGTACAATACAGAAAGTTTTGCAATATTGTTTATAGCACTTATACTTGTAGGCATATTGGTAAGTATGGCGAGCAGTTGGGTAAGTACCAATAAATATTTAAAAACTAAAATTGAAGACCTTTATTAAAGAGTAAAATAAAAAATTATGAGCGATAAAAAAGTAAACACAAGCAAAGCTGCTGACAAAACTAACAACACCGTACAAGGCGATTTTATTTTTGGAAAACAAAATTACATGCTGATGGCATTGGGTGTAGTAGTTATTATTATTGGCTTTTTTGTAATGAGTGGTAAGGACGATATTTTTAGCAGCACTAAATTAACCGTTGCGCCCATTATTATTTTGCTGGGTTTTGTGATTGAGATTTTTGCCATCATGAAAAAAAATAACGATTAATTCATTCCATTAATCGGCCCTTTATTTTTTTATCATTATGAGCATTATTGAAGCAGTTATTATTGCTATTGTTGAAGGATTAACGGAGTATTTACCCGTGTCGTCAACCGGGCACATGATAATAACTACCGCTATTCTGGGTATTCAACCCGATGATTTTATTAAATTTTTTACCGTAAACATTCAGCTGGGTGCTATACTGGCTGTGGTGGTTTTGTATTTCAAACGTTTTTTCAAATCGTTTGATTTTTATTTTAAGCTGATTGTAGCTTTTATTCCTGCAGCCGTTTTAGGTATTTTATTCAGCGATAAAATAGATGAACTATTGGAAAGCCCGGCTACGGTTGCTATTACTTTATTACTGGGCGGTATTATTTTATTGTTTATTGATAAATGGTTTGCTGCCAACGATAGCGAAGGGGTAGAAGAAGTAACCTATAAAAATGCTTTTATTATTGGTTGCTTTCAATGTATTTCCATGATACCCGGTGTATCGCGCAGTGCCTCTACCATTATAGGTGGTTTAACCCAAAAGCTAACCCGCAAAGCTGCGGCTGAGTTTTCGTTCTTTCTGGCAGTACCTACCATGTTTGGTGCTACGGCTAAAAAATCGTTAGACCTATACCAGGATAAAGGACTGGAGTTTTTTACTTCGGAAAGATTGATGTTATTGGGTATAGGAAACGTAGTGGCTTTTATAGTAGCGTTAATAGCCATTAAAGCCTTTATTACTTTTTTAACTAAAAACGGGTTTAAAGTATTTGGCTGGTACCGCATTGTAGTAGGAGGTATTATACTTATATTACTAGGTGCAGGCTACTCATTAAGTATTGTATAAACTAAAACAATAAAACAATGAAGGTAACATTTCTTGGCTCCGGTACTTCGCAAGGTGTTCCTGTTATTGCTTGCCATTGCAGGGTTTGTTCTTCAACCAATCCGGCCGATAAACGTTTACGTTCTTCCATACTTGTTCAGTATAACGATAAGAATATTGTTATTGATACCGGCCCTGATTTCAGGCAACAAATGCTTAGCGTGAAAATTGATAGTTGCCATGCCATTTTATTTACCCATGCACACCGCGACCATTTAGCAGGTTTGGATGATATAAGGGGTTTTAATTTTGCCATGCAAAAACCCATTGATGTGTATTGCGAACCCATTGTTGATAAAGCCATCCGCAAAGAGTTTTATTATGCTTTTGAAGAGCCTAAATATCCGGGAGTGCCTGAAATGACTATGCACTCGCTGAGTGAGACACCCATTAAACTGTTTGGCAAAACCATTGTTCCTTTGCGAGTGTGGCACCATAAGTTACCTGTTTTGGGCTTTAGGATTGATAACTTTGTATACATAACCGATGCCAACAGAATAGAGGAGGAGGTAAAGGAAAAAATAAAAGGAGCCGATGTTTTGGTATTAAATGCTTTGAGGCGCGAGGCACATATTTCGCATTTTACTTTGCAGGAAGCGGTTGATTTGATAGAAGAACTAAAACCCAAACAAGCTTACTTAACCCATATAAGCCACCAACTGGGTTTACATAATGAGCTAAACAATGAATTACCTGCACACATACAATTGGCTTACGATGGATTGGAGTTAAACTTTTAGGGTAAAGGTATGAAGCAACTGAAATGGATTTATTTAGTGCATGCCTTTTTCTTTATTGCCTTTTGTTTAGTTTCCATTGTTAATCATTATTTATTCAGAACCTACGCGCACGATTTGGGTATAGCCAACCAGGCTTTATATGAGTTTGCCCATTTTAAAAATCATTATTCCACTTTACTGTTAAGGCCCGAGCCAACCCATTATTTGGGTTTGCATGTAGGTATTTGGGTACCGCTGCTCAGCCCCTTTTATTATATTTTTGGTTCCTATACTTTACTGTTGTTTCAAAATATAGCCATTGTGTTTTGTGCCGCAGGCATTTACCAGTATGCACAAACCAAAGGCTTGTCAAAAGTAATAAGCACTTTGGTAGTTGTACAGTTTTATTGTATATGGGGTTTATACGCAGCCGTTGCTTTCGATTTTCACGATACCGTTATGGCAATGGCCTTTGTGCCCTGGTTACTGATTACTTATGACCGTAAAAAATGGATAGCTTTTGCCGGGTGTTTTGCTGCTGTTTTATTGAGCAAAGAGAATGAATCAATCTGGTTGCTGGGTATTTTGGCGGGTTTAATGGTTCAGCATAAACAATACAGCTTTCAGCAGAGCAAAGTGGCTTTGGGTTTTGGCCTTATAGCTATTGCCTGGTTTTGTTTCTGCTCGTTTGTATTGATGCCTTACTTAAGCCCAACCGGAAACTTTGAGCAGTTAAGCCGTTATAATCATTTAGGGCAAAGTATAGGAGGCATTATTTATACTGCGGTAAGCAATCCTTTATACGTACTCAAACAGTTTTTTGTAAGCAATGCTCCCGATGATCCTGATACGGTTTACAAAACCACTTTTTATGTAACCTTACTGGCAAGCGGTGCTTTGGCTTTTATTATCAGGCCTTATTATTTACTCATGATTTTACCTTTGCTGGCGCAAAAAATGTTAAGCAAAGCAGTTTCGTTCTGGGGCGTAAGCCAGCATTATTCCGTAGAGTTTGCTCCGCTGTTAACCCTGGCTGTTATTGATGTGCTGGTTTTGTGCAGGCAAACCAAATGGCAGGCACTTATTACCGCATCGCTTATTATTAGCAGTTTTACCGCTACCTATAGTAAAATGTTTAATGCTAAACATACTTACATAGCAGGGGAAAATTTATTTACAAAGGAACATTACCAAACACCCGTTGAGTTAAATAAAGTGTATGATGTAATTAATCAAATAGGCAATGATGTTTCTTTATCCGTATCGGCACAGCTGGCTCCCCATCTGTACAAAAGAGCTGTTTTGTATCATTTCCCCATTGTACATAATGCTGCAAAAATTGTATTGTTAAAAGGTGCTCAAACGGCTACTTATCCTTTGTTCCCGCATGATTATTTTCATCGGATGGATTCATTGAAACAATGCCACGACTGGAAAATTGAAACAGAAAACAACGAAATTATTGTGTTTAAAAGGCAGTAAGCAGCGCAATGCCTTTGTAAAAAAAACCTTAAAATACCCTTTATCGGCAAATAATACTTAATAGTTTGTTAAATTGCAGTTGGTTTAAAACCAGACTGATTTGATAAAAAGCATTTACTTATTCGTAAACAATATTAAAAGCACCAAATACTCATTACAATGGGCATGGTTGTTCATTATATTTTTTAAAGTAAATAGTCTATGTGCTTTTCAAATGCCCATAGGTGTTAAGTTTGTTGAAAACAAAGGGCAGTGGGAGCCTGAAGTGCTTTACAAAGCCGATATTCCCGGAGGCCATTTATTTATTTCAAACAACTGTATTACTTATTACCTGATTGATAAATTAGCCGTACACGACCACCAGCATGGTAAAGGCATTAAAGCAGGTGATGCCCATGTGTATAAAGTATTTTTTGATGGCAAC
>CAYTWI010000107.1:0-12397 GCA_964442045.1 uncultured Bifidobacterium sp.
ACACTCACCATTCTTAAATAACACCATTCTGCTTTAAATATATCCCAGGGATTTCCTTTGGGAATTAAGAAAGCCATACCAACAAGTTTTTCCTTGTTTTTGCAAACAAATACTTTTGCTATTTCAATCATACCCGTCCACATTTTTTCATTAGCAATGCCTGCCTGCATTTTAGCTGCATTTTCGGCAGTCATTTTAGGGGAATGTTGTCCAAATGCTATGCTTCCGAGCGCCATTAATTCTTTACTTATGTTTAGTGCTTCCTTGGTTTCAATTAATTTATATTGATAAGTATTCATACAAGTGTTGTAATAAGTCAGAGGCAAAAGTGGAAAAAATAAATATACGAGTACAGATACAATTATTGTATTTTTGACAAGTACAGTTTGTAAAATACCATGACACAAAAAGCACCTTTATACCAACAAATAAGCCAGACCATAGAGCACCATATAAAGACCGAAGTATTAAAAACAGGCGATAAGCTCCCATCATTACGAAGCATTTGCCATGAGTATGGCGTGAGTATGAGTACGGCATTGCAATCGTATTTTTTGTTAGAAAGCAAAAGCTTAATCGAATCAAGGCCGCAGTCAGGCTATTATGTTTCGTATGCATACAAACATGCATTGAGCACACCCGCCACCAGTAGTCCTGTACTAACTTATGGTATGGAAGAAATAGAGAACATTATAGCAACCGTTTCCGACAATGCAGCAAAGAGTAAAATATTGTTCTCCATGGGTACACCCGCTTTGGAATTACTGCCCGTAGCTAAATTGAACAAAGCTATGTTACATGCTATGCGTCATTTACCTGATAGCGGTATTTTATACAGTCACCAGGGCAATACAAAGCTAAAGCAGCAAATAGCCAGGCGCGCCATGGTTTGGGGTGGTAAGTTAAAGGAGCACGATATAACCACTACAGCCGGTTGTATGGATGCATTATCATTTTGTATGATAGCATTAACCACTAAAGGCGATACCATAGTAGTGGAAAGCCCTATATTTTTTGGCATATTACAGCTGGCCAAAAGTTTAGGTTTAAATGTAATAGAACTGCCTACCAATCCCATTACCGGGGTGGAGATAGATGCCTTGAAAAAAGTGCTGGAAAAGAGAAGAATAAAACTGTGTTTATTGGTCAGCAATTTTAGCAATCCTGTTGGCAGTTGTATGCCTACCGAACATAAAAAGGAAGTGGTAAAATTAATGGAAAAGCACAATGTGCCTTTAATTGAAGACGACTTGTATGGCGATATTTATTTTGGGAGCCAAAGGCCATCTACCTGCAAGGCTTTTGATGAAAGTGGCATTGTTCTGTGGTGTGGTTCTTTTTCCAAAACACTCGCTTCCGGTTACCGGGTGGGTTGGGTAGCACCCGGAAAATTTAAAGAAAAGCTGGACAGAACCAAGCGTTACCATTCCGTTTCAACCAATACCCTGGCACACGAAGCCATTGCCCATTTTATGGAAAACGACCGGTACGATGCCCATTTGCGTAAGCTAAGCCAAAGTCTATACAGCAATTTACAACATTACCTGCGTTGCATTGCCGAATATTTTCCGGCCGGAACCCGCGTAAGCAAACCCGATGGCGGCTTTATTCTGTGGGTAGAATTAAACAAAAACCAAAGCTCCTTAAAACTGTACGACCAAGCCATACAACACAAAATAAACATAAGCCCCGGCAGCATGTACACGCTGCAACAGCAATACGACAATTGTTTTAGGTTGAATTTTGGGTTAAAATGGAACGATAAAATAGAAGCTGCCCTGAAATTACTGGGAAAACTGGCGCATCAGCAGAAAGGGTAAAATGCAAAGGTTAATTATTTTTGATAAAGAATTCTGAATAGCATTCATTCAAATACGAGCTCAGTCAGCATGTAGAGACGTTGCATGCAACGTCTTTACTTTATTAAATAGGCTAAGCTAAAGCATTAACAATATAACCATTTAACAGTCCAACCTAAATAACCATATTATTTGATTAAAAAGTACTGTTTTAAATAAATGGATAGTGTTACTTTCGCGGCTCATTTTTAACAATATTTTTTTATGAATCAAGCGCGCAGCATGCAAAATGCTTTAATTTCAGTTTTTTACAAAGATGGTTTAGATGTTTTGGCAAAAGCCCTGAACCAATTAGGAGTTAATATTTATTCAACTGGAGGAACGCAAGATTATATTGAGCAATTAGGCATTAAAGTAAACAGGGTAGAAGACCTGACCGATTATCCAAGTATTTTGGGGGGAAGAGTAAAAACATTACACCCGAAAGTATTTGGTGGTATTTTAGCTCGCAGGGCCAATGAGCAAGACCAAAAAGAAATGGCAGAATTCAATATGCCTTATTTTGATTTGGTGGTAGTTGATTTATACCCGTTTGAAGAAACATTAGCCAGCACAAACGAAGAAAGCAAAATTATAGAGAAAATAGATATTGGCGGTGTTTCCCTGATTAGAGCAGCAGGTAAAAACCATAACGACACCTGCATTATATGCGATAAAAACGATTATGCAGTTTTAGCAGAAACCTTATTGGCACAGAACGGAAGCACCAGCATTGAGCAACGTAAAATGTATGCAGCCAAAGCCTTTGCAACTACTGCCGCTTACGATACCATTATTCAAAACTATTTTAACCAGACACAATTTGCAGCATTAAGCACCATGCCTGCACAAGTATTGCGTTATGGAGAGAACCCGCACCAGAAAGGTGTTTTTTATGGCGATTTAAACGCCATGTTTGCCCAGTTACACGGTAAAGAATTATCGTATAACAATTTGTTGGATGTAGATGCTGCTACCCATTTAATTGAAGATTTTTCAGAGCCAACAGTAGCAGTTATTAAGCATAACAATCCTTGTGGATTGGCAAGCAGGGATACCATAGCACAAGCCTGGACAGATGCTTTGGCAGGCGACCCTGTTTCAGCTTTTGGAGGCGTAATAGTTGCCAACAGAAACATAGATGTAGAAACCGCTACCGCTATGGATAAAATATTTTTAGAAGTACTCATAGCACCAAGCTATGACGAAGCTGCTTTGCAAATTTTGAAAAGCAAAAAGAACAGGATTATACTGGCTAAAAAAGGTGATTTGCCAAAAGGTAAAACCATGCGTACTGTTTTAAACGGCCATTTGGAACAAGATAAAGACAGCGTTATTTTAACAGCAGATAATTTAACTTTAGTAACTGAAAAAACTGCCAGTCAACAAGTAATTGACGATTTATTGTTTGCTGATAAAATAGTAAAACATGCTAAATCAAACACCATAGTATTGGCTAAAAATAAACAATTATTAGGTATTGGTTGCGGACAAACATCACGTGTAGATGCATTGAAACAAGCCATTGGCAAAGCCAAAGCTTTTGAGTTTGATTTAAACAATGCAGTAATGAGCAGCGATGCCTTTTTTCCTTTCCCTGATTGCGTAGAAATAGCTTTTAACGAAGGTATTAAAACCGTAATTCAGCCGGGTGGTTCAGTGAAAGACGATGCTTCCATTGCCTATTGCAACCAAAACAAAATGGCTATGTACTTTACAGGCATCCGTCATTTTAAACACTAACAGCTTTCAAAAATGCCACGGATATTAGCAATAGATTACGGAACAAAAAGAGTTGGTTTAGCAGTAACCGACCCTATGCAGATTATTGCAAATACATTGGCTACGGTACATAGCAAAGATGTAATACAATATTTAAAAGATTATACGGCTAAAGAAGATGTAAGTTGTTTTGTAGTGGGTAAGCCAACCCGTTTAAATGGAGACGATACGGACGCAACGCCTCATATTGAAAAATTTATATCTTTGTTAGCTAAGACATTTCCGCAAATAAAAATTGAACGCGCTGACGAACGTTTTACTTCCGTAATAGCAAGACGCAGCTTGGTGGAAATGGGCTTAAAGAAAAAAGACAGAGAAAATAAACAAAATGTAGACCAGGTAAGTGCGGTTTTAATACTGCAAACCTATATGAGCATGATGTAAACGCGGATTGCGAAGTGTTGAATGCGGAGTAGTCCGTATAATGTATAAAAGAGAAAAATAGTTTAATGAATTTGAAGGAATGTGTTTTGTTTCGCATTCATTATTTCGAATTCCGAATTTTAAAAAAATGATATTACCAATAGTAGCGTACGGAGATACCGTTTTACGTAAAGTAGGCGAAGAAGTAACGGCCAATTATGAAGGCCTTCAGGAATTAATTGCCAATATGTGGGAAACCATGTATCATGCGCATGGAGTAGGCTTGGCCGCACCCCAGGTAGGTAAAGCAATTAATTTGTTTATTATTGATACCACATCCTTCGAAGAAGAAAAATACCCCAATTTAAAAAAGGTATTTATCAATGCAGAAATTATAGATGAGTGGGGCGAAGAGTGGGCTTTTGAAGAAGGCTGTTTAAGTATTCCAACCATTAGGGAAGATGTATACAGGTGGAGTAATATTGCCATTAAATACCAGGATGAAAACTTTGTATGGCACGAAGAAGAGTATGATGATGTGGCAGCACGCGTTATACAACACGAATACGACCACGTAAAAGGAAAGCTGTTTGTTGATTATTTAAGTCCGCTAAAAAAACGATTGTTAAAAAATAAGTTAGTGAATATAAGTAAAGGTGGCGCTCATACCGATTATAAAATGAGATTGCCTCGCTAAATATAAATAACCTATGGAAAAAAACTGGCCTAAGAATATAGCAGTAATTGGTGGTGGTAGCTGGGCTACTGCTATCGTTAAAATGCTTATTGAACATAAAGAATTGCCGGAGCCAACTTTTAACAGGTTGCAATGGTGGGTTCGTACAGAAGAAAAAGCCGTTTATATAAGAGAAAAACACCACAACCCTGATTACTTAAGTACGGTTGAAATACACCCGCAATCAATAGAAGTAAGCAGTAACTTAAAAGAAATAGTAAGCAGCAGCGACTTATTAGTCATTGCTATTCCTTCCGCATTTTTACAAAGCTCTTTAGCCGACATAACTCCCGAAGACTTACAAGGTAAAGTAATCGTATCAGCCGTTAAAGGTTTATTGCCACATACCAAACAAATTGTAGGCGATTATTTTGTAAACGATTTTAAAGTAAGCGAAGAAAAAATATTGGTTATATCAGGCCCTTGTCATGCAGAAGAAGTAGCTTCAGAGAAGCTTTCCTACTTAACCATAGCAGGTATGGATCAAAACCAGGCAAGGCACTTTGCAGGTATGTTAGCCAATAAAAATTTACGTACCGTTATTTCCAAAGATGTAAGAGGAACCGAATACGGAGCCGTACTTAAAAACATATATGCAGTAGCAGCAGGCATGTGCCATGGTTTAGGTTATGGCGATAATTTCCAGGCCGTGTTAATGAGCAATGCTATTCGTGAAATGAAACGCTTTTTACGCACCATAACCGATGCCGACAGGAAAATAAACCACTCTGCTTACCTGGGAGATTTATTGGTTACAGGCTACTCACAACACAGCCGGAACCGCACCTTTGGTAATATGATAGGCAAAGGCTACTCAGTAAAATCGGCACAATTAGAAATGAAAATGATTGCCGAAGGCTACTATGCTACCAAAACAGTATTTGAGCTTAACCAGGCGTTGAACATAAAAATGCCTATTATGGATGCCATGTATAACATTATTTACCGCAACCAACCGGCTAAATTCGAAATAGAAAAGTTAAGCGAAAAATTAGTGTAATAACTAAACAAACTAAATGCAAAAAAGTAAACCGAGTTCATTTGACAGAGGCGTATTAAAACGATTATTCAAGCTATCCGTTCCACACGCAAAATTATTTTGGTTTACTTTTTTACTAACAGTATTGGTTTCCTATTTATCAACAGTAAGGCCTTACCTTATTCAATACACCATTGATAATTTTATTCCCGCCAAAGATTTAAAAAGCATTTATACCTATAGCTTAATCATATTTGGTTTATTGGTTTTATCAGCCATTTTCCAGTTATGGAGTAGTTACTTAGGCGCATTGCTAGGCCAGCTCATTATAAAAGATATGCGGGCCAAAGTATTTACTCACTTATCAAAGTTGCGCTTAAAGTTTTTTGACAATACACCTGTTGGTACATTGGTAACCCGTTGCATTAGCGATATAGAAACCATTACCGAAGTATTCAGCGAAGGCTTTATAAGTATTATGGGCGATTTGCTTCAGATAGTTTTTATACTCTTTATTATGTTTAAGCTCGATTGGCGTTTATCATTGGTAAGCCTTTCTATTCTGCCCTTTTTATTATTGGCAGCCTATTGGTTTAAAGAAAGAGTAAGAGTATCCTTTGAGCAGGTACGTAATAAAGTAGCGGAGTTGAACACCTTTGTACAGGAGCATTTAACAGGCATGCAAATAGTGCAAATCTTCAACAAACAAGCAGAAGAGTTTGATAAGTTTAAGGAAATAAACAAACAACACCGCGATGCCAACATAAAAGGCGTTTTTTACTATTCTGTTTTTTTTCCCATAGTCGAAATTATTTCAAGTATATCAATAGGCTTGGTAGTTTGGTATGGTGCCAAAGAAACCATTATTGGCGATGCTTCAGCCGGAGTTATAGTTGCCTTTATCATGTATATCAATATGTTCTTTCGCCCCATCCGCCAGATAGCCGATAAGTTTAATACCCTACAAATGGGTATGGTGGCAAGCAAGCGTATTTTCAATTTAATTGATGATAATAGCTACATTGAAGCTTCAGGTACCAAAATATTTACTGCCTTACGGAAAGAAATAGATTTTCAAAATATAGGCTTTGCTTATGTAGATGATGAGTATGTATTGCAAAATATAAACTTCCGCTTACAAAAAGGAAACAACCTGGCACTGGTAGGCGCAACAGGTGCCGGCAAATCATCCATCATTAATTTACTAAGCCGCTTTTACGACTACCAAAAAGGAAATATATATTTAGACGGGATAGAGCTAAAAGAATACAATACCGAAAGCCTGCGCAAAAACATAGCCGTAGTGTTGCAGGATGTATTTTTATTCAGTGGCACCATTTACGATAATATAACCCTTTTCAATAAAGAAATAACTTTAGAGCAGGTAGAAGCTACCTCTAAATTATTAGGCGCACACCAGTTTATAAGTAAATTACCTTTAGGTTATTTTCAACCAGTGCAGGAACGTGGTTTAACATTAAGTGTTGGCCAAAGGCAATTAATATCGTTTGTAAGAGCCATGGTTATTAACCCGAGCATTTTAGTGCTTGACGAAGCTACTTCAAGCATTGACCAGGAAACAGAAGAAGTAATTCAGAATGCCATTGCTAAAATGATGGAGGGAAGAACCAGCATCGTAATTGCCCATCGCTTATCAACCATACAAAATGCCAACGAAATTTTGGTGCTTGATAAAGGCCAGATTATGGAACGAGGTACCCACCATTCCTTACTGCAAATAGATGAAGGTTTTTATACCACACTGTATAAAAAGCAGTTTAGCGTGCAATAAACTACACCCAAAATTATATATTGGCAGTTCAAAACTAAATAACAATACAATGAAATTTATAAAGTGGTTTTTAATTGTAATGATAAGCATTTTGCTGTTAGGCGAAATAGCTATATTAGTAAGCGGTAAAATATTTTTAAATAAAGTATTTGCACTCACCATATTCAGTGGCAAGTTAGGCCCTGATATAGATGAACTTTCCCTTTTTCCTAAAAGAGAAATAGCCAATGGCAAGCCACAAGCCTGGGTGGTAACAGATAGTTATAACAAAAAGAAATTACCCGATGATATTATTAAACAAATTGAATCATTTAAAACCACTTCGTTTTTAGTCATTAAGCATGATACCATTGTGTACGAAAATTATTGGGAGCAATACAATGATAAAAGTGTGACCAATTCATTCAGTATGGCTAAAAGCTTTACATCCGCTTTAATTGGTATAGCCCTTAAACAAGGTTTAATAAAAAGTATTGATGAGCCAGTAGGTAATTATATTGACAGTTATAAAACAGGTGAAAAAGCCAAAATTACCATTGCCCATTTACTAACCATGAGTAGTGGTGTTGGTTTTGACGAAACCTATAACAGTCCTTGGGCATGGCCAAGCGAAGCCTATTATGGCGAAGATGTAAATGGTTTAACTTTAAAATCAGATGTGGTAGAAGCACCCGGTAAAGTGTTTAACTACAAAGGAGGCGACAGCCAGTTACTGGGCATGATATTGAAAAAAGTATTAGGCGCACAAAGCATAAGCGATTATGCTGCTAAAAATTTATGGCAGCCAATGGGTGCAGAACAACCTGCTTTTTGGAGTTTAGATAAAGAAGATGGTATGGAAAAAGTAAGTTGCTGTTGGTATGCCACCAGTCGCGATTTTGCCCGTATAGCCAAACTATATATGCAATACGGTAACTGGAACGGACAACAATTGATAGACACTAGCTATATTCAACAATCCGTTACACTGGCACCATTGCTAAAAACCAATGGTAAACCCAATGACCAATATGGCTACCAATGGTGGATTACCAATTACAAATCGCACCCCATTTTTTATTGCAGGGGAATTCGCGGACAATACATTTTTGCCATACCCGATAAAAATATAATAGCAGTACGCACAGGCCATAAACGTGGCAGCAAACAAGGCGATGAGTTGCCAAGTGATATATTCGTATACCTGGATGCAGCCCTTTCATTTGAATAATTTATGAATACAGAGCAAATAAAAGCCACTTTAAAAAAACCTGTCAGCAAAGGAACCGATGTTTTTATTGCACCCAATGCCACCGTATTGGGCAATGTGGTATTAGGTAATGAAGTGAGCATTTGGTTTGGTGCAGTATTACGTGGCGATAACGATTTGATACAAATAGGAGACAGAAGCAATGTGCAGGATAATGCAGTAATTCATGTAGACCCTAACTGCCCGGTAATAATTGGCGCGGAATGTATAGTAGGTCATAGTGCCATTATACATGGAGCCTCTATAGCCAACAACGTATTGGTAGGTATGCACAGCACCATTTTGAATAAAGCAAATATTGGAGAGTTCTCTATTATAGGTGCCAATGCACTGGTAACGGAAGGCACACAAATTCCGCCCTACTCATTGGTAATGGGAACGCCTGCCAAAGTAGTTAAGCAAATTACTCCGGAGCAGGTAGAAAAAATAAAGCAGAATGCACAGAACTACGTATCGTTAAGCAAAGTATATATTGAAATATTGGGCCTTTAACTGTTTTTTACAGGCCATATTTTAAACATTTATTACCGTTACAATATTTTTTGGCATCATTGCTTATAAAATTACATATTTGTTAAAATATTTTTATGCATAACACCATTTTAATCATTGATGACCAATTAGCAGCGCGTAAAATGCTCGAGCATTATCTGGGCCATTTCTATACCGTTGTTACCGAGGCAAAAGCAGAAGATGCATTAACCTATTTAAAAGAAGGTAATAAACCCAAAGTAATCATATTAGATATTATTATGGACGGAATGAGTGGCATTCAATTTTTAGAACGACTGCAAGGCATGTATGAAACCCTGCCACCCATTATAATGCTTACCAATGTAAACAATAGTCAGGAGCGCATAAAATGTTTAGAGTTGGGTATCACCGGTTATATGGTAAAGCCCTGCGACCCTAAAGAATTAAAGGCTAAAATAGATAAAATTATAGCAGGTGAGCCTGAGTATTTTTTAAAAAAACAATAACTCATTAGGTAAACCAAATCATTATTCTAACAGCCTGTTGGGTTTATAACAAGTCTTATGAAAAACCTGTTTTCAAAACTTCAGAATAACCAGATAGAAAGGCTTTTTCCTTATTATTTTCTGCTTGATAGCCAGTTGCGAATAATAGAATTCGGCAAAGGATTATCTAATCTGCTGGCAGCGTATCAAAATGTAAATTTCAACGAAGTTTTTCAGGTAATCAATGCAAGCAAGGAGAACTTACAGTTTAACGACTTTGCTGAAGCCAATAATCTCGAAGTAGTATTACAAACCAAAGACCTGGAGAAAAATCAGCTAAGAACACAGATAGTGCATATTGCAGAAGACAATGTGCTGTTGTTTTATGTAGTATCAGAACCCAATTATATAGAAAAAAAACACGCCAGATCAAATCAGTTTTTAGCTACCATAAGCCATGAAATACGCACTCCTTTAAATGCCATTATTGGTTTAACCAATTACATGTTGCTTAAAAAACCAAAGGGAGAAACAAAAGAGAATCTGGATATCCTTTCTTTTTCAGCCAACAACCTGCTGGCATTAATTACCGATGTATTAGACCTATCGAAAATAGGAGCAGGTAAAATAGATTTTGTTAAAACCGATTTTGATTTAAAGCACCTGGTAGTTGGTGTGCATCAAACCTATTTAACCAAATGCGAAGAAAAAGGATTACAATTTACCTATAGTATAGATAATAATGTGCCCCATTTTTTAATAGGCGATAGCCTGCGTTTAACTCAGGTGTTAAACAATTTGGTAAGTAATGCCATTAAGTTTACTGATAAGGGCGAAATAACATTACATATTACCAAAACAGGTATGAAAGGCAAGGAGCATTGTTTGCTGTTTCAAATAGCCGATACAGGTATAGGTATTCAAAAAGGTGAAATAACAAACATCTTCGATGATTTCGGGCAAGCCAACAATAGCATCAACCAAAACTATGGTGGAACAGGAGTAGGTTTAGCTATTTCCAAAAATTTGGTAGAGTTGCAGGGTGGTATAATTGGTGTAGAAAGCACAGCTAATAAAGGCAGTTGTTTTTATTTTGAACTCGGTTTTGAAGAGTCTTCAAATGCCGACCGGTTCATGGAAGAAAAAACAAGTGGCAGTCTGCCTCAGTTTACCAATTTAAAGCAGGCAAAAATCTTATTGGTCGAAGACAATATAGTAAATCAACGTGTAGCAGTATCATACATAAAATACTGGGGCGCACAGGTTACCTGTGCCAACAATGGTTTACAAGCCTTAACCTTATTTAAAGAAGAACCATTTGATTTATTGCTCGTTGATTTATTTATGCCCGTTATGAATGGTTTTGAAGCCATACAAAACATACGTGCTCTTGAAACAGGTAAAACAGTTCCCATTATAGCTTTAACAGCTTCGGCCGAAACCAGCAGTATGGATAAGGCTCTGGCTGCAGGGGCCAATATTTGTTTAACCAAACCTTTTAATTCTGATCAGTTACGCGAAAAAATAAGTGAATTATTAGGTACTGATAAAAGTATTATAAATCATGGAGGAGTAGCAGAAATAAGTAATAGAATAAAAAACACTACCCCATTTCACTATATTGATTTAACCAAACTAAATGATGCTGCTTTAGGGTCTTTGTCATTTATGAAAGAAATGCTTTCTATTTTAGGTACTGAAATACCGGCATTGATTGCTGATGCAGAGCAACAAATAGCCAATAGGCAGCACGATGCTTTTTCTACTACTATCCATAAGCTTAAAAATAATTTATTAGTATTAGGCCTAGAAATGTTAAGAGATGATTTAACATTTATGGAAGAACAGGCACAGGAAGATAACAAGTTGAATGAAGTGATGCGTTTGTTTAACAAGTTGAAATTAACCTGGGATAAAGCTAAACAAGAAGTGCAGCAAGCGCTTGTTGAACTAAAATAGTTTTAAGTTATATAAACTTTCTTAGAGATTTCTTTTAGCTTGTAGTAAGTGCCTGTTATTATGAGCTACTATAAAATCAAACAAATCATTCAGGTTTATTTTTATCCATTTGCTAATCGAAATATTTATTTTGATACCATTCGTATCAATAACCTTTGCCCTTTTTAAAAACAATAATAATTGCTCGTTCTGGTTAATAAATTCTGCTATTTCAGCATGGGCATTTAAATGCGTTGCTGGTATATGGCCTTTAAAAGCTTTGTACTTTTTTTGTGTAGCATCAGCACGCATTGTTTTAGTAAAATATTTACCTAGCCAACTGTGTTTGTCATTTACTGCCTTGTTATTTTGAGGTGCATTGTCGATTGCTTTTTTTATCAATGGTAAGTAATAATGGCCATAACTGTTTAAGTGTGCTAAACATTGTGCTATACTCCAGCCTCCGGTTGAAGAAGGCTTTAATAACACATGTTCTGGTAAGTTTTGAAACTGCCCAATAACTTCCTGTAAATGCAATTCAACCTCGTTGTGGATACGTTCTAAAAATAATTCTTTAGGCGTTATATTATTGTCCATTTTTTTGCAAATAATTAACCGTTAAAAATAAACCTAAAGCAATAATAAATAATATACTTTCAACCACTATCCATTGCGAACCAAAGCTACCCAATGGCCCTTCATTAAAAATAGTTATTGTCCTGCTTAATGCATAAAATCCCCAAAGCATACTAAGGAAACCT
>CAYTWI010000108.1:0-12252 GCA_964442045.1 uncultured Bifidobacterium sp.
ATAATTATTCTTTTCATATTATTAAATCTTTGATTTGTATTGCTAATTCCAAAACTGATTTGGTATCATAGCGTTGTAAAAAAGCAAAGCATAACGAAGGTTATGCTTTGCTCAATGGAAATTATTTCATCAAAACAACCGATTCTGAGATATTAATATGCTCGCCTGATAACTTAATAAAGTATTGTCCGTTTGAAACAGCTTGACCAGTTGAGTTGGTTCCATCCCATACCAATTTGTTTTCTCCGCCTTTTAATACCGTATTAGCCAATGTTTTTATCAGTTTTCCATTAATATCAAGGATACTAACAGTAATATTTGTTTTTTCTTGAAGCGTAAAACTGATTGTTGTAGATGTTTGTATTGGATTAGGATATACAGTTAACTTCAATTGGTTTTTACTTAGTGATTCAATACCAGTAATTGATTTTACAACAATGTAATTAGCTTTAGTTATACTTAGTTCTCCTGCTATTCCTTTATTTATCGTTAATGTTATATCATAAGAGCCATTAGTGGTATAAGTAAATTCCGGATATTTTGCTTTACTATCTGTTACTCCGTCTCCGTTTAAATCCCAATCCCATGATGTAGCAGTTACGTTCGACAAATCACTGAATGAAACTTTAGTATCTACCGGAATATTTGTTTTGTTTGCGGCAAAGTCTGCAGCAGGAGTAGCGGAACCTGCTATAGGAGTGAACTTCATTTCTTCCGACCAATCAGACCATCTTAAATTATGATCGCGAAAACGTACGCGGAAACCATGTTCCTGTCCTAATGTTAATGTACTTTTGTTTACAGAAAGTCTATATAAATCTATTCCTGCATTTTTATCAATAGGCTCGTAATCTGGAGCACCTTTATCACCATATATGTTCTGATAATCCCTCAGTTCATCAACAATTGGAGAAGCATATATCTCTGGGAAATTAGTTACTTGGAATTGAGTAGTCATAATAGAGTCTACTCCTTCCATCTTGTTCGTAACAAAAGTTAATTTATCACTATTAATAACCCCAGCTAAAATTGGTTTTTCTGGTTTAGTCTGATTGATGCTTCGGTAAAATTTGTCGATTAAAACATTATCCAATTCTTTATCATCATGACCAAAACTATACGTTTCTGCTGTATATGATTTATTGTCAACATCAATATCAATTATAACATAACAATAATGATCTCTTGAATATTGTACCTCTGGATAATCTGTTTGATTTGAATACATACCCCAACGATCTAATGAGGAACCTGCACCACCACTTAACACTTCTCTCATATCGTGCTGAAGTTTGGCATCCGAATTAGACATAGGAATAACCCCTCTTTCATAGTTGTGTGAATGCCCGCTAAAGTGTATTGAGGCTTTGTAAAAATTTTTCAAGTGTCCCAAAATATCTTCTTGCACAAAGGTCTCATTTCCGTCAGGCCAAATTTCGCTGTGACCTGGTTGGTGTGTGAATGAAAATACAAAATCGATTTTTGAATTACCTTCTGATTCTCTTAATGCATCTTCTATCCAACCTTTTTGTGCACTGTTGCGCATTTGCCAATTTCCATTACAAAATAAAAACTGAGTATTTGCTAAGTTAAAAGAATAAAAACGTTCGTTGTAAGGATGTGGAGAAGCAAACGCGTTAGACGACAATTCTTCATACTTCATGTATTTGTAGTAAATAGAGGATTCTCCTTCATGATTACCAATACTGATCATCGTTGGCACTGAACAAGATATTTCAGAAAATGGATTAAAAAACTCATCTGTATATTGTGCTATTGATCCTCCAGATGTTACGATATCTCCGACATGAGCAATTAAAGAAATTTGGTTGTACCAATCCATTCCATACTTTGATTGTAGTTTATGTTTCAATTTTGAAATTTGTTGGGTAGCACGAGTAATGTCAGTTCTTGAATCACCCAATACAACAAAACGAAGATGCTGGCCTGGAGTTCCTTGTGCCGCTGGTGTTTTAAACGGATAAATACCCGTGCTATCTTTGCCACTTATTGAACGGTAATAGTACGTAGTATTTGGGGTAAGGTTGGTTAATTTAACGGTATGCCAAATACGTTCTTTTATATTTTCATAGGTTCCACTTAATACATTATTTAGTCTGGTACTATCTGTTCCAAATCTCACTACAGGCATTACAGTTGTATCAATTGAGTGCCAGCTCACATATATCGATGAAGGCGTTGGTGTTTGCAAATATGGATTCATTCCAGCCGTACCTAATGATGGTTCTTTATCTATAACATGACCGTAACCTCCTAATGCAAAAACTTCGTTATCTGATAATGCTTTATTAAATACTCCAAGTGCGGCTATATCAATAAGGTTATTCTCTCCATCTTCGTCATTAATGAAATAGAAAATACTATCTAAAGCAAACCTACCATCTTTATCTTGTGCATCGCCATCCTGCAATAGCTGACCATCCAAGTAATATTTATAGCTACTCCCTAAATCAGCGGAAATAACTAAACGATACCATTCATTTACTTTCACTTTACTGTATGAGTATCCTGTTTGACCAACACCTATATTTCCCGAAGTATTTATAAATGCATCCCCGTCATTTGAATTGTTTGGACTCGTTTGGTAAAAGCAATACCATTTCCCTAATTGAGGTACTCTAAAATCAATAACCAACGAAAATTTATTAACCAACAAATCATTGCCAACTTTAGCCAACCCGTGACGTACCTTGTATGAATTACCTGTTCCTCCAATGGTTACGGCCCCATCTCCACTCATCGGACCCGCAATTGCAGTATGTGTTCCCTCAAGAATAAGATTTTGTCCTTTGGTAGCCTGCGTTAAATTTTGTGTATTATCGAAACTCCAATAAGAGGTTAAACTTTGCCAAACTGCAGGATTAATAGCTTGGCTAAATCCTTTAAATGTGAAGGCGAATAAAATGCTACTTAATAGTACTACTTTTTTTTTCATAAATTTTTTGATTAGTTTAAGATTTTAACAGACAATGCCATTGTTTATGGTATTCTGTCAGCCTTTTGGTTCAGGCACAAAAGTGGACAACACAGATTAGCGTAACATTAAAACAGTATTACTAAATTGATTAGAGTGAATCAAAACATAGATGTTTTCAAATAGATGAAGACACTCGAATAATAAGGGAGTATACTATTTTTGAATTGTTTTATAAAATGTAATCTTATTATTAACCTGATAGTTTCAAATCAAAAAAACTTTGTACCACTATAGATAAATAATACTTTTTATAAGAAGCGTGAAATAGCAATCAATGAGAAAAGAAACTACTTGGGATAGAATTCTTAGTAAAGACAAAAAGACAAGGATCGAACTATAAAATAAATCAGCTTGTCTTTTGTTCTACTTTTGAAACAGACACTAACGCAATAAAAAAGCGGCATATCAGAACTTAATCTGTAATATGCCGCTTTGGTGGTGTGGGAGGGAATCGAACCCCCGACACAAAGATTTTCAGTCTTTTGCTCTACCAACTGAGCTACCGCACCAATTATTGGGAGTGCAAAAGTAGATTTTTTTACTTCGTATGCAAGTTTTTTTTCAAAATAATTTCAAAATAATTTATTGAACATACTTAAGTAATTATTATTTATAATTGCGCATTATCCGTTATTGCTTATGATTTCACAAATAATATTCCTAATTATAACCACTGTAGCAATTTATTTATTTGCTAAAAGTTTAGGTAAAATTCGTAGAAATATATTGTTAGGAAAAGATGTAGAACTGAATGACAATAAACCCATCCGGTTAAAAACCATGCTGCGTGTAGCCTTTGGCCAGAGCAAAATGGGAACACGCCCTATAGCAGCTTTCTTTCATTTTATTGTATACGCAGGTTTTATATTGATAAATATAGAAGTAGGAGAAATATTAATAGATGGAATATTTGGTACACACAGGGTACTGGCCTTTTTAGGTCCCGTTTATAATGTAGCCATCGGCTTTTTTGAAATATTAGCCCTAGGTGTGCTTATATCGTGCATCATATTTTTATGCAGACGTTATATTATTAAACTAAAACGTTTTACAAGCCCCGAGTTAAAAGGTTTTCCCAATCAGGATGCAGCCAGTATTTTAAGTATTGAAATTATATTGATGGCAGCTTTGCTTTGCATGAACGGAGCTGACCAATTGCTACAGGCACAAGGCGCTGAACATTATAAAGCAGCAGGTGCTTTTCCTATCAGCAGTTGGTTAACATCACCCTTATTCAGTGGTTTATCAGCCCAAACATTAATCTTTATAGAACGAGGAGCCTGGTGGTTTCATATTATAGGTATATTTATATTTATGAATTACCTGCCATTCAGTAAACATTTCCATGTTATTTTAGCATTCCCCAATACCTATTACTCAAACCTGAAGGCTAAAGGAGAGTTAAATAATATGGCAGCCGTTACTCAGGAAGTAACCTTAATGCTAGACCCTTCAGCAACACCGCCTCCAGGTTACGAACCACCAACCAGTTTTGGCGTAAAAGAAGTAACAGACTTAACCTGGAAAAATTTAATGGATGCATACAGTTGTACCGAATGCGGACGCTGCACCAGCAGCTGCCCGCAAAACCAAACAGGTAAACTGCTATCGCCCCGCAAAATAATGATGGATACCCGCGACCGATTGGTTGAAGTAGGTAAAAACATTGATTTCAATGGCACCTTTACCGATGATAATAAGAACTTACATTCCTATATAAGCGAAGAAGAATTATGGGCATGCAATACCTGTAATGCATGCGTTGAAGCATGCCCTATCAATATTAATCCGATGGAGATAATTGTAGAAATGCGCAGATACAAAGTAATGGAACAAAGTGCAGCACCTGCTTCTTTAAACAACATGTTCAGCAACTTAGAAAACAACCAGGCACCCTGGCAGTTTAGCCCAATGGACAGAGCTAACTGGGCTGAAGAGATATAATTTGCTATACGCTTTTATAAACTAGCTTTAAAACTGTTATAAAAAAACTATTTGTTACTTGTAAATAAAAAATAGTTTTGCCTCCATGTCTATTTATATCATTTTATTATCAGTACTCGGATACTTTGGCTTATTGGTTTTAATAGCTTGGTACACCACCCGTAAAGCTGATAGCAATAGTTATTTCACCGGCAATAAACAATCGCCTTGGTATATAGTGGCCTTTGGCTTAATTGGCGACTCACTTTCAGGAGTTACCTTTGTATCAGTGCCAGGTGCAGTGGGTACCAACCAGTTCAGTTATATGCAAATGGTATTAGGCTATATAGTTGGTTATTTAATTATAGCCCAATTCCTGTTACCCCTTTATTATAAACTCAACCTTATTTCCATATACTCCTACCTTGAACAACGATTTGGCAAAACTGCCCAAAAAACAGGCTCCCTCTTCTTCATCTTATCACGCATAGTAGGAGCTTCATTTCGTTTATACATAGCTCTGATAGTATTAGATGTTTATTTTTTCAGTGCCCTGCACATTCCATTTGCCATTTCAACACTTATTGTAATTGGGCTTATATTATTATATACTTACAAAGGCGGTATAAAAACCTTGGTATGGACCGATACTTTACAATCAGCTTTTCTGCTGGCAGGCGTTGCTTTATCCATATATGTAGTTTGCAACCAACTAAACTTATCATTGTTTGACACTATAAGTTTAGTAAAAGAAAGCCCCATGAGCAAATTGCTTTTTTTTGACGACTGGTTAAGCAAAAACCATTTCATTAAACAATTTGCCGGAGGTATGTTTATAGCCATTGCCATGACCGGTTTAGACCAAAACATGATGCAGAAAAACCTAAGCTGTAAAAGCCTGGCCGATGCACAGAAAAACATCAGGTGGTTTAGTATTATAGTAGTATTTATTAATTTACTGTTTGTAAGTTTAGGCGTTTTGTTATACCAGTTTGCTGCAACCAAAGGCATAGCCATTCCTGAAAAAACAGACCAACTGTTTCCGAGCATTGCTTTAAACTATATTGGTGGCGCTGGGGCTATTATTTTTATATTGGGCATAACTGCTGCTACCTTTAGCAGCGCAGATAGTGTATTAACCACACTTACCACTTCTTTTTGCATAGATATACTCGGCTTTGACGAAACAAACGAAAATAAAGAACACAAAAGCAAACGCCACTATATTCATATTGCCTTTGCTCTAATTCTTTTTCTTCTGATTATACTGTTTAAAGAAATGAATAATGATGCAGTAATTAATCAGGTATTTAGGTTTGCAGGATATACTTACGGACCGTTATTGGGTTTATTTGCTTTTGGCTTATTTAATAAAATAAAAGTAGCTGATAGGCTAATACCCATTGTTTGTATTGCAGCTCCAATTATTTGCTATTTTTTGGATACCTTTTCAAAACAATTATTCGGTGGTTATCAATTTGGGCAGGAATTATTAATAGTAAACGGGCTTATAACCTATGCTGGCTTGTTATTAATTAAAAGCCAAATGAAGGAGCAATTGGCTTAATCGGCCTTACCATTAAAATAACTTCACCCCACTCGACCATTGCAATTGTATTTTGGCCTTGGCATATTTACTGCTTATTTCAGCTAATTTTGTCTGAGCCTCAATTAAACTTCGTTCCCTTGTATTCATTAAAAACAAAGAGCTTTCACCATTTTCAAATCGGGCTTGTTCTGCATCGCGTAATAACATAGCATGGTAAACCAAACTCTCCTGAATACCCAATAGTTTTTCCAGGTTTATAAAATTATTATAACTAGCCAACAACTCATTTACAAGCTCCCTTTTTGTAATTTGTGTTTCAAATTCGTTAGACTTAATTTTAATTGTTGCCTGTTGTAACTTTCCACGTTCCTTACGCAACAATAAACTTGAATAAAAGCTGGCACCAAATTTATATTGCCTGCCAAATACA
This sequence comes from uncultured Bifidobacterium sp., assembly GCA_964442045.1. GTDB lineage: Bacteria > Bacteroidota > Bacteroidia > UKL13-3 > UKL13-3 > JAAFJM01. The sequence goes on from CAYTWI010000108.1 coordinate 6,901, forward strand.
TTGTTTACATCATTCTGATTGCCGTTTGTATAGGTTTGGAAAGGATAATACTCAATATTTAGCTGGGGTTTTATGTTTTCAATGGCTAATCTTTTATCAAACTGCAATTGTTTATTCTTAAACTGCAATTTCAATATTTCAGGATGAAAACTCTCCGTATATTGCACTAAACGCTGAAGAGAATCATTGCTTACCAACTTTACTTCCATCCCTTCATTCGAAGGCACTACATTGGGTCTTAATTGTACCGGTTCATCTTTATCATTCCATAAATAATTGCTTAAAGCCAAACTTGTATTCTTAAAATCAACATCGGCCTCTATGAGTAAAGCTTCCCTGCGTCTCAGCTCAATAAATGCTTCTACCGAATCAATGGGCTTATCCTCCCCTCCTTTTATTCTGCTTTTTATAAAATTATACCTGTTTAAAGCCAATGCATAATTAGTCTGTAGTAAACGTAATCGCGAATAACTTAATTGCCATTCCCAATAGTCTTTTGACGCATTTAAAAATAATTTATTGATTACTTTAATTCGTTCCGCTTCATTTAAGCCTTTTAAATAATTAGCTTGTTTTAAAACTACCCGTCTTACATCCGTTTGTAATCCGCGCAATAAAGGAACACTTACACCTCCGTACAGCATACCATACTGCCCTATTTGCTGCTGATAGGTACCATCACTGTTTTGAATTATTTTAGCCCGCTCAGAATTAACAGCAATACCATCACTTTGGTCATAACCCGCCTTTATATCCACACCAATTAAAGTAGGTATTTTTAACTGTGGCTCAAAATACGTATAAGTATTCTTACCATCCGTAACCTTTTGGTGCAAATCAGTACTTAGCACCGGGTCAAAAGCGCCTCTGGCTATTCTTAGTTCTGCTTTGGCAGATTCAGTCAGTAAATTAGCCTGTTTTGCAATTGGATGGTTTTTAACTACCTGTTCATAAAAAACCGGAAACTTAAGTACAACCGTATCCTGCGCGTATAAACCGCTAAAGTTAAACAGTACAATTATTATAAAAGCTAATTTAGCCAAACATTTTGCCAGTATACTACTTATCTTTTTTTTCATTGTCTTTTATTTTCTGACTATCCATAAAATCAGGAGGAAAGGCATTAAACTGACGCCACAATTCATACCATACAGGAACTCTGTTTAACATAGCCCAACCATAAACACCGCTACCAGCCCTAATCAATTCTGGCCATGCATAATCATCAGGATCGGCTACAACCAATATCCTGAAATTACCTTTTTCATCTGCATTTCTGTCAATTGTTTTAACTATACCGCCATAAGTACCTAAACTTACACCCGGCCAACCACTGAATACCAAAGCCGGCCAACCATCAAACTGTATCCTTACTTTACAACCAATATATAACAATGGCATATCCAAAGCTCTTACGGTAATTTCAGCAGCATTTTTTGTATTAGCAGGAACGATGGTAGCAATATTTTCGTTCTCTTTTACACCCTCGCCAATCCCTGATTTTAATACCTGAACCAAGTAACCATCCTGAGGTGCTTTTATGGCATAGAAGCCACTTCTCACCTGTAAATTCTTAAATTCAATTCTTAGTTTTATCAAATCAGCTTGCGATTCAAACAGATCTCCCGCTGTTTCCTCCAAAGTTGATTCTGCCTTCGAAATCTTATCCAAATATTCAGCTTCAATAAAATTCAAATCAATACGTGCATTAATCAATTCATTTTCTACCTTATTATACTTGTTTTCATATTCAACCAGCTTGGCTTTAGCTTCCTGCATTTTATTAACCCTGTTCTGTAATTCGGTTAAAGAGGCCAAGCCCTTTTTATGGAGTTCATTGATACGTTCATATTGATTTTTAGCAATATCATCATTCACTTTAGCTGCTTCAAATGAGGCTCTTTCAGATTTAACCAAAAACTCGGCCTGCTTTACTTTATTTTTAGCCATATTCAGTTTAAGGGACACACTACTTTTTAAAGCACCAATTTGTGCCTCTAGAGCAATTATTTTTCTGCGTTTAGCTTCAATACTACTTTCCTTATTTACCAGCTGGTTTTCAGTACGTGCCAACAATTCAGGATCAAAGTACTTTTCTTTTACCTCCGTAATAACAGCTAGTGTATCGCCCTTTTTCACAAACTGGCCTTCCACTATATTCCATGTAGCTATTTGCCCCGCAATAACCGAAGGTATATTCTGGGGTCTGTCGCCTGGTGCAAATGGAGCCACTTTGCCTTTCCCGTTTATATTTTGTTGCCAGGGCAAAAACAAACAAATAAACAAGCCCATAAAAATACCAGCCAACCAATTCCTGATAACCCGGAACTTTTTGGGAGTATTAACTAATTTTACAGTATATAAATCTGAATGGTTAAATTCGTTGCTTATATTATTATAAGGATTTTGATCCATAAAGTAATTCTCGGTAATTTATTATTCACTTAAAAACGCATTCAAAACATTCATTTGTTTCAATGCTTCATAACTATCAAAATGTATTATTTTCCCATCTTTCATTACTCCTAACTTATCACACTTCATCATAATACTTGGCTGAGATGAAATAATTATGATGGACCAATCCTTATTAGCAAATAAATTAGTGAGTAAATCATTTCTATCCCTTTTTTGCGTATTGTAAAAAAAGTCATCAATAATTAACAACTTGGGTTTTTGTACAAAACTCCTTGCCAATAATATTTTTTGAATAATACTTTTTGGGAAGTTCATGCCCCCTGGCGAAACGGGGCTTTGTAATCCATTCTCCAATTGTGCAATAAACTCATGTAATTCTGTTTTCTTAACAGCTTCTATAACTTGCTTAAAATCTATTCCACTTCTACCCATTGTAATATTCTCTTCAATGGTTCCCTCAAAAACATCTTCCTGCGATAAATTATCACCTATTATACTTCTGTATGCATTTATGTTTAATTCACGTACCGAAATATCATTCAATGTAATTACTCCTTCGTAACTGGTAAATAAACCTGAAACAGTTTTAATAAAAGTAGTTTTCCCACTATCATTAAAGCCCGTAATACAAATGCGCTCTCCTTTGTTAATGGTTAAATCAATTCCGTTTAAAGTGTATTTTTTAGTATTTGGGTACTTAAAGCGCAAATCTTTTATACCAATCTTAAACTCTTCATCAATATTCAAATCGTGCAATTCCCTGCCGGTATTATCCTCCATAGGCAAATCAGTTACATGCCCTATTTTATCAAAAGCTGTTAATAAATCATAACACACCTCTAAGGTTGAAATTAACTTTTCTACCGAGTTTATAAGCAGTACAATAATTAATTCAGCCGCTACAAACTGGCCTAAATTTATTTGTCGGTTAACAACTAAAAAACTTCCTAAAATTAATAACGAGGCTGTAATTAACGTTTTAAAAGAAACAATGGCAGCGTATTGCTTTACGAGTATTTTAAAATGTTTATTCCTATACTTTAAATAGTTCGACAATAAATAATCGGCTTTTTGAATAGGAAGATTTGAATTACCCGCCAACTTAAAAGAATGAATACTTCTGCCTATTTCCTGCAGCCAATAGGCTACTTTATACTTATATTTTGATTCGTAAATACTAGTCTCCAAACCCTTTTTACCCGTAAAATAAAAAATACCGATTATTATAATAAGAATAATTGCGCCAAACCCAATAAACACCGGATGATACAATGAAAGCAAAAGCAAGCCAAATAATATTTGAATTAATGCCGCTGTTAAATCTATCAATATTTTGGGTAACGATTTTTGGATGTTTAGTACATCAAAAAACCTGTTAACCATTTCTGGAGTGTAGTGTTTTAACAAACTTGCAGATTTAATGCGCGGAAGCCTCCAGGCAAACTCAAAAGTTACATTGGTAAATACCCTTTGTTGCAATATTTCTACCATATTTAATTGTAATATTTGCAAGTACCCGGATAAACCAGTTGCTAAAATTACCAACCCAATCAACACAAAAACCGACTCTACCAATAATCCACCAGAAATTAATCCAACTATAGCCTGAACGCCTAAAGGTAAGGCTAAATTGATTAGGGCTATTAATATAGCAAAAAAATAAATGTACTTAATATCTCGTTTTTCTGCTTTCAGTAGACTAAAAAATCGCTGTAATGGGGTTAATTTTTGTGCATGGCTACTATCACTTAATAATGAGCTAATGGCAAACCCGGTTATATAAACTACATAATCATCATAATTACCATCAACCTTATCATAAACAAACTGATTGTCGGCCATTAGTTTACTCAATGCTTTTGCAGAAGAAGCTACTTCAGAAGAATTATCAAAATTAGCGGCATTTTGTTTATAGCTATCTATCTCAATGGTTTCATATTTTTTTGTGCGCTGGTGTTTCAGAACAACAGGAACAAGATCAGCAGCACCTGCTTTGAAATAAATAATAGGGTAAGTGAGTTTATGAATAATTTTTTCAAATTCCTTTGGGGAGCTAACCCTGACCTCAAAAGTGAAATGAGAAAAGGAGGCTATATCGGTAAACTGAGAAAAAAAATCTGCAAATGTATTAGATATTGGTCCTTGAAAACGCGCCTTAGCTTTATCAAGTTCAACAACATCAATAGGATGACCCGATGACTTTGCGAATTCCTCAACAAGTTTTATTAATTGGTGTTGGTGTTTCATTTTAATTCTTCGTAACAAAAATATTCTATTATTGTTTATAAGCATTATTCTTGATTAATATCCTATTAGCTATTCACAGGTTTTACCCATTTTGATATTTTTCAAATTCCACATAACTACTTTATTTTCAATCATAAAAAATTAAAAAAATCTATTTCGGAAAATTAAATTCCATCTTTTTCAAAAAAAAGCACCTATTTTATTCACAAAAACCTACATTTGTGGGCTTTATTATAAAAAGTGAAAACTAAAATTTACATAGTTGAGTTCAATAAACTCCAAACAGGACATAATGAATTTAGCTTTCCTATTAATGATAGTTTGCTAAATGAATATGAACATGCGCCCATAAAAAAGGCTGATGCAAATTGCCATTTAACACTACACAAATCGGAAAACATGTACGATTTAGTTTTTAAAATTGGAGGCACAGCTCTGGTAAGTTGCGATATTTGCCTGGACGAATTCAATTTACCTTTAAATAATGAAAGCAGTTTATTAATTAAACTTACTGACGGAATAACCAATTTAGATGATGACGAAATCATTTATTTGCCCAAAACCCTTCACGAGTTTGATTTTAAACAACTTATATATGAGTTTTTTTTACTGGCTATTCCAACAAAAGTAAGTTGTGAAGATGCAGGTAAAGAACACAACGAAGCGTTTATTGGACAAATCTCTGAA
>CAYTWI010000109.1:0-12099 GCA_964442045.1 uncultured Bifidobacterium sp.
AGGTGGTAGTAAGCTTGATAAAACAGGCAGGTTTACGGCCAATAAAATTGAAAAAGGAATGTATGCTATTGGGATGTACGATTTTAAATCGGGAGTGAAAAATATAGAAGAGAAAGAGAGTGGTTTTTTATTGTACCCCAATCCAAGCAAACACCAGATAAATATAGAAATAAACGAAAAGCTATTGAATAGCGAGGCTGTTATTTATGATGTAAATGGTAAGCAGTTTACCAAAGTACAATTGGCCAGAACTACCCAAACCATTAATATAGATAATCTGGCTAAAGGTGTTTATTATTTTAAAATAGAAAACAATAAGAGCCAACAGGCTAAAATGTTTGTAGTAGAGTAAAGCTTAAACTTCATTACTAAACAACATTAGTTTTTCATCATCACCGGGCATGGTGATATGCTCCATAAACTGTAAACCTATTTTATTGAGTAATTTTATGGATGAGCTGTTTTCTGGCAGTGTAATGGCTAAAACAGTAGTCAGCTTTAATACATGGGTTGCATACTGCATGGTTGCCTGTGCTGCTTCAAAAGCATAACCTTGTTTTTCAAATGCGGGTAAAAAGGCAAAGCCAATATCGGGGTTGGGTAATGAATCTCGCTTAATTAAGCCACACATACCAATGGGTGTATGACTGTCTTTCAATTCAACCATCCATAAGCCAAAGTTGTTTTGTGTATAGCTTTTTATAGGGCCGTTGCTTAAATAAGCTTCTGCATCCGTGGTGGTTTTTATATTTCTGTCGCCTATATATTTTAACCATCCTTCGCTATTTACTAGCTCAATAATAAAGGCAGTATCCTGTAAAGTAAATGGGCGTATGTTTAGCCTTTCTGTTTCCAAAACAATACCCATTATTTATTGAGCAAAGTATAAAACCAATAAACCAATTAAAGCAGGTAATGCCTGTACAAAAAATATTTTTCTGGCAGCCGTTAAAGCACCATAAATACCGGCAACGGCCACACAGCCTAAAAAGAAAAAAGCTACATTGGTTTGCCATACCGTATCGCTGATTAGCAACGACCAGATTAAACCTGCGGCTAAAAAACCATTATATAAACCCTGGTTGGCAGCCAGCTTTTTGGTGGGTGCAAACATTTCATCTTTTAAAGAGCCTTTAAAGGTTTTTTTTCCCTGGGTTTCCCAGGCAAACATTTCTAACCATAAAATATAAAAATGTTCGAGTGCAATGATGGCGATGATTATTTTTGATGCTATTTCCATATTTAAATGCTTTGTTGGTTTAACTTAACAATGTTTTCCAGGCATCGCTTACTTTGCCCTGACTTAATAAGTAATGCGCCAAGCGGTGCAATTCCGATTGCAGTTTCTCTGCATCATCATTAAAGCGTTGGTGTATGCCTAACAAATCTTTGTTCATGTGTTTGTATATAGCTACACTGTCAGCATCAGGAATGCTTTGTTCATTGGCTAATAAGCCTAAATCATTACCCGTTAAAATAGTACTTAAACGTATAGCCTCCGGTAAGCTGTCAACACCCATACCAAGGTTCCTGTTGGGTTTGGGTACTTCAAACAAAGCATCGCCATTGGCTCTTACATACCAATCACTTCCCAAACGACCCACCAAATCCATTTTATGCTGATCTATTTTACCATCCAGTGTCATTACCGAGTTATCAATATGCATGAGTATAATTTCGGCTATGACCAGATTACCCGCACCACCTTCGTGGCCGGTTTCAATAATATCGCGTACTTTACATTCAAACTGTACCGGGCTTTCTTTTACACGGAAAGGTTTTACTTTTTGGGAAGCAATAGGAGTGAAGCCTGATTTTACAAATTCGTTTACTCCTTTCGGATACTCGCAACTGGCTAAACTCATTTGTTGCACCATATTGTAGTTAACTACATTGATCACCACTTCTTTGGTAGCCATTACATTTTCTAAGGTATGTTTAATGGTATTATCCCTAACCCTGCGGGCAGGAGAGAATATAAGTGTAGTGGGGTTTGAACCAAATATATTAAAGAAACTAAAAGGACTTAAATTTGGATTTCCATCCTTATCAACGGTGCTTGCAAAACAAATAGGTCGTGGTGCAATAGCGGTTAATAATGCATTGTGAAATTCAGCCAATGGTAAGTCTTTAGGTGTAATGGTTTTCATTTTTTGCTTAAATATTTTTACGTTGTTGTTCTTACGGATGTCGAGCGGAGCCGTGGCTGTCGATCGGAGTCGCGGATGTTGAGCGGAGTCGAAACATTATTTTGTGTTCTCTCCCCGTAGTTTGAGCGTAGTTTTCGACTACGCTCAAACTACACTCAAACTTAGTTCACAGTAATTAAAAAATAGTTTTTCTTGCCTTTTTGGGCAATTAAAAACTGGTTGTTGATTAAGTCGTTTGTGCCAATACTTACCGTATCGTTTTCTATTTTGGCTTTATTCATGCTTACACCACCACCGGCTATCATTTTACGTGCTTCGCCTTTTGATGGAAATACACTTGTTTTCTCGGCTAATAAATCAACTATATTAATGGTGTTTTCCAATTCTGTTTTTGCAATACTAAACTGTGGTACTCCTTCAAAAATATCTAAAAAAGTAGCTTCGTCCAGTTGGGCAAATGCTTCTGCTGTGGCGTTACCAAATAATATATTCGAGGCTTCAACCGCTGCATTGTAATCAGCTTCGCTGTGGGTACGAATGGTTATTTCTTTGGCCAATGCTTTTTGCAATACGCGCAAGTGTGGTGCTTTTTCATGTTCTGCTCTTAGTGCTTCTATTTCGCTTTGGCTTAACAGGGTAAAAATATAAATCCAGTTAGCTGCATCGCTATCGCTGGCATTTAACCAAAACTGGTAAAATTTGTAAGGCGATGTACGTTTTCTATCTAACCAAACAGCACCGCTTTCCGTTTTACCAAATTTAGTACCATCGGCTTTTTTTATCAATTGGGTAGTCATGGCAAAAGCTTCGCCTGCATCTTTTCTGCGTATCAGCTCAGTACCTGTTACTATATTGCCCCATTGGTCGCTACCGCCCATTTGTACCTGACAATTCAGGTTTTTCCATAAGTAGTAAAAATCGTAGCCCTGTACCAACTGGTAAGTAAACTCTGTAAAGCTCATGCCTGTTTCGCCTTCCAAACGTTTTTTTACGGAGTCTTTGGCCATCATATAATTCACGGTAATATGCTTACCGATATCGCGTATAAAATCAAGGAAGGAAATGCCTTTAAACCAATCGTAATTATTGACTAAAATAGCTCCGTTTTCTCCGGCATTAAAGTCTAAAAAATGACTCAATTGTTTTTTCAAACAATCTTCGTTGTGGCGCAATACTTCTTCCGACAATAAATTACGTTCATCGCTTTTACCTGAAGGGTCGCCTACCATACCCGTTGCGCCACCCACCAAAGCTACCGGCTGATGACCTGCTCTTTGAAAATGGATTAAGGTCATTATTTGGGTTAAATGCCCAACGTGTAAACTATCTGCCGTTGGGTCAAAACCAATATATCCGCGGGTTACCTGTTTGCTTAGTAACTCCTCTGTTCCCGGCATTACATCCTGCAACATGCCGCGCCATTTTAATTCTGCTATAAAATTCATTGTGTTAAAAAATTCGCCTGCAATAATAAGGATTTATGCACGATAAGATAAGCACAATTAATGCAATTGGAAATAGGGGGGCAAGCGCATGAAAAATGAGGTTAATAAAGCGGTTTTGTTGATGAAGAATATCACAAAAGCTAATATGTACTATTATGTATTGTTGTTTTCCTTTTCCATTGAAAAACTTCCAGTTCCCGGAAGAATCCAAAGAGGAATTATCCCTTTCCATACAAGTACTTTGTTTTTAAATCTCCATGTACCGGTAATTCTTTTCTTACTTCTTGAAAATTCACCTGAATATAATATGGCAGGATGTTTTTTATTTTTATCAATAGTATGTGAACGGTCTTTCTCTACTCTTGCATGAACAGGCATGTTCTTTTCAAATGATAATTCGTAATCATTAAAACTTCCATTGATACTTCCAATTCCGGGTGTTCCTCCTGTCGATAGGTCATCTTTAACAGTGCCTTTAAATTGGTTTTTGTTAACAGAATTTATTACTATTTCAAATGCTACTTCTTGAGTTCTTTGGTCTTTATATTCTTCGGGTAAATTATAAGTATATGTTCCCTTCCAAGTACCCAACATATCAATATCGCCTTCTTCTGTTAATGGATTTAAAATTGAATTAGCCAGTTGGATTGGCGAGTCTGATAATGCAATTAAATTTTCATTTATGAGTTTCTCTAACTCTTCAATGATTGCAGAATCCAGATTTTTAGGGATTTGGGTCTTAGGATATTTTGAAGCTAGTAAGTGTATGAATTCAGAAACTGTTGATTGTCCTTTGGCCTCTAAAAAAACTTCTTGTGGCCAGTAATCCATTGTTATCAATCGGGGCCTATTATTATCAAAAACATGAATCATGTCGTGAGTTAACCAATCCCATTTACATATTCTGTAGAAATATTTATCCTTGAATTCGTAAGACTCCAATGTTTTAAACTTCATGTGATATAGTTTTAAAATGATACATAATTACCCAATCCCATTTTCGAGCCTTACAAATTAGTGGTTTTGATTTTTCAAATTTATTGTGTTAAAAAAAATCACTTGCAATAATAAGGATTTATGAACTACAAGATAAGCACAATTAATGCAATTGGAAATAGGGGAGCAAGCGCATGGAAATGATGTTAATAAAGCGGTTTTGTTGATGTGTTTGTTGGCGAAGAATAACTATAGGGGCTAAATACTCTTTCTTCACCCATCAAAAGGCTTTTGTAACCCAACAAAGGACTATCTTCACCCAACAATGAATCATCTTCACCTAACAAAAGACTATCTTCACCTAACAATGGATCATTTTCAACTGACAAAGGACTATCTTCACCCATCAAAAGACTTTTGTAATACAACAAAGGACATTTGAAGCTCAACAAAATGTATTTGTATACAAACTTTTTATTGAGCTTTGTTAAAAACAGGAAAATGTAAAAGCAATTTTGGTATTGTTGGTGAAGAATAACAACAAGGGCGAAAAATTATTTACTTTTTTGAAACCGTTTGGTTGTATCGGAAACAACCTTCAGTAATTCCTGGTCTAAATGTATTACAGTTTTTTGCATTGAGTCTATTATCTTTTCTGTTTTCTCTAACTGCTGTTGTGTTGAACTTGATTGTAATGTCGAATAGATAGAAAGTAATAAACTCAATATGCTACCAATAAATAAATACCAGAATGTTTTCTTTTGCCACTTTGCAATTGTTAGGTCGGTAAAAAGTTTATCGTCTGTTGCTTGCTGTATTTTGGCGTCATATAAGGCTTGGTTTTTTAGTCTTTCTATATATTTTAAATAACCTCCATTATCTACTATGTCTATTCCTTTTTGGTTTATCATAATAGCTATTTCTCTATCGTCTTTACAGTCTGCAATACCTTCGGAAATAATTTTTTTAGATATTTTCTTTGTTAAATTATATACCTCACTTGGCCCTGACGTGTCTTTAATTCCAGTAATTTTCTCAAGGGCATATAGTACTTCTATGTATTGTCTAGGACTGTCATATGAAGCCTTTAAGACTTTATCTATTAGCTCGTTGTCTGAAAATGTTGTCATTGTTAATTTTGTCAATTTTTGGTTTGGATTACGAATGTCTAATAAGCTTACACCTAACTGTTTCGGGCTTGGCGAAGGTGGCGATTTTCACCACAAATGTTGATGCGGAGCGCGCAACCCCGCCTATTACAAATATGCTGTTATGTGCTGTTTTTTTATTGTTCAAGTGATATTGCTGTTTGACCGTCTGGAACTCCGTCCTTGTAAAGGCTTACTACTCTTGAAAAAGCGTCTCTTTGTGTCTTAACAAACCTTTTGGCTAATTCTTCTGCTTCTTTTCTTTTCGTCTCTGTCCATTTACTTTTTTTTGCAACTTTGATGTTTAGTAGAACTACAAATAATGTCCCTGAAATACCAGCAAGAAGATTGCTAATTGCAACTCCTGCGTCACCTCGTGTCGCCTTATAGCCGTTGTCAAATATGGAAAGTGCAAACTCCATTAATTTGAAACAAGTGTTACATATTTCAATTGGTATTTCAGTCGCAATTCTAAGTTGTTCTGCCGCTTCACGGCCATATTTTTCTCTTTGTTTTTCGTCCTTTTCTATGTCTCTCAACATTCTTTTTTCTGATACTTTTCCAAACTCAATTGAGTCACGGTAAAATAAGTCAATAAGTTTGGCTTTATATTCTTGCTCAAGTTGTTCTTTTATGAAGTCCATTTGTGAATGAACACCTGAATACGATTCTTTCGTCTTTGTCAATATGCAAACAGTTTTTAATAACTCAACAGCAATCAAAGCAGAAAGGGCAGCAGCACTTCCAGAGCCTGGGATATGGCTGCCTTTTCCAAATTTGTCAAGAAGTTCTGTTGTAGGAAGTTCTAAATATTTATAAACGTCATTGTCTGATTGATCAATTTTGTCATTGGAAATTTGTTGATTGCTTTCTGTCATTTTATTGTGGTTTGATGTGTCTTCCTAAAATAGCACCTAACTAGTGGCTTGGCGAAATTTTCTTACAAATACTGGTTATGCTATTATTTAAACAGGCGTTTATAACCTAATATAAAAGCTTGTATTCGCTTACAAACACAATACTCACTAATAAACCTCACAACCGCAAGAGTAGAAATACCCTTTTTTAGTAGGAAAAGTACTCTTTTTTGCATTAACATTTTATTAAAACAAAAACGCTTCAGTGGTTAGCTGAAGCGTTTTTGGTAATAGAAAAAAGTATAAGAAGTTTCTAAGCCTCATTATTGGCTGTATTCAATTTGCCTTTGGCAAAATCAATAGCAAAGTCAATAAACACTTTGTAGGCTTGGGTAAACGTAAATTTATTTTCGCTTGTTTTCTCTATAATATTACGCCTGTTTAAAAACTGAACATATACAAAAGCATTTAATTGATGCCATGTTCAAAATTGAATGAGCATAAAAGTAATTTTTGGTTAAGAACACCAACAATGGTGAAAATTTAGTGTCTTATTACCATTGCTACTAAAGGTTTGCAGCTACAAGAAGTTGGCGATTTCGGAGACGAAAACTGTCTACCAGAACTAAACTTGATACGAAGCACAAAACTTCATTTAACCACTGAACCGCCAATTTCTTGTAGGTGCTGTTATAAGCCGTTTTTTATTTAATTAAGGTATTCTAAAAAGTTTGTTTGTCTGTGAAAGTGTAATTACTTCGTATTCACTAATGTCAATGTTAACGGGAACTTTGTCTCTTAAAATTGGTACGATATATTGACCATTCAAATTATTAGCTACATCAACTATAATATTGAGCTGATTGTCATGAATATTCTCTAATTGGTCATGCATTACAAAATGTAAGCAGTTTATCTCAAGAGAATCTGCAAATTTTATATAAGCAAAGTCGAATGCTGCTATCTGCCCCTTTTTCTTTCCTGTACTTGGATTCCCTTCAATATTAGTAACAATAAGATCATATCCCTTTTCTGTCTTTTGGGGACTTAAAAGGTAATACTCGCTGTACAGTTGATTTGATAAATTAGAGAAAAATGTATTGAAATGAGTTATTCTGTTTTGTATTAAATCATCCTTTGAAACTATACCGTCATTGATAGAGTTAAGGTCAGATTCAATACTCTTTAATTTTTCATTTGAAGATTCCCAAAGTCTTTTTTGTTCTTCTAAACTTCCTTTTTTTTCGGAAAGTTTATTCAACTCTAGTATAATTGCCTCTAAATCTTCCGTGAAACCAGATTTTTCAATACTTAAAATTAATAACTTTTCTTGTCGCTGAAGCGCTTTTAATTCTGCTTTAGCTGAGTTGATTGAAGAATCTAAATCAGGTAATTCTTTTGTAATATATTTAAGTTTTTCATTAATCAGATCATTATGAAACTTTAAAGTGTCTTCGAAAGAGACCTGTAAACTAGGTATCAATGAATTCGCCCTGTCATATAGTAATTTGATTTGTGATGAATCAATCTTTGAATGTTCTTTTTCCAAATCATCCTTACTTTCCAAAATTAACTCCCGTCTAATTCCAAGTCTACTAATTAATGTTGACACTGAGTTTAATTTAGCTTTGGTATTATTAAGTTCATCAATGTACTTACCATAGTTTTCGTTGACTACAAATAAATTTTTCTTTTGGTTAAGTTCATCGAGTTTACCGTATATAAATGCAAGTTGTTGAAGAACTAGCGATAGTTCACCTTCTTTTTTCAATCTTTTTTGAAAGTTTTCTTCTTTCTTTTTATTCTCCGAAAGTTTTTGCTTTTGGTCAAGTTCTTCAGTGTCTATTCCAAGCCAAAATAAATATAAGGCTTCATAAACTTCTGGTGTGGCAAACGAACTAAGCACTTTGACTATATTAGTCATTTTATTTTTTTCGTCTCTAATATTTTTAGATATTATTTGTCTAAAAGTAGGTTTGTCAACCTCAGATTTAAAAATGATTTCTTTTAGTCGTTTATCAAAATCTTTATCTTTTGAAATGTTTTCTCCATTAACTTCTTGAATCTTTTTACCTCTTTGTAGAAAATTCCTCCTAATAATTACAGTTTCCGAATATTGATCATCTAAGTCGGCAACTAACTCAATTTCTATAATTATGTTATTGTCTTTGAGAAAATTCTCAATAGTAGTATTTGGCTGCTTTTTAAATTCCGTGTCCTGATAAATATTCTTGCCATCACCGCCAAAACAATAATCTACGAGTCTTAAAACAGTAGTTTTACCAACATTATTACCTGTTGTTGTTTTTGATGAATCATTAGGACTTTCATCAACAATTAAGTTAATTCCTTTATGAAAAGGAATTTCATTTATAATGGAATTACCATTTAATATCTTTAACGATTTTAGAAACATTTTTTTATCAATCCGTTTTCAGCATTATTAATTACACCAATAATAAATAACCAATCCAAAACCAGTGTGTACAAGTTTAAGCTAATTTTCAATTCTGTATTTACTCTTTGGAAAAGGTCAAAATAGTCAACTTCTTGTTCTTCATTAGAAACCAAAACTTCAATCACCTTGCCTCCCAAGTAATACAAATCTCTGTCGGGTGTAATATTGCTGTTAATTATCATTGCTTTATTGGTTCTTCAAGTATTTTACATCTCATAAAAGCATCGACCATTACAATTAGTATTGCTATATTAAGTATTTCTATAGGTAATTCATTATTAAGATTAGAACTTCCTTCAAGAATTTCCCAAATCTCATTTTCAATATTTTCAAATATCAAATCTGCATTGGCTCTGATTTCTGAAATATCCTTGTATTTTCCTTTTTCTTTTAAATATAGCGTCTTAATATTTTGTAAAAGAAAAGCTTTTTTAGTCGAACCTTGGTTTTCAATTTCTTCGTAAATATTGTTTAGCTTACCTTGATAAATGCTGTATTCTTCAATTGTCGGCTTATAATTAATTATATTATTGTATAAGATTTTCTCGTCAGTACTTGGTGCCATCTTGGTATTGTCATCCAAATCATTTTCGATAAGAGTTTCACCAATTTGATTGATTACGATACTAAGAATCGAGGGATGCTTTGCAATAATATTCTTTCCAGCTTGAAGTAGCGCCATTTTGCTTTCATGATCTCGCTTCATTTTCTGAAGTACTATTACAGAGTACTTAGCTGGATCATTGGTTTCTATATGATGGTTAGGGCAAAGTAAAATTAGATTTTTATAATCTGCTCTTTGCTTGTTCGTCATATTGGGATTGTATCGGTCAGATTTATGAGTAGTTGGGTTAGCGTCTTCTATGTGGCAGATATTTGCGAAATTTGTTTCATCATCCCAATTTAAAAAAGTCACAGGGCAAGCTGGAAAAGCACAACAGTTTCCAGATAAAGAGAAAAGTCTCTTTAAAGTTAAATCAGTATATTGTCTTGGACTTCCTTTTGCCATTTGTTTTATCGGTCAAAGTTAATTATTTAAATCTATTCATTTTCGTGTTTTGTCGTGTCGTCCTAAAATGGCTTATAACTAGTGGCTTGGCGAAATTTTTTCACAAATACTTGTTAGCCTTTATTTAAAAAGGCGTTTGTAAACGTTTATAACCAAATATAAACGCTTGTATTCGCTAACAAATACAATACTCAACAATAAATATTACAACCACAAGAGTAGAAATACCCTTTTTTAGTAGGAAAAGTACTCTTTTTATTAACAGTACTTTGTTAAAACAAAAAACGCTTCAGTATTTAGCTGAAGCGTTTTTTATAATAGAAAAAATAGGAAGTAGTTTACTAAGCCTCATTATTGGCTGCGTTCAATTTGCCTTTGGCAAAATCAATAGCAAAGTCAATAAACACTTTGTAAGCTTGTGTAAACGTAAATTTATTTTCGCTTGTTTTCTCAATAATATTACGCCTGTTTAAAGTAGCTAAAAACTGCTTGCGGCTAAAGCTGTCCTTTAACTGGTTGTTGTTATTAATCAGTTCCGCATACGATGAGTTATCAAAATATTCATCCAGCTTTTCGGTTTCAAACTCGGCATACTGTATTTCTTCTAAAAAGTTTTTACCGTCTTTATCCAGCTCAAAGCTCAGTACCGCAAAAAACAAACAGATATCTCTGCTTAGTTGCTCGCCTGTTTCGTAAGAAAGTATAAAACCAAAATCGGTTTTCATTTCCAGTTCATAGGCAAAACTTTCCTTAAAAAATTTGGTATAAAATTCTTCACTCTCTTTAAGCGATATAAATTTAGGATCGCTGGCCAGTATAAATTTACCGGCCATTAAATCACTTACGATGTCTCTGTGGTATCTAGGAAATTCCATGTTTTATTACTTTAATTTTTGGTACTCTCAATGTCATTTGGTTGGTCTTGATTAGTTTTCTGTCTTTTACCGATTCGTCTAATTCCAGCATAATGCCGTCTTCAAACAACAATCCGGTTAAGGCAAAAAACTTATCCGTTTCTATCTCTTTGTATTCGCCTCTCAGCGTTAAACCACACCAGTCAAAAAAGCTGTCAAGCGGCAGCTGGCTCATCATTTTACCTTTGTAAAGGTCTTTGTTAAATACCCATTTATCGCTGTTGGCAATAGGCTCTTCCAAAATAATGGTTTCATCAGCCGCAAACTGCTCAATGTATTCTTTCGCATTTAAATACATATCGTTATTGTACGGATAGTTACGCTCGCCTTTAAATACTTTTGGTACGGGCGATTTATAAGGTTGTTTTAAAAACTCCATCCAACCTGTTAATATAATTGATTCGGTTCTGATGCGTTCAATCAAAGGCAATAACTCATTGGTTAATAGTTTTGACTGGCGCAATAAATCATCGTTGGTTTGTATTAAAAAGGTATATACTTTTTCAAACTGCAAACGTATATTTTCATCGCTGAAATTAAGCCTGCGTACGTTTACGTATTCCGATATATCAAACAGTTTGTTGGTAATACTATCGCCATGGTTAATATCCAGAATATTGTTCAAAGGCAATATGTAATAATCAATCCAGAAGCTGGCCTTGCGTACTTTTTCTTTGTAGTCAAGCTTATCAACGTTCGATTTCAGCTCGCGTGTTTCGGCTAATAAACGAACGGTATTTTTTTCTACGGCTTCGCTGAACTCTTTTATTTCATTGTTCAGATCATCAATCCGGTTTTTCAGAATCAATGTATCGCCATTAATGCCTTCGCGTATTTTTTTGAATAGTGCACCTATTGATTGCTCGTACTTTTGAATGGTTTCAGGCAATAGCGGTCTGAACTCATTTAAAATAAATTCGAATAGTTTAAAATAAGTATCTCTGAATTCAAAATCATCGCCCAGCTTACGCAATATTTTGTATTCAATGAGCTGCGATTGAATCTGGTCATCGCGCTCGGTCATTATCTGCGCCAATACCTCCTGGTGTATGATGCCGTTTTCTACCTGTGCATCAAACAAATCTTTTAAGCTATCAAAATGATTGGCTAAAAAGTTGAGTATTGTTTTTGGTTCTGCTTTAATCATGCTTGTGTTATTTTGGCTGTTAACTTTTTACAGTG
>CAYTWI010000110.1:0-12031 GCA_964442045.1 uncultured Bifidobacterium sp.
CAAAAGAAAATGATTACACATTTTTACTTAGCTGATAAGGACTATGGCATGCAACTGGCCAAAGCACTGGGTTTTACTAAAGAAGACTTTATGCATTAATTGTTTAATACTATGTACTCACTTAGAATATTTTTAGTCAGTTTAATTATTTTATTTATGCAAACCATTCAAGCGCAAAGTATATTTTATGCCTGCAGACAAGGAGATACTGTTTTGTTGAAACAATTATTAAAAACAGATACTTCACTAATAAACACAATAGACAGCAAAGGTTATACTCCGTTGATTATTGCGGCTTATAACAACCAAAAGGAAGTAGTTGAGATTTTAATTGAAAAGGGTGCCAACCTGAACCAACAGGATATGATGGGTAATACTGCTTTAATAGGTGTTTGTTTTAAAGGATATTTGGATATTGCTGAAATACTGCTAAAACACAAAGCAAATATTAACCTGGTTAATTTCAATAATGCCAGCCCGCTTATTTTTGCTGTTACTTTTGGCCATAAGGATATTGTCCGTCTGTTACTAAACAATAAAGCCAACCCTTATTGGCGGGACAGTAATAACAAAACCGCCCTGGACCATGCCTTTATTCAGGGTAACAGTGAAATGGTTCATTTATTACAATAAATAAAAGCCTGTCAATAGTATTGACAGGCTTTTTTATGTTCATTAACCACCTATATTTCTAATTTAATTCGCTCTCTATTACAGATATTAAACGGAAAAAACTTTGTATAATATTCTTTTGTAAAAAAAGAAAAACAACTTAGCATTGCGGCTGATTACATTTTACTTTTAAAAACAGGAACAACCACTATGCACAGTATTTTTGAAATAACTGAACAACTTACTTTTGATGACATTACAGCTATTATTAGTCAAAACAAAACCATTCAATTAAGTCAATCGGCTATAGCTAAAATTACACGTTGCAGAAATTACCTGGATAATAAAATGGCCAATAACCAACAACCTATTTATGGTATTAACACCGGTTTTGGCAGTTTACACAGCACTAAAATAAACAATGAGGATCTGGAACAATTACAGGTAAACTTATTGCTTAGCCATGCTTGCGGCACCGGAGATTACGTACCTCAGGAAATTGTCAAGCTGATGTTATTGCTTAAAGTACAAAGTTTATCATATGGTCATTCAGCCAGCCAGCTGGAAACAGTTGAAAGGCTGATTTATTTTTTCAACCACAATATTTTACCTGTTGTATTTGAGTTGGGTTCATTGGGTGCCAGCGGTGATTTAGCACCCCTAGCTCATTTAAGTTTACCTTTAACAGGTGAAGGGAAAGTTTGGATTGAGGAGAACAGTAAATATGTAATGTATGATGCAGCTACTGTATTAAAACAACACAATTTACAGCCTATAAAATTAAAATCGAAAGAAGGTTTAGCCTTGATTAACGGCACACAGTTTATGAGTGCATATGGTGTTTATTGTTTGCTAAAAGCTAACCATTTAATAAAAGTAGGTAATTTAATAGCCTGTGTTTCTATTGATGGTTTTGATTGCAGAATGGAACCTTTCCATCATTTAATTCACCAGGTACGTCCGCATGAAGGACAAATTGAAACGGCTAAAACTATTCTGGCTATACTGGAAGGTAGTGAAATTAGCAAACAACCCAAGGTGCAGGTGCAGGACCAATATGCTTTCAGGTGTATACCGCAGGTACATGGTGCCAGCAGGGATGCTATTAAACATATTTGTACTGTTTTTAATACGGAAATAAATGCTGTTACTGATAACCCTAATGTTTTTGTAGATGAAGATTTAATTATTTCGGGTGGTAATTTTCACGGACAAACTTTGGCTATTCATTTGGATTTTTTAGCTATTGCTTTGGCTGAATTAGGTAGTATAAGTGAACGCAGAACGTACCAGTTAATTTCGGGGCAAAGAAATTTACCTGCATTTTTGGTAAGTAACCCGGGGTTAAATTCGGGCTTTATGATTCCGCAGTATACGGCTGCAAGTATTGTAAGTCAGAATAAACAGTTGTGTACTCCGGCCAGTGTTGATAGTATTGTAAGCAGCAACGGACAGGAAGACCATGTGAGTATGGGTGCTAATGCGGCTACTAAGTGTTTACGTGTAGTTAAAAACCTGGAACGTATATTGGCCATTGAATTATTAAATGCTGCCCAGGCTCTTGAATTCAGACGTCCTTTAAAAAGCTCTCCACAGGTAGAAACATTTGTGGCTGATTACAGAAAAAGGGTTTCGTTTGTGGATAAAGACAGATTCCTGCACAACGATATTGAAGAGAGTATTTTATTTATCAATCAAAACTGATAAACAAAACCTATCTGGTTACTACCAATTATGGGTAAAAAACCTCCTTTATTCATTTTCCATTTATATTGATGGGTGCTGTACACCAATTTGGTTGCAGCTATACCTATACCCGCTCCAACCAATACATCGCTAAACCAATGGCGGTTATTGAGTATGCGCATGCCTGCAGCCACCGTTGCCATGGTATAGCCGCTTACATATACAAAGGGCTTATTTTTAAACTCCTGGTGTAATACTTCGGCTAATGTAAAAGCAAATGTAGAATGCCCGCTTGGAAACGAATTATCGGCTGAGCCATCAGGGCGCGTTACTTGTGTAGTGTATTTTAAAATATTGGCAATACCTAAGCTTAGTATAACGGCTTTTGCAGTAATAGCTGCCTGGTTAGGAAAACTACTGCTGCTTTTTACTTTACAAGCATCTAAACTCAATAATAATAAGCCGGGGCCAAAAACTAAAAAATCATCGGTTCCATCTTTAAATCCGGCAAAGTTATCGTTACGCCATATTTGTACCTGCTTGCTGTCTGGCCAACCATTGTTATCAAAACAAATTAAACCATAACCTGCCAAAGCTGCGGAAAAAATATAGCTACTAAGGGTAATTTGGGGTTTAGTTATACTATCTGTCTGGGCTAAAACAAATTGTTTTGCAAAAACAAAACCTAGTAGTATGGCTAATTTAATTTTATGCATTGTCTATTTGACTATTGATAACGGTACAAGCGTATACAGCTGCTGTTTCTGTGCGTAAAATAGTATTGCCTAATGAAATGGGCTTAAATCCTTTTGCTTCACATTGTATCAATTCATTGTCGGTAAAATCGCCTTCGGGACCAATTAATACAATAATTGAATAATCTTTTACTTGTTGCAATTGTTTAGCTAAACCTTGGGTGTTATCCGTTTTACACCAGGCAATAAATTTTGAGGCTTGTGCATGCTCTTTATTGAGCCATTCTTTTAAACCTACAATATTGTTTAATTGGGGTAACCAATATTGCTTACTTTGTTTAATAGACTGTACCAGAATTTTTTCGCTTCGCTCTTTATTTATTTTATCTCTTTCCGAATTTTCTGCTTCAATAAAGGTTATTTCATCAACACCAATTTCTGTACATTTCTCCAGCATCCAATCCATCCTGTCAAAGTTTTTTGTTGGCGCTATCACTAAATGTAAATATCTGTTGTTTGTTTTGGGATGGTGTTTAAGCTGAACTGTTTTTAAAATGCATTTTTTAGGATTGGCATTGGTAATTTCGCATTGTGCTTCGTTTCCTTTACCATCTATTAATGTTAAAATATCGCCCAACTGTTTACGCAATACTCTAATACAATGTTTTGATTCATCTTCGGGTAATTCGATTGTTGAATCCTGTAAATTGGAATGGAAAAATAATTGCATGGTTTATATAAAAAAAGACGCATGAATACGTCTTTCTTTTTGCATTTAATATTGTGTATTTTAGTTTTACTATGCTACAACTGCAGGTTTTACATTAATTGGATTGGAAGGTTTTTGACCACCATTTGATGATTTGCTAATACCCATTTGGCTACGTCCGTTAAACTCAGCCCCTGATTCTATAATTAGTTTTTGTGAAGTAATATCGCCTACTATTTTAGCGGTTGCTTTTACGGAAAGTAATTCGCCAATTTCCATATTACCATTTACTAATCCAGAAATATCGCAATTAGCTGCTTTAATATTACCTTCAATTTTACTGCTTGGCCCAATAACTAATTTACTCTTTACCACTATTGATCCTTTTACAGAACCATCAATTCTCAAATCGCCTTCTGAGTTTATATCTCCAACAATACTAGTTCCTGCATTGATAATATTTATTTCCTGCGGATTGAATGTTTGGTTTTTATTAGCATTAAATATCGCCATTGTTACATATGTTAAAGGTTAAAAATTGTTTACTTCAAACCAAACAAAAATATATTTTTTATTGCGTGAAACAAGTTTTTAGCAGGCAAAAAATAGAACATTAAAATTTAACACATTCGTAATGCTTAATTTTACTACTGAAAACAAAAAAAAATTAAAAAAAATTTGGCACTATATGAAAATACAAAATTAATTTATTACCCTTGTAACAGAAAAAGCCACAAGGCTTTAAAACAATATAATATTTAATTAAATGAACATTTACGTTGCAAATTTAAATTACAGTGTTTCAAGTGAACAACTGCAACAATTATTCGAAGGATATGGTGAAGTTACTTCGGCAAAAGTTATTTTAGATCGCGAAACAGGACGCTCACGTGGTTTTGGATTCGTTGAAATGTCTAACGATTCAGAAGCACAGAACGCTATTGAAAAATTACACCAATCAGAACATGTTGGTAAAGTGATTAATGTAACTGAAGCTCGTCCACGTACAGAGAATACTGGTGGTGGTCGTGGTGGATTTGGTGGTGGAAACCGTAATAACGACAACAGAGGTCCTCGCAGATTTTAGTACTTGAGGGTACCGTATAGAAAAAAGCCTGATTAATTAATCAGGCTTTTTTTATGCTCATAAAATTAAGTGTTACTTAGGTTTCTGCTTATTCCATTTAATCAGTAAAAACTTATCGCCTACTTCGGAAAGAACATACCCTACATCCTTTAAATTATCTTTAGCTTCCATATACTTCAATAACTCATCGTGAGTTAATAACTGAACTTCGGGACTTCGTTTCAATATATCAGGCCTAACTACACCATATTGCTTTACCCAATTCATAACACTTACGTGACTTACTCCCAATAAACGTTCTATATCTCTATAACTTAATCCTTCATAATAGAGCTGTATGGATTTAGTTACATAGTAATTATCTATTCGCTTACCCAGCTTATCTACAGTAAAAAAGTAACTGCAACTCTTACATTTGTGGCGTTGGCGGTCTTGTACTATTCCACTTTTAATAACCTTGTGAGCAGCACATTTGGGGCATTTAATTGCTGTATTCATAACATGTTATTTAGGCTTGACAAATATTAAAAATATTTAATAACCACTGCTATGAGATATCTCATTAGCAGCGTATGAAGGCTTGATTTATTTTTCTAACTCCATAATTTCTATAGTATCTGGTAAAACGTTATGTGGCTCGTTTAAATGAATGCTCTGTTCGTTTATTACATGGTATGCTTTGGTATAGTTTTTCAGGATTTCGTTAAACTTGGTAAAGTTTATTTGTTGTGCTTTTGCATTCCTGTTTAAAATAACCATTACTGCTTTTGTATCGGTATATCTGAAGTAAACATACACACCATCGCTAGGTGCAAAATGCAATGTTTTCCCTTGTGTAATGGCTGCATTACTTTTTCGCCAATTGGCCAATTTTTTAACATAATTAAATGCTTCGTTCTCTTGTTCGGTACGGCCTGCTGCTATAAATTTATCTTGTTTATCACCCGGCCATGCTCCTTCAAAATCCATACGTACCTGCCCATCGTTGGTTCTTGGCAGTTGCGGATTTTTGACCAATAATTCTGTTCCATAATAAATGCTTGGCACACCACGTAATGTCAGTAACAAGCCTATACCCATCTTAAATTTTTTGATGTCGTTTTTCACAATTGAATAAAACCTGTTCAAGTCATGGTTGTCTAAAAACGTCATATTTAAATGTGGCTCATTATACAATCCATCCTGTGTTAATGTTCGGTACAATTGTGCTGTTCCTTTATCCCAGTCGGGTGTATCGAGTAAGGCTTCGTGTATAGCCCAGTGTAAATTAAAATCTATAGCGCTTGTTAAATTACTCTTTGGCGATTTTGAATAGGCTGCCTGCTTGGTAAAATAGGCATTGCTTAAAACGCCCCTTTCCCATATTTCGCCTGAGCTCCAAAACCCGGGGTATTCTCTCTTTATATAGGCCATGCATTTATTCATAAAATCATAATCGTTATAACTGTATGTATCTATTCTGAATCCGTCTATGCCTGCATAGTTAATCCACCACAAATAGCTCTGCATTAAATAGGTTGCTATACGCGGGTTACGCTGGTTTACATCGGGCATCTGGTTATCAAACCAACCATCAACCATTTGTTTCTTTTCGGCTGCACTTGCATAAGGATCGAAATGGGTTGTTGCTCTATAATTGGTACGGGTAAAGTTTGTCCATTGGTTTACAAAACTTTTTTCGGGCATGTTTAAAAACATCCAATGCTTATCGCCAATGTGGTTAGGTACTAAATCCATAATCAGTTTCATATGGCGTTTTTTTAACTCTTGTCCTAACTTTTTGTAATCGTCATTGGTACCAAAGCGCGGGTCTGTTTTGTAATGATCGGTTAAGGCATAACCATGGTAACTGTATTTGGGCTGATCATTTATTAAAGTAGGGTTTAACCATAGGGCTGTTACACCTAATTCGTCCAGATAATCCAAATGATTGAGTACTCCCTTTAAATCGCCTCCGTGACGACCATGATACGAATTTCTGTTACAACTGTCTTCTCTTAAACCTGCTACTACATCGTTGGTGGTATCGCCATTGGCAAACCTGTCGGGCATGGCCAAATAAATTAAATCGGCTTGTGTTATATTATCAATGTCTTTGTTTAGTTTTTGTAACTTATAGGGGTAACGGAAAACTTCTTTTCCATTTGTAAACTGTATAATAAACTGTGTATCGTTACAATGTTGCAGGTTAACATATACATATAAGTAGTCTGGGTTTTCAACCTTTTCTATACGTAATAATTTTACTTTGGGATTAATTATCTGAACTGAATTAACAGCAATGTCTCTACCGTATAATTGTAATTGGAGCTCTTTGTTGTTTAAATTATTCCACCAAAATGGAGGGTCAACTCTCAATAATGGCTTATAGGATTGAGCCCAACTTATATTATTTATTAAACATACAAGAACAAACAATACTTTTTTCATATGAATTATTTTACAAAAACGAATATAAAAATTGTGGTATGTTTTTGCTAATAAATAATAGGCATGTAAACCCTGTTGGTATAAAACAAAAGAGGCTACTCTTTACAGGCAGCCTCTTTCGCTTAATTAATGATTGCTTATCTTAATCAACGAGGATTAGTTTTTGGGTAAATGTTTGGCTGGTTGATTTACCAGTAATGAAGTAAATGCCTTTTTGCAAATTGCTTACATCAACTTTTACATGGTGTGCATTTTGTTTTTCAAAATGTCCTAAGTCCATTATAGTTTTTCCACTCATATCAAGTACGCTTATGCTTATATCATCTTCTAAATTCTGGTCTATGTCTATTGTTACATTACCTGTTGAAGGATTTGGATATATTTTAACGTTTTGGGTAATGTTATTTTCTATTGTGTTAACACCTACTTTTAAAGCTATCAAATCTTTGTGCAAGGTGTAGAGCAATGAGGTTAAAACCATATCGTTGTCAATACTATCCTGATTAGTTAATACTGACATAGATACTGAATTAACAGGGTCGTAAAGGTTTTCATTAACTCCTCCAACATTGCTGCCTCCATGGCTGTATACGGTACGTCCGTTAAAACCGGCATAGGTAAATATGCCTAAACCATAAGCGGCTCCACTTCCTATATTACGGGTTACTTTCATTTTGGCAACCATACTGTCGGCAATAATGGTTTTAGTATTAAAAAGTGCGTTAAAAAACTTCACGTTATCTTCTGCTGTTGCATATAATCCTCCTGCTGCCCACGAAACTTTATCCATAGCTACATAACTTAATCCTGAGTCTTCCCAATCTGTTAAATAAGGATTACCAATTGAAGAACTCCAATGGTGTGCTACATCCATGGTAATTGTTTCTTCAGCCCGTAAAAATGTTTTGGTTAAATTTAACGGGTTAAAAATATATGTACGGTATGCTTCTGATAATGATTTACCAGTAACTTGTTTAATAATAATACCGGCCAGTAAAAAATTAGAGTTTGAATAACTCCAACTGGCACCCGGTGTAAATAATGGAGTAGTAATATAGGGTACTATTTCTTCAGGTGTCCAGCTTTTGGTTAAATCGCTATTTACTGTTGACCAAAAGTTGCCATTGTCTGTATAGCTTGCTATTCCGCTGGTATGGTTTAATAGCTGTTGTATTTTAACACTACCATTTACGTTGGCTACATTGTTAAACCATTTTCCTATAGTATCGTTTATATTTAACAAACCCAACTGGTGTAGCTTTAATATAACTGTGGCTGTATAAGTTTTGGTATTACTACCTAATGTAAATAACATTTCGGTATCGGTACTTTTGCCTATATGTGATATACCAAAATTCCTTTTCCATATACCTACATTGGGAATGAGTATGGCAGCTGACGAACCTTTTATATTAAGCTTAGTGCATATGCTATCGTAGGTATTGTTTAACCTGTTGCTAATAGCTTGCGGAACTTGTGCCACAAGGCTACCGGTGGCAATAGTAAGTAGTATAGTATTTATTATTCTCATAGTTTATTTTTTGAGCAATATTGGTTATAAAGGTGGCATCGTCAAAAAAAATTTGATGAAAGGTTAAAATACGGATTATTATCAGGTATATTTTAATTCTTGGGGTAAAGTTGTTTTTGAAAACAATAATTATACAATAAAAACAACTTTTTATATAAGCTAATAGCGGTAGGCTGAAAGCATCTTTGTACTGTATTTTACAAACAAGAATATAACCAATATTATGAAAACAATTAAAATCGCGCTTTATGCACTACTAATATGCACCGGCCTTCTCACTTTACTTCCCTCTTGTAAAAAGGGATCTGATGATCCTGTTATTTCACTTAGAACAAGGAAAGATAGATTTACCAACACATGGACATTGGCTAAATATGAAAAAAACGGACTTAATCAGGATTTAAATGGTACTTCGTACATTTATAACATATTTAATAGTGGTACTTTAACGCAAACCATTGAAGGTGCTATTTTTGGCGCTCCGGTAAAAACAGTTAACAGCGGAACCTGGTCATTCGAAAATGACGATGAGGATGTTAGAATTATTATTAATAAAGACACCAGTATTTACAATATTCAAAGGTTGGCCTCTACGGAATTGTGGTTACGCAAAACGGTTGATGGTAATACATATGTTTATTACTTTGAAGGAAAATAAAAAAATAAAGACTAGCTATATTCTTATAGCTAGTCTTTTAATCTAAAGGTTATGGTATAGTTTATTTTCCTAATTCAATATGCCCTAAATCTTCTTCTTCTTTTAATTTCATTATCTGGTCTAATGCGTCTGGTACTACATCGCTGCAAATGGTAATAAAACTACCTTTTTTTGCATTTTTAATAACATATTCAATAGCCTCTTTTTCTTTTTTAATAGTTGTTACTTTTTTATTGGCATCTACCTGACTAATTCCTGAAGTCATCAAATCAATAATTTCTTCTTCGGTTCTTCCACGCAAGTTTTTATCCTGACGTATTATTATTTCATCAAACATTTTTGCAGCCACTTTACCCAGGTTAATAGTATCCTCATCTCTTCTATCGCCCACTCCTGCTATAACACCTACTTTTTCGGTAGCATCTATTTTACTTAACATTTCTGCAATGGCTTCAAAACCGGCAGTATTGTGTGCATAGTCTACCATTACATCAAAGTTTTTGAAACGGAATATATTCATACGGCCAGGGGTTTGTGCAGGTCCGGGAATAAAGGTTGCCAATGCTAAACGCATATCTTCTATTTTGTAGTTACGTATAAACCCTGCTAATATTACTGGTAGCACATTGGCTATATTGTATGTGGCTTTACCGCCAAAGGTAAGTGGTATGTTAATGGCTTTTTCTACTCTTATTTTCCAGGTGCCTTTGCAAATGGTTACATAATCGTTTTCGTAGATTGCGGCTAAACCTCCTGCTGCTGTATGTGCTTTTATAATCGGGTTATTTTCATCCATACTAAAAAATGCATGTTTGCAACGCAGGTCTTTGGTCATACCAACGGTATGTACATTATCTGCATTTAATATGGCATAACCTCCCGGTAAAACGCTTTCGGGCACTACTGCTTTTACCCTGGCTAATTGTTCTATGGTATCTATATCGCCAAGTCCTAAGTGGTCTTCGGCTATATTGGTTACAATGGCTATATCGCAATTATGGAACCCTAAGCCTGAACGTAAAATACCTCCTCGTGCGCATTCTAAAACGGCAAAGTCAACGGTTGGATCTTTTAATACAAACTCTGCACTTACAGGACCTGTACAATCGCCTTTCATCATTAACTGGTTTTGAATATATACGCCATCGGTGGTGGTGTAGCCAACTTTGTGCCCCATGGTTTTAACCATATGTGCCATTAAGCGGGTGGTAGTGGTTTTTCCGTTTGTTCCTGTTACGGCTATAATTGGAATACGTGCGGTACTGCCAACAGGGTATAGCATATCTATAACGGGTTCTGCAATGTTACGAGGTAAGCCTGCTGCAGGGTCAATATGCATGCGGAAGCCTGGTGCTGCATTTACTTCTATAACGCCTCCTCCTGTTTCGCCCAATGGCTCGCTCAGTGTTTCGGCCATAATATCTATTCCGCATATATCTAAACCTATAATGCGTGCTATGCGTTCGCACATAAATATGTTATCGGGATGGACAAGGTCTGTTATATCGGTTGCAGTACCTCCTGTTGAAAGGTTGGCTGTTGGTTTTAACCATAACTCTTCACCTGCTGGTAAAACGCTTTCGAGTGTTAGGTTTTTATTGGCTAAAATATCCAGAGTGAACTGGTCTATTTTTATGCTTGTTAATGTTTTTTCGTGGCCATAACCTCTGCGCGGGTCTTCATTGGTTATGGCTATTAACTCTTCAATGGTATGTTTACCATCGCCTGTAACGGCCGCAGGTTTACGGATAGCTGCTGCCACAAACTTATAATTGATTACCAGAACGCGGTGGTCTAAGCCGGTTATAAATTTCTCTACTATTACTCCGCGTGAATATTTTTTAGCAGCTTCCAGTCCTTTTACAGCATCTTCCCAATTGGTTATATTGGTAGTAGCTCCTTTACCGTGGTTGCCATCAACTGGTTTAGTAACTATAGGATATTTTATACTTTCTATAGCTGCCTGTAAGCCTTCTTCGCCATATACTATGCGGCCTTTTGGAACGGGTATTTCTGCTGCGCCTAAAAGGTTTTTTGTTTCTTCTTTATCGCAGGCTATATCAACAGCTATGCTGCTTGTGGTGCTGGCAATGGTGGCTCTTATCCTTTTTTGGTTTACACCATAACCTAACTGCACTAATGAGTGTCTGTTTAAGCGTATGTATGGAATGCCTCTTGCTACGGCTTCATCAACTATACAACCTGTGCTTGGCCCTAAGCGTTCGTCTTCACGTATTTCTCTTAACTCTTGTATATCGCTTGCCAAATCGTATTCGCTTGCACTGATTAAAGCCTCGGCTATACGCACAGCAGCACGGGCGGCAAACACGCCTGCTTTTTCTTCCATGTAGCTAAATACTACATTGTATATTCCCTCTTTTCCTGTAGAACGTGTGCGACCAAAGCCTGTTTCCATACCTGCCAGGGTTTGTATTTCAAGCGCTATATGCTCTATTACGTGTCCCATCCATGTACCTTCTTTTACTCTACTAAAAAAACCTCCGGGCGCACCAACTGAGCAACGATGACTATACATGCTCGGAAACATTTTTTCTAAACGCTCGGCAAAACCTTCAATTTTGTTGGTTGGCTTTTGTTCCAAATCTTCTAAATCCAAACGCAT
>CAYTWI010000111.1:0-7222 GCA_964442045.1 uncultured Bifidobacterium sp.
ATAAAGTTATTTTCAGAGGGGTAGCACAAAAAGACGGAGATACATTATATGGCACCTACACCAGTGCATAAGTTTTCTGGGGAAAACAACAAAAACCACGAAGTTCACCCAAACTGGTATTACGATATACCAGACATGGAGACCTTACTTTTAGGCAGCTATCCGCCACATGAAAATAAACGGCATTATCCGTTTTATTACCCCAACACCCAAAACAGATTTTGGAAAATACTAGCTTTAATTGCCCATAAGGAACTAACAGCAATTACAAGCAAAAACAAAACACCGGAACTTCAAAAGATGGCTTTACAAGAAAGGCACGACATTATGCAAAACTTGAAAATCGGGGTGCAAAATATGGGGCTTGAAATAACCCGAATAGGAGAAAGTGCAAGGGATACAGCTATTGAAATAATAAGTTTCCAAGATATTTTATCTATTATTAAAACGCATCCCCGTTTAAACAAAATATTACTACCCGGCTTCTCGGCTAAAAGCAGCACTTATTGCAGTTTTATAACATACCTAAAACTCAACGGTATAAAAGTAGATGAAAAGGTAAAGCCTTATGCGGGTTTCGTTTTTTACATCAAAGTATTCAGTAAAAGAATTACATGTGTTGTACTCAATTCAACCTCTACGGCTACCAAAATACCCTTTAAAACAGTATTAGAACAATTTGAGAAGCATTTGAAATAAGTGATATGCAAAAAACATTTGAAATTATACCTATTAAGTGGACGGATTGTAATCAAGACGATACAGAAACGAATTGTTTGTATTGCGCTTATGGCGACAGTCCAATATATGGACAAAACGTATTATTGTATATAGGCAGAACAACCCAAGAGTTAGTGGAAAGAAACAAGCAGCATTTAAGAACCGATTTTGCAAGAATAAATAATATAAGATTAAAAAAAGGGGTATTTGAAGATTCACAAACAGCTAATGAGATTATTGAAACAGCCGAAAGCTTATTAATTACTATGCTTAAACCATCTTATAACTCTTCAAATATTAAAAATTCCCTTTTTAAAGAAAAACTATATCTAATATTAAACAAAGGCAATAGAGGTGTTTTACCTTTAGAAGTTTCAAATATTTGGTGGGATAATTAAACCATCAGTTCTAAAAAAAGAGTGTTTTCCCTATCAAAAAAGGGTATTTCTACTCTAGGCTTTAGTCATCCTATTTCAATATGTTCGTTGCTGTTAAATAAACAACCAACACTATCCAATTATACACCATGCCTAAAAACGAAACCATTCACAGCGTAGCCATATACCCACCCGTAGGTATAGCCCGCATAGGAAACTCACAAGAATATTTCTTTGCTTCTGATATACCCGGCAGAGTTGAAAAACCTGCAGGAGGCTATAAAGACAAAGAAGGTAAAGTAAAAAAACAAGTAGCCCGTTTCCGTATTTATGCTTTTAACGCGGCAGGACAAGTTATTAAAGAACTGACTGCAGCCGAAGCCAATATTGAGTGGCGCGTACACGTAGCCAATGTTAAATCGGCCTGGTATGAATTTAACAATGCACTTGACCTAACCGGTTATGCCATTGCCTCTCAATTCAGGAATGGAGATGTAACAGGAGATGCCAGAAAAGAACTGGTGATAAATCCCGGTAGCAAAAAAATCAGCGGTAAAAACCAAAAAGGCAAACCCCAATATGCATTAACAGGTGGAAGTTTTTATGGCACACCCGTTCCATTGGGTAAAATAGAAACCGATGCCGAAGGACGTCTGTTATTTTTTGGTGGCGATGGACATTCGGCTTCTTACAACAATGAACCACCTACAACCTTTGCCAATAATGTAGGCTGGCATGACGATACATCGGACGGAACGATAAGAGCTACTGTAACTATTAAAGGCAAGAAGTTTGAAGCCGAACCGGCTATGGTTGCCGTAACACCTCCTAACTTTGCACCCGGCTTATTTGGTGTTATAACCATGTACGATGTGGTATTGAATTTATTTATTGAACAATTTAACTACCCGGATCCAACAGCCAAAGGGGTTAATTTTTGGGAGCATATATACCCGGTACTGGAACGTATGACCAATACGCAATGGGTTAACCAGGGTTTCTTTATGTTGTTTGGTAAAAACTCTCCGTCCGACTTTACTGACCCTGCATTATTAAGCAAATTGTCCGACCCGTCTGATGCGGCCAAATCAGAAAGAATGCGTGTATTTAACTGGTTACGTAACCCTAACAGTACACAAGCCGAACCTAAAAAAGTACCGCCATTTTATGGCGATGGTTTTGGCGATTATACCAATATAGCCTTAGATGATTTGCCTTTAACAAATACTTTATACAAATGGTTTGAGAAATGGGCACATGGCGATTTTACAGCCAAAAAAGTAAAAGCAGTTACTGACTTTGATGCACTTAGCCCTCAACAACAAATAGAAGCTTTAAATATAGCTCCTTTTGAAGAGTGTTTAGGCGGACCTTTTCATCCGGGTATAGAATTAACATGGCCTTTGCGTAATAAAATAATGTGGAAACAACCGTTCCGCCTCAATGTATTACCCGAAGGCGAATTGCCTAACTTAAATTATGGACCTTTGTTAAGCCCGGCTATAGCCTTAGGGCCTGACGGACCAATTTCTGCCAGTGGACCGGGCTCATTAACGCGTTGGTTGGGTGTACCATGGCAAACAGATGAAGCCAGTTGCTTATCGGGTTACGATAGTACAACCTATTTACCATTGCCATCTTTCTGGGCTGCGCGTGTACCTAATCAGGTATTAAGCGAAGACAGTTATAACCGCATGAGCGATACGAACGTAAACATAGGCCAGCGCTTAAAACATTTTGACTACAGGCAGGATTGGTTGCGCCAGTTCAGCACCCAATACTTAAGTAAAATAAACTCAATGGTTAGCGAATGGCACGACCTGGGCTTAATAGTGGAACAAGACACCATTAACCAGAAAAATGAGTTACTGCCTAACAAAGTATGGAAAGAAACCAAATTACCTTTTGAAGGTATTGACCCAACTATGCAACAAGTACGTTACGCAGAAAGAACACCGGAAGAAAAATTATTATTGGCAAGAGGTGGTGTAACTAAAGGTAAGAAAAGACCTTTCTTTGGTAGAGATGAACGCTAAGGAACACATACCGGTTATAGTTATAGGCGGAGGCCCGGCAGGTATTGCAGCTGCACTTACTTTAAATGCCCGCCATATTCCGTGTATAGTAGTAGATGCTAAAACAGGGCGTTACCACCAATATGGTGAGTGCCTTCCTCCCAATGCAATGCCTTTGTTTAAACAACTTGGCTTAGAACAATTACTGGATAATGAAGAACATGTTCCTTACCACGGCAACCAATCAGTATGGGGAAATAATAAAATAGCAGAAAAACTATTTTTATTTCAAAAGCATAACAAAGGGATATTACTGAACCGACCATTATTTGAAGAACAATTGCGTGACTTGCTTTTAAAAAGCAAGTCACGTTTATTAACAGGTTATGCGTTTCATAACGTTGTATCGCAAGGTGATAAGGTAAACGTTATACTCAAATCAAAAACGGAAACGCTGCACATTTCCTGCAATTATATTGTTGATGCTACAGGGCGTAAAGCATCGGTATGCAGAAAGCTGAACAGGCAAAAAGAACAATTGGATCAGTTAGCCGCTCTTCATTGTCAGTTTACGCTAAACACTACTATACCAAAATATGTATATACTGAAAGCTTTGAAAATGGTTGGATTTATGCAGCACCTTTAAGCAGACGAAAACTGTCAGTAATGTTATTTACTGATATGGACTTACTACCCGCAAAAGATAAACAGCAGGCTTTTATTTGTGACTTGGTCAACAATACTTCTTTAATAAAGCAATTATTTACCAAACCACTTACAAGCGATAAAGTAACCAAACTAAAGACACTTGCTGCCAATAGTACACGCATGCAAAAACCTTATGGTGAAAACTGGATTGCCATAGGTGATGCTGCTTACTCGTTTGACCCTATTTCTTCTTATGGTATTACTTCAGCTTTGGCAGCCGGGTATTACGGTGGACATGCTCTGGCTGACACACTGGCTCAGAAACCCGATGCATTACAAACCTATCAGTATATTATGGAAAATGCTTTTGTGCATTACCATATAAAATTATACGAACACTACAAAGCAGAGCAACGCTGGCCCAATAGCTTGTTTTGGCAACGCAGGCATATAGAATAGCTGAAGCATGTTTTTAACAAAACAACTTATACCAAATTAACTATATTATTTTTGATAGCGTAAATAACTAAACCCGTTACATTACGCGAACCTGTTTTCTGCAGTAAATTATTGCGGTGCCCATTTACTGTTTTTACGCTTATAAACAGTTTATCGGCTATTTCTTCGGCAGTATATTGCTGACATACTAATTGCAAAATTTCTTCTTCCCTTTTCGTAATTTGTATATCCATACGTTTAGGTTTTGCTTTTTTGCCCAGGTTGTTTTGTATGGCTTTTAAAGTAAGCTCATTAATATAAGAGCCTTTTTCGTGTGCCGAGGTAATGGCATCATACACCTCCTGAGGGTCGCTGTCTTTTACCAGATAGCCATGCGCACCCTGCTCTATCAGTTGCACTATAAAGTTTTCATCTTTATGTACTGATAGTATCAATACTTTTATGTCAGGGTATTTTTCTAACAAAGCATTGGTAACATGTAAGCCACTGAACTCCTTATTATCATGCGCGGGTAAAGATAAATCAACCAACATAACATTCGGAATAACAGCGCTGGCTTGCAGTTTATCAATTACAGAGTACCCGTCAGCTGATTCAAAAACTACTTCAATATTAGGCCATGAACTTAAAATGGCTTTCATGCCTTGTCTAAATAAAAGTTGGTCTTCCACCAATCCTATGTATATTTTATCATGCATACTTTAATGTTTCGTATTTATCTTATTAAATGTTTACCGGTATTTCAATATGGGCATAAAAACCACCTGTTGCTTTATTTCCAATGGTAAACTTGCCTCCTAATGAGTTTACACGACCTTCCATACTTTTATGTCCTAACCCATCCGTTGTGCCGTTGTTAATTATCCCTTTTCCATCATCGCTATAGTGGCAGGTTATTACATGGTTACTGCTGCTCAATTCTATTTGTATTGTTTTAGCCTGAGCATGCTTTAAAGTATTATTTATAAGCTCCATATTTATTCTGTACAAACCTAATTTTACAGGCCATGTCAATACCTCAAAATCGGGTGCTACTATTATTTCAATATTTATTTCGCCCGTTTTATTGGCTTGTATTGCTACTGCTTCCAGCGTTTTTATCAACCCGAATGTTTCCAGTTGTAAAGGCATTAACTCATGGCTTATCCTGCGCATGGCAGCTATAGCTGTTTCGGTTAGGTTGCGTACATTTTGTAAAGCAGGTAATAAAGTGCCATCTGCTTTATGCAATTGCTCCAGTTGTACCACATGCATACGGCTTATAGAAAGTACTGCACCCAGCTCATCATGTATATCCTGTGCTATGCGTTTACGTTCGGCTTCCAATACCTCAATACTCGAGCGTAATAACTCCTGCTGATGAATGTTTTTTAGTTCTTCCTGCACTAATTTTTGGCGGTACAAGTTTTTACGAAAGTGCTGATTAAGCATCACTACGCCCACAGCAATAATAAAAATAGTGCTCACCAAAGGTAGCAGCGTATTTATAAAGTCTAATGCCGGGGTCTGTTCCATAAGCCAACAAAGAAACAAAAATACATGACCATTGAAAAGAAAGAATGAAAGGCCCAGGTATAGCGTACCAAAATTTTCGGAAAGGTATCACTAATAACAGCGCTGAAATAAAATATAAGCAGGCTCGATGAATAATAAATAAACAAGCCTGAATTAATCCAATTCAGGCTTTTTATGGTATGCTTTCGTCTTTCTTTTACAATATCATTCAGCAACAACATATAAGTGGAAAGAGAAAGGATAATGATAAGAATGGCTTCAACCGTTAAGGCATAGGTATTAAACTTATTTATTTTTTGAATAAACAAGGAGTTAGATAAAGTAAAAAGCAGAAAAACAATGGTTACAATTAAAATCAACTTCGAATGGATAAAGTTATGTAGCACCTTACTATAAAACCACGCCAAACAAGGAAAGCCAACTGCGATGTATAGATGCAATAGTGGCAAATTATTAACTCCATAAAACCAACAAGCCAGTGAAGCAAACTGAATAATGCCTGATAAAAAAATAAAATAGCAAAACGCCTTCAACTCATCTCCCAATCTTTTATAATGTACAATGGCATAAACCATAGTTAACAAGATGGGGAGATGAGAAAAGACGATAATGAATTTTGTTAAACTCATTATGGATTACTTGCATTATAAAGCACGCTGTTAAAATCGCAGGTGGCCGGACAAGGTGCATTTAAATCTAACACGTATTTTCCCATTCTATCCTTCAAAATAATATCTTTTCCCGCACTATCTGCCGGTGTTCCTCCTGTTAATTCCTCCACAGGAACTAACATTAATTTAAATACATTATTCGGATCTAAACCCAAATAAGCTCGCACCCTTTTGTATTTGCATATTGATGAATCGCGCATTTCTGCGGGCATTCCCATACTTTCAAATAAGTCAACCGAATGTATGGTAAAAGCTTTAATGGGGGCTGATACCCTAAATAGCGTACGGTATAATGAATCATACCTTCTTATATATAGTAAAGCTGAATCTAAAGGCAAACGCACCGCGTATCCTTCATAACCCGGTGTATCAGTAGGCTCTTCTCCGTTTGTTCCTAAAGTGGTCTTTTCTGTTGAATTACCCGTGTTGTTACAAGATAATAACACAAAAAATAAAATAACAATTGAAATGCTTAGATAAATGTTTTTCATAATGTATATAGTTTAATAGTACATCACAATAATAAATAAACACAATCATTAAATGCCAAACTGTGTTGTTAACTCCGCTTAAAACAGATATAAATACTTAGCCCAAAAAGTAAAACAGGTATTTATACCTATTTACAAAAAACAGTATTTTCTCTCTTTTGCACCTCATTCATAAGTGCACAGGTATTTATATGGTGTTACATACCTCCCTTATTTTGTACTATCTAACCCTGTAAAATAATACAAAGTATAAATACCAATAAGCAATCAAACCCATTATTTATATCCTTTTTTAGAAACACGTATTTATCCTCTTACCCAGCCT
>CAYTWI010000111.1:7232-11744 GCA_964442045.1 uncultured Bifidobacterium sp.
ACTTTGTCCCATCAAAAACGCTTTTGAAAAAAGTGGAGTCAGAACCCACTAAAAAAACGAACCTGCTTACTAGGTTTTTAGTAAGGGCGAAATCTGAAAAGCCATATGAGTAAGAGCAAAAATAAAACATTAAAAACATGAGTACTTTACCTCTTCAAACAATCAACTTGTCAGTTGCTAACCCATCAGCTACTGCTAACTTTTCTATTCCTTTATACCAAGGTGCCGGCTACCGCAGCGATTTTGAAACTTGGTCGTTATTACAAAACGGAGGATTTATTCAATTCAATCTTTCTCTGCCAACCGCTATTCCGGTAGCATTAACATTAGAAGTATGTGCCGCTTTGGTAAATGGAAGTGCTAACAATCCAATTAGTATTACTGTAAACGGACAAGCATTTGTTAACTCTTATAGCGACCATGATGGTAACTTCCATAATGTATCGTGGGTTATTCCTGCAAGCCTTTTAGTAGTAGGCGACAATAACATTACGGTAACACTTGACCAATTGGCAAGCACACAACTTTTCATTAAAGCAGCCACTGTTGACCAAGCGGTATTAACCACACAAACCATTGATCTTTCAATACCAAATCCTTCAGCTACTGCTAACTTCTCTATACCTTTATACCAGGGTGCCGGCTACCGTGCCGATTACCGTACCTGGTCATTATTGGTTAACAATGGCTTTATTCGTTTCCAGTTAGATTTATCATCGGCTGTTGATGTTGAATTTTCAATGGACTTAGCTGCTGCTTTGGTAAACGGTGTAGCTAATTCACCTACAACAGTAACGGTTAATGGCAAATCGTTTTGGAGCTTAAGCCCCACAAGTGGCAACTTTAGCGAGTTTAGCAATACCATTCCTGCAAAGTTATTAGCGGCAGGAGCTAACCTTATTGAAGTAACGTTGGCTAATAATGCAACAGGCCAACTGTTCATTAACAGTGCTACGGTTACCGGAGGCTAATTACATAATTAAACCTAAAACAAAAAAGCAACCTAACCGGGTTGCTTTTTTTGTTTTGTGATAATTTCAAAACAACTATTTATTTTAGTCTTTATGCAATAACACCTTTCATAACCATTTAAACATATAAAATTTATAGTTATTTAATATTTGCTCAAAAAGAGTGTTTCTCCCTAAAAAAAAGAGTGTTTTCCCTACTAAAAAAGAGTGTTTTCCCTAATGCAATTGTGAAATATGCTTTACATATTTGTCGGACACTAAAACACTAAAACAAAATAAAAATTATGGCAACTTATCCTTATTCACAAGATGCAATGTTAGTAAACAGCATCACTACAACAACCAAAGTATCTATTGTATCTGGTATGCAGGTATCAACCACTACCTTTAATTCACCAGCAGGACTTTTAGGTACAATTACTCTTTCACCGGTTCAGCCAACTGCTACCAATGTAGAGTTTAAAGCGGGCAATCAAACTTTACAAATTGACATCATCAGTTTCAGAGCACAGTTTGGTTTTGATGCTGGCCAGGTTACTTGCAGTGGACGTGCTACTGACCAAGATGGTAAAAACGAAACTCCATTTTCAAAACAAATTGCTACATGGTCGTAATTAAAACACTTAGGTAATTTACATCCTAAGGTAAACACTATTTATGGGATCCAACAAGCTATACTTACATACCTTTAATAAAACACGTTTGGTTTTGCTAAAAGTACTTATGTTTAGTTTGCTTGTTGGTATTCCAATAGTATTAATACCACAAGAGAATAATCCTACCGAAAAAAGCGATCCTGCTATTGTTGCTAAAGGATATCAAGGCAAACGTTATTTCGGGGATTTACTCACTCAATATACCATAGACTCAACAGGTAAAATTGTAGTATGCACATTATATGTATCAACTGTTTTAGTTGGTATACAATCGTTAACTGCAACTAATCCTATTTATAAATTTGATGTCAAGGCGGGCTTGGGGGCCGCCAATGGCAACTTAACATTAAACCTTGCTGATTCGCCCTTAATTTCAAACCTAAAAGGCGATTTTACTTATACTGTTACCGGCAACAATACCAGCTTTAGTTTTAAAGGTGATTTGGTTGGCTGGTACACCACTAACTAACACTTTACTTATTTTTTATTCCGGGGTGCCAGGCGGCAGTTAATACCTTTTTGACCCAGCTTTCTCCAGACATTACCAAGCATAAATTTATGGCAACCTTAACTTTTTCAAATAGTTCATCGGGCAATAGTGCGCTGTATATTGCTGCAAGCGATAGTAACTGGTGTGCTTACCTGTTACAAAACGGTACCACCGGACCGGCAAGTGGTACTTTAACTTTAATTGATTTGCCCAATTACCCGGGCTATATATTGTTTGCATTAAATGCGCCCAGTATTGATATTAATACATTTGTAAGCAATGTTTATACCTTTTTGGGGCCGATGCAAACCTATCAGTCAGCATCGGTTGTGTGGTTCAGCAACCCCAATATAACACTTACTATTAACAATACGCCTCAGCTTATTTTAACAAATGGAGCCAACGGAGTATATAGCGTGTTAAGCCAGTTTAATTTTAATTTCGGAAATAATTTTGCCACCCTATTTATAAGTAATAACAGTATAACACTTACTATTGATGATGTAAACAATTGTTTAACCATAAGCGGCCAATCAGGTAACACTGGTTATACTTTTAAGCCAAACGATATTGCCTCTTCATCGCAAATTATGAATGGGCTCGAAATTCCATTAACAGGAGTAGGTCAAGGCCGTATCCGTTTTATTTTAGGCTTTGATGCTGCATCAGATTTTGTTGGCTTTAACGTAAGCAACAATTACTGTTTTAATAACAATGCCAACAGTGGTGCATTAACTGTTGTAAAATATGCCCTGATAGAAGCAGGCAGTTTAAATGATTTAATACAAATGCAGGCCAGCATATATCCCTGCGATTTATTGAACAAAGCAGGTGTAAACTCATACCTTTCTTTTTTAGGGCAAACCTATGATACATTTACACAAACTTTCAGAACATCTGCGCTGCCTTCTTATTATTTAACCAACTTTGGTTACCCCATAATTCTGGTTCCTTATACCAATTTTACCAGTTATAATAATTCCATAAACTATCCTACACAGAATAGCTCTATGCTGGTGTTTAGTGAACAAACACCTGACGACCCGAATGCTATCTGGTATATGGTACCACAAGGCGCTTTAACGCTTACTTTAAGCACAGCCTATCAGCAAAACGTTGATACCAATAACCAAATGCAATTAATGTGTGGCTTAGGCTCTACAGAAACAGTAAGCTTTACACCACAATTTATTGATAAGAACAATAACATAACAGGTACAGGCGATTGGTTGTATTATAAAATAAACCAGAATGCTTTTGCCCCACAGTTTCCTATACAGGCTACCCAAAATGTAGTAGGCAGCAATACTACCCAGCAGTGGTTAAATACCAATTATATAACCGCATGGAACGGAATAGTAATGGCCAATAGTGCAGCTACACCTGTAGTATATCATGCACAGGCACAAGGTGCTGCTTTGTTTGCACCTGATAAAGATGCAACATCACCCTTATTTACACATTTAACCACCGGCTCAGGTGTATTATCAGCCGCAAAAGAAACTATATTTTTTCCATTGGTGCCTTATGGTATTGTAACAGCAAAACCAAGTACCAATGTTGACTTCTCATTGTTCGAAAAACAAATATTAAACCCCACACGCAAAGCCATTATTGCAACAGTAATGAGTGCAGAAAATATTCCTGCCTCACCTACTACCTTGTTAAGTGCAAGAGCAGCGAGCGGCAATAATATTCCTTCAACCAGTCCACAGGGATTTTATATTGATGTAAACCCACAGAATGGAGTATGGGAAACTTTGCAACTAGCCAGCAACCAGTTTTTAACGGCAGAAGGTACATTATCAAAAATATTTAATTTACAGTTTACACCCGCAAGTTCAACCTTGCAGAGTGCCTTACAATCCAACCAGCTATTTCTGGTTATTTCATACAACGAAAAGTTAAGCGATGGTACTTATGTATTAAGTAATTTCAGCAGTGAAATGGAAATTGCCGAATGGCCCTTTTTACTAAATGTACCTACCGAACAGGTAAACGGTAAATATAAAAATGTACTGATATTTAAATTTTGCCATGGCGCGCTAATTGATAAAGTACAGAACATACAAGGCTGGAACTCGCCAGATATGTTTAATGACACCAGCAATAACGGCTTGCCTAACTTAAGTATGTGGTTACAACAATACATACAAAGTGGTATGAATAAATACACCGTGCAACATGACAACGACTATGCTAATTTTTATAACATAGCCACTAACCCTGACTGGCATGGTGTAATAGCTTTAGGTGTTGATATTAGTGTGCAAGATTTCCCTAAAGAGCTGCAGGGCTTATTAGCAGGTATTGATTTAAACAATTTTTATGCACACCATTTTGGTATAGATATAAGTATAGTAAACAATGTAAAAGGAACAGTGAGCGGATGCTT
>CAYTWI010000112.1:0-11689 GCA_964442045.1 uncultured Bifidobacterium sp.
CTCACCCGGCCCGAATAAACCAAGTGCGGTAGCACCACTTACTGCGGCTATACATAAAGGACCACTTTCATTGCCTACATACAAAGTGCTTAATTTGGCTAAAGCACTAAACTCAATTAAGTTGAATAAACCTGCAGTATTATAAGTTTTAAAAGGAATATGCTGTTGTATGTTTTCAATACTTTTTATGTCGGACTGATCGCCTGTAAAAAGAATATCAAGCCCGTGTTTTTCTTTTAAATAATCAGCCAGCTTGGCAAAGTTAGCTTCAGGCCATTTCCTTAGTTCTTTACGCGCACCGGTATGAAATATGGCTATGTTATTTAATTGGTGTGTTTGCAAATAATGCTTTACCTTTTCTATGTTTTGGTTGCTTACATATATTTCCGGCTGCGGTTTTTCTGGTATACTTTTGAGTAAGGGAGTGATGATTTGTAAATTGGTAAATACTTCGTGCGGATGTTTACCGGCACGCATATTGGCAAAGCGCACAGTGCCTCTGTCTAACCTTACTTTTGGCTGATGTGCCGCAGCATACTTTATGCTTCTCCAGTTTCCCCTTAAGTCAATAATGGTGTCGTAATAACCTGTTAAATTGTTCCATGAATGCACAGCCACATCAATACCCGGATGGTGCTCTACCAAACTCAATGCAAAAGGTTTGCACAATAATGTTATTTCAGCATCAGGGTGATTTTGTTTTAACAGATCAAATACATGAAGGCTGTAACAAAGATCGCCAATTTCATCAAGCTTAATACATAATATACGTTTAGGTGAATAAGTGCTTATATTTTTGTTAGCATTAAGAGCTTTGCCTAGCAGCATGGAGGCTGCATAAACAGCTTTTTCCTTCCAAGTAAAACTGAAAAATTTCATGCTAAATACAGCGATTATTTCTCGGTATAAATAACTTCTAATACGGTTTGACCAACTGCTTTTAAAGTAGCCCTGTCAATATTGTTCATGTTATCGTTAACTGTATGCCACCAGGCAGGGAAGCCGGTTTCCTTGTTAAAGTTTATAATATCAATAGCCGGGATTTTGGTGTATTTATGAACGTAAAAATGATCGTCAGTGATTTGACCATATTGGTAGTAGTAAAAGAAATTGCTATAGTTTAGTAAGGCAGCTTTTTCCCATACTTTACGTAATATATTTTCGCCCTGATTTATGCTGTGTTGTTCCCAAATAAACTTAGCATCTTTACCTCCAACCATATCTAGGTTAATAGCAAAGTCAGCTTTATAGTTTTGTG
This sequence comes from uncultured Bifidobacterium sp., assembly GCA_964442045.1. GTDB lineage: Bacteria > Bacteroidota > Bacteroidia > UKL13-3 > UKL13-3 > JAAFJM01. Next base: position 1,259 of record CAYTWI010000112.1, read on the forward strand.
GAGTTATATTTTGTCCCCAGTATTGTGTACCTAAACAATAAGTATCGGCATCCTGAAATTCAGCCGATGGATTACCCCAATCTTCTGCATCAAAACAAATCAGGTCAACACCAATTCCATTCAGTTTATTTTGGCTGATAATTCGTGCTATTTCTAACATCACTGCTACACCGCTTCCTCCATCATCAGCTGCTAATACCGGTTTTGTTCTGTTACTTTCCACAGGGTCGTTATCGGCTATAGGGCGGCTATCCCAATGGGCAGTAATCAATATACGTTTTTTTGCTTCGGGGTTAAACTGTGCAATAATGTTTATACAATTCAATTTACTTCTAGCCCAATTGGTTACCTGACCTTTTTGCTCAGTTACTTTAGCACCGTATTTTTTAAACTGTTGGCTTAACCAGGCTGCGCATTTAATACTTTCTTTGGTACCTGTTACACGTGGTCCGAAATCGACTTGTTTTTGCACAAAGTAATAAGCCGAATCTGCATTAAAGTTAGGCGATGCCTGCTGGTAGCTGCTTGCTTTTGTGTCAACTGTATCAGTTTGTTTATTGGTGTTTGACGGTGTTTCATTACCACAAGCACTTAGCAATAATATACTGCTTACTAAACCTATAAATATATACTTGAATTGTCTCATTTTTATCTGGAAAAATGTTGTTTAATTGATGCTATAAGTGGTTCCTTCTTTACCGTCTTTAATTTCAAAACCAATTTCTTTTAGTTTATTTCGTATGCTATCACTGGTTGCAAAATCCTTGTTGCTTTTAGCTGTGTTGCGCTGCTCAATAATCATTTGCATTAAACCATCCAGTTTGTCACTGTTTTCAGCTTGTTCGGCTTGTAAACCCAATACATCAAATACAATGCTATGCATAAGCGTTTGCAAAGCTGCTTTATCACTTTCGGTTACACTTTCTTTACCATCGTTTATGGAGTTAACTATACGTACAACTTCAAACAAATGTGCCAATGCAATAGGTGTGTTAAAATCATCATTTAATGCATCGTAAATGTTTTCTTTTAACGTGGCTATATTGATGCTGGTTTTATCGCTTGCTTTCAATTGGCTTACCAGCTTGCATGCATTCATTAATCTGGCAAAACCTTTTTCTGCTGCCTGTAATGCCTCATTGCTAAAGTCTAAAGTGCTTCTGTAATGGGCTTGCAACATAAAAAAGCGTACGGTCATTGGGCTATAGCCTTTTTCTAATAATTTATGAGAACCACTAAATAACTCGTGTGGTAAAAAGGAGTTGCCTAAGCTTTTACTCATTTTTTGTCCGTTTACGGTTAACATATTGGTATGAATCCAATAACGAGCCGGTTGTGTTTTATGGCAAGCTAAGTTCTGTGCTATCTCATTGGTATGGTGGGTAGGAACTAAGTCCATTCCGCCACCATGTATATCAAACTCGTTACCTAAGTATTTACTGCTCATGGCTGAACATTCCAAATGCCATCCGGGGAAACCAACGCCCCAGGGGCTAGGCCATTTCATGATATGTTCAGGTTTTGCATTTATCCAAAGTGCAAAATCCAAACGACCGCGTTTTTCATGTTGTCCGTCTAAATCGCGTGTGTTATTAAGCAATTCATCCAGATTACGGTTTGATAAAGCAGTGTAATTATATTCTTTGGTAAATTTTTCTACATCAAAATAAACGGAGCCATTTATTTCGTAAGCATATCCATTGGCTAAAATTTGTTTAGTCATTTCAATCTGCTCAATAATATGGCCGGTGGCAGTTGGTTCAATACTGGGTGGTAATGCATTGAACATACGCATAATTTCGCGGAAATCAATGGTATAACGTTGCACTATTTCCATTGGCTCCAACTGTTCCAGTTTTGCTTTTTTTGCAATTTTATCTTCGCCTTCATCTGCATCACTTTCCAAATGTCCCGCATCGGTAATATTTCTTACATAACGCACTTTGTACCCTAAGTGTAAAAAGTAACGGAATATAACATCAAATGAAATGAAGGTGCGCGCATTGCCTAAATGTGCGTTGCTATAAACCGTTGGGCCGCAAACGTACATGCCCACATGGTTGGCTAAAATAGGGTTAAATTCTTCGGTGGTTCGGGTTAAAGTATTGTATAATGAAAGCTTCGATGCCATGTTAAAATTTTAAATGGCGAATATAGGTAATCTGTTTTGGAGATTTTCTGATTTTTTATTGAGTTGAGAATGACTTGATATAGCCCAATCATTACTTAGGTTGCGCGTTAATCCACTTCACTATCTCATCAATTACATATTCAGGTACATTGCTCCTGTTAAAGTATTCGGCAGGGGTTGATTTTCCGGTACCTTCTAAAAATAAATGGTTTAACTTTTCAAACGAGGCAAACATATAATTACTTTTGCCATTTAAAAGCGCTTCCCACTTTTTATACTCGCTAAAAGGCACCTGGTAATCGCGCTGGCCTTGTAATATTAAAACAGGTTTGTTGTTTTTTAAAGCCATGGCATGTAAATCTAATTTGTTTAAATAGTTCCAATAACTGAACGGATAGCTTGGAGGAAGGCTGTCATTAGGTGTGGTTTTAGGTATGTTAGGTTGTTGTGCATGTAAAACTTGTCTTCTCAAGTTTTCAAATACGGCTGTATCGGCTGAGGTTTTAGCTTGTAGCGGCATTAAATAGTCAAACTGATAAAGCATTAAATCTGTTAAACTGCTGTAGTTCCCTGCTAACATAATGCCACCTGCCACTTTTTTATTTTGTTTCAATAGCAAAGGCATTAAGCCCGCTCCCTGACTATGACCCATCAGGTATATCCTGTTGGGATTGAGTATTTGGGTTTTTTTGCTTATCCTGTCAACCAGCGTTTTAATGTCTTCTAAATATTCCTGCTCAATGGTATAATAATTTCCTGCCTTATGTTCTTCCATCAATTTACCGAAGTAGGCTTTGGTCCTTTTGTCAAAACGCAATGAGGCTACGCCTTTATTGGCAAGGCCCCAGGCAAAGTCTTTGTATATGCGGTTAGGGCCAAATGTTAAATCTTTATCAGTTGGGCCGCTGCCACCCACTATAATTATACAAGGATATTTTTTTTCAGTTATGGGCACCGTTAATATGGCTTCACCTTTATATTTATCACCACCGAAAGGAATTTTTATTTCGTAAAAACCAAAGGTATTAGCATAGGTAGGTATGCTGTACATAGGTTCTGCATCTACAATAAAAAGACCTGCTATTTCCCAGTTTAAACTAAAAACCAAACGCAGACCGACAGCCCCGTTTTTGTATTTAAGTTTGGTGGTGGTCATATGTAAGGTATCTAGAAAAAGATATTTGGTAGCACCTACTTCTTTTAGTTCACCGTTAATAGTAGCTAAACTTTCCCATACACTCTGCAGCCTGTCGGGTGTTGACCTGCGTCTGAAAAGCGAATCGCCAGAATTGTATAGGGTTTCGTATTGTTCGGTTTTAAATAGTTGAATAGTACTGTCAACCAAGAGCAAAGCTTTGGGCTCATCCTTTTGTGCGAAAACGGGTATTACTATTACAAAGGTGATTAGAGAGACAAATGCTTTTATAAAGTAGTTCATTTTTTAGTGAATAATGTATTGGTATAGTACCGAAGCTATAATGAGTGAAAAAAATACAGTTTCTTTCAGGTAGAACAGTTTTTTGCTGATAAAATAATTAGCCATTACAATACTGGTAGGAACTGTTAGATAGCACAAGGCAAAAACAATATTGTGATCTTCAATAACTACAATGGCAAACGAAATGACAATGAATAAAGCAACTGTAAATAATATCCTGCGTGTTTTTACTTTGTTTTTAAAATAGTTTGCCTGTAATGATATACCTGAAATCAGCACGACTGCAGCTACTATAATCCATGGAAAAATTTTACTCCAGTTAATGCTGAGTTCATTAATATATTGACGTTGCAGGCTGTTGTTTACAATGATTTGTAACTCGTTTAAACTGTCAAACATAAAAAAGGTAACGCCCAATAAATAAAGGGGTAGTAAAATGCCAAATACTGAAACCAATAAGTAACGTATATTGAAATAGGTCATTAGCACCACACTTATTAAAATAAAAGGTAGGTATACCAGAGTATCGTAATTAAGTAATACAGCCATACCCAAATACAAACCTCCATCTAATACAAAATACAAAGGTTTTTCAGCCTCATATAAAAAGCATAAACGCTGAAACATAAACAAAATAAACAGATTGGCTATCAGTTGTGGACTCAAAAACATTTGAGCAGGATATAAGCTGTTTAATACGATGAACAGAATGCCGGGTAAAAAAGTATCGGTTACTAAAATACTGTGTTGAACAACAATGTGGTTAAGCAACCATGCCTGAGCAAATACCAAAACGCTGGCACTTATAATGCTGAAATAATAATAATCGTCAAATGTTTTAAACCAGTCAAACAAAAACTGGGCTAATGGAGCATTTGTATTTAAATCAATAGGAAGTGTTTGTAAAAAAGGCGATAACCTAAGTAATACTAAAAAAAGTAGGGCAAATATTAAAGCAAATATGTTATTGTTTCGAAATAAGTTCAGCAAAGTTCTATAGAATTAAAAGGTAACACGCATCAAAGTAAAACGTTTATCGCGAATGGTACAAGCCAAAAACGAGTTGACTGAAATTTGTTTACTTTCAGCAGGAATCATTAACAAGCTTGCATTGATGGCTTTTACTAGTATTTTATTTTCATTTTTACCCAATACATCAAATTTACTCATTTGTAAATCACCTTCCTGGTTTACATCGGCATTGTATAAAGTATAAATAGCATCGTTGTTTATAAAATTACTAACCGAAGAATAATAACCACCATCACTTACTGACTGCTGCTCTTTTTTTATTACGGTACCTTGCTGTAAAGAACCATCAGGGTTTATACTTAAAAGCATTACATCGTTATAATTGTAAACAGTACGTGTATTAGTTTGCGGAAAACCATTAATATAGTAGGTGTACGACTGGCGTGTTAAAAAATATTTTTCAGCAATCATAAAACAACCACCATCACTACGGGCAATAATTTTTCTTATGTACAAGTCATTTAGATCCATTGTTTTGCTGAACGAAAGTTGCTCCCGCAAAGTTTCCATTGATGAAGAGTTGATAACATTTTGCAATACCTGGTTATTGGTTATATCAATGCTTTGCAGAAAAAAGCCTTTCACCGTATTTTCTTTTTCGCTACCATAAAAACCTGTAATGCATAATTGTTTTTTTACGTTGTTAATACAAAAACCAACATCGTCAATATAGTAGTCAGAGCCGCTAACACTGTTCTCATTTACATCAGTTGTATTGGGTCTGTTAATTTCATGAGTTAGCAGTTCGTCTTTAGTTTTATAATAGCTATACAGTACAAAGTTGCGTATCTCTGTTTTGCGTTTGTTGTTGTACGATTTAGGGAAATCTAAAATAACAAAGAAATTTCCTTCGTTATCATTCTCGCGTGAGCTGCTTTCAATATCGCCAAGCGGGAAACCAATACTTGCAGTTTTATTGTATATTTTGTTTAGTTCTAAATCAAACCCATACAGGTAAAAAATAGATTTTTCACGGCTTTCTTTATCGCGGCTTAACAAACTCAGGCTAAAGTATTTTTTGTTGTTACTTAAGCGTATGCCAATATCACTTTTAGCACTTATCAATTCTTCTTCAACCGATGCCAGTAGTATCATCCCACCAATTTGATTAGCACCTAAATCAAATTTCTGCACTAAAAAATCTAGGTTTTTGGTATTGTTATTTTTGGCAGCAATAAAAGCATAGATACTTTGGTTAATCATGAAAAACTTTAAAATATCGGCAGGAATACTTAGTTCAAATTCTTTGCTCGATTCGAGGTTTAACTTGGCATTATATTTTTCCAGGCTAACATCTTTGCTGAAAGCATTATCCTTGCTTCTGATTAAATAGGTGCCAGACTCATTACTGCCCATTATTTGCGAATAGGTGTTCCTGTTTTTTAGTTTAACACCTTGTCCGAATTCAATTGTTTGACCAATTGTAACATTTGTTAAAATAAAAATACTAATTATGTAAAGCAGTGTGTGTTTATGCATTATTTTGCAGCCTTTTAGAATTGGAGTGCAAATTAACAAAATGACCGATTTTAAAAATGATGATTACTTAAATGGCAAAAAAACTTTACGATACAGCAAAACCTCAGGAAAAGGCAGTATTGGTGGGTGTTGTTACCCCCAATATGAAAATAGAGAAGGCTCAGGAATATATTGACGAATTAGAATTTTTAGCACAAACAGCAGGAGCTGTGGTTGAAAAACAATTTTTACAACGGTTACCGCATCCAAGTTCGCGTACTTACGTGGGCGAGGGTAAGTTGGCAGAAATATTGGAGTATATAACCGCACGTGAAATTGACATTGTTATTTTTGATGATGAGTTAAGCCCTTCACAATTGCGCAATATTCAGCAGGAGTTAAAAATAAAAATATTAGACCGCAGTAACTTAATACTTGATATTTTTGCCAACAGGGCAAGCACGGCACAAGCCAAATACCAGGTTGAACTGGCGCAAGCGCAATATTTATTACCACGCTTAACCCGCATGTGGACACATTTAACCAAACAAAAGGGTGGTATTGGTATGCGTGGTCCCGGTGAAACAGAAATAGAAACAGACAGGCGTTTATTGCGTGACGAAATAAGCAAACTGAAAGAAAAGCTGAAACAAATAGACAAACAATCAGTAACACGCAGGCAAAACAGGGACGAGAAAAAACGGGTTGCCTTGGTAGGTTATACCAACGTAGGTAAATCAACCATCATGAATTTGCTGAGCAAAAGCGAAGTGTTGGTAGAGAATAAATTATTTGCTACGCTTGATAGTACCGTACGCAAAGTGGTATTTGACAATGTACCTTTCCTGTTAAGTGATACCGTTGGTTTTATACGCAAGCTACCACACCAGTTGGTGGAGAGTTTTAAATCAACCTTAGATGAAGTGCGCGAAGCCGATTTATTGTTGCATGTAGTAGATATAAGCAACGAAAATTTTGAAGACCAGTTGGATTTGGTGAACAGTACTTTACTTGAAATAGGCGCAAGTAATAAAAAACAGTTATTGGTTTTTAATAAAATTGACCAACTGAAAGAACCTCTTAAACCGGATGATCCTTTTGGTGAAGATACTGAACAGCTAAGTTATATAGAGCGTTTGAAAAATACCTGGATGGCTAAAGAAAACGGGCAGGTTATATTTATTTCGGCCACCAAAAAGGTAAATATTGATGAGTTGAGGAAAAAAATTATTGAATCGATTTCTTAATAATAAATAGCTTTTTAAAGGCTTGAACATAAAATAATTAAAAAATGATTTTATGTTTGTATCAATAACAATTGAAACATGTTTAAAAAGTTGACTTTCCTATTTATCCTCGTTAGTATCTTTCAATCATGTTGCAAGGATGACTACTACTCGTTAGCAGATAAGAGTAAATATACTCTCATTGTGCAAACAAAAGCCCCAAATAATAGTTACAGTAATGTGAAAATTAATACCATAGAATGGCTTGGAGCTGATTATATACAACAGGTAGCTGCCGATACTGCACAGGATTTAACTTTAAACCTCAGGGCAGAACAAACGCAGTTTAAAATAAACCATGCCAATGGTACTGATACTATTACTTTTACTTACAAATGGGATCCGGTAACCTATAACAGAGGTTGTTGGGGCGAACACAACAGGATGGAGCGTTATGCTAAAGGAATAGTGGTAACTGGTAGCAAAACAATAATTTCTACATTGTCTGGTGGCTTTATTTTAAGACTCAACTAATATGAAAAAAAGTATAATACTATTCCTGTTTTTTATAATTGGGTTTAATGCATTTGCCCAATCAAAAAAGTCCATTCCTTATGATACAGTAGGTGCTGATTTGTTATCATTGAATTACCGTATTTTTGAATGGTCGGCAGGTTTTGAATTTAAGTACTTTCATTTAGCCGAAAAGAGTGGCTTTGAGCCAACCATGGCTTTGGGTTTTGTTAATTATAATAACGATGAAAGTGTTGGCAATGCTGTTTATAAAGTAAATGGTGGTTTTGGTAAAATAGGTTTAGCTGCTTACCACAAATTTTCAGGTGCGGTTATATACATTGGGCCAAACGCTATATTTTCCTACTCCAGTCAAAATTTAACAGCTGAGTTTAAAGATAAAATTTGGGGCACTTATAGCCAGACATTCGAAACCAGTGATTTTAATTTAGGCCTGGAGTTGGCTTTGGGTATTATTGTTAAAATACATAAAAATGCATTTCTTCATTTCGAAGGTTCGTCAGGTTCTAAATTCATGCACCAGGATAATCCTTTATACACTTCCATGAATGTGGACGAAAGAGACGCACACAGCATTCCTTATTTTTCTCCCGGAATGGGCAGGGGAGGCGCTTTGTTCATCAATGCCAGTATTGGTGTTGGTTATCAATTTTAAGCGCCATTTTTATGGCTAAAGTCATGCCTGTAAACTTGCATCTCATAGTAAAAAATTAAAGTATTATGCTATTTTCGCCAGCATAACTTAAAAATAATTCATAAATGAAATACGTTGCTTTAAATGATTTGCATGCTGGTTTAGGTGCTAAAATGATTGAGTTTGCAGGTTACAATATGCCTGTGCTTTATACCAATTTAATTCAGGAACATTTAGCTGTCCGCAACTCAGTGGGGGTTTTTGATGTGAGCCACATGGGCGAGTTTGTCCTAAAAGGAGAAAAAGCATTGGATTTAATTCAGTTAGTAACAAGCAACGATGCTTCAAAATTGACCGATGGTAAAGTACAATACAGTTGCTTACCCAACGATAAAGGTGGTATAGTTGATGATTTATTAGTATACCGCTGGAGCCATGATGAATATTATTTGGTAGTAAATGCTTCAAACATTGAAAAAGACTGGAACTGGATTAAACAACACAATACATTTGGTGTTGATATGCAAAATATAAGCGATGATTTAAGCCTGTTTGCCGTACAAGGCCCTAATGCCATTAAAACATTGCAAAAGTTAACCGATGTTGATTTAAGCGCTATGGAGTATTATACATTTTGTGGCGGTACAATGGCAGGTTGCGAAGATGTAATTATTTCAAACACGGGTTATACCGGAGCAGGCGGATTTGAAATTTATGTATGGAATAAAGATGCTAAAAAAATGTGGGATGCCATATTTGAAGCAGGAAAAGAATTTGGTATTATGCCTGTTGGTTTAGGTGCCCGCGATACTTTACGTTTAGAAAAAGGTTTCTGTTTATATGGTAATGATATAAATGATGAAACAAGCCCGATAGAAGCAGGTTTAGGGTGGATTACTAAATTTACCAAACCATTCATTATGAGTGAGCATCATAAAGCCATTAAAGAAAATGGTCCAAAGAAAAAATTAGTGGGCTTTGAATTAATAGACAGAGGTATTCCTCGTCAGCATTATACTATTAAAGATGCCAGTGGTAATACCATAGGCGAAGTAACTTCAGGTACACAATCGCCAAGCTTAAACAAAGCTATTGGTATGGGTTACGTAGATGCAGCACATGGCAAAGTTGATACAGAAATTTATATTGAAATAAGAGAGAAACAGGTAAAAGCCAAAGTGGTTAAAGTACCATTTTTGTAATCCCTAAACCTTTCGTCAATTAAAGAAAAGCCTTCCTTGTTTTTAAATAAGGAAGGCTTTTTTGTATTTAAGTGGTATCCTGTTATAAAGGCAATTACCCACTGCTACAAAATTACCTGCACAAACAAAGCGGATGAATAAATTGCTGCCAATATGGTAGACAGAGTTATACAAAAAAAGCATCCGCACGCTAAAAGAAACATAGGAATAGGTTTAGGGCTTATTGTATTAATGAGCATTATTTTTTTATGGAATAAAAAGCCGGTTAAGCAACTCAATGCAGATAAGAACAGGTTAACATTTTCGACAGTAACAAATGGTTTGTTTCAGGAATATATAGCCATTGATGGTACCGTTTTACCCATTAAGACAATTTATTTAGATGCTATAGAAGGTGGCAGTGTAGCCGAAAGGTATGTGAATGATGGCGATAAAGTAGAACAGGGGCAGGCTATTTTAAAGTTGGTGAATACCGATTTACAACTGGATTTTTTGCAACGCGAAACACAAGCATTTGACCTGATAAATAACTTACAGAATGCACGCAATAGTTTAGAGAATAATAAAGTAAACAGGCTAAACCAACTGGCTGAAGTGGAGTTTCAGTTAAAGGAATCAGAACGTGTGTTCGAGATGAACGAAAAGCTATACAAAGAAAATTTAATAGCCAAGCAGGATTATTTACAATACAAGAATACTTACGAGTTTCATATACGCAAAAAGCTATTTATTGAAAAAGCTATTGTACAGGATTCAATTACTGCTTATGAACAAAT
>CAYTWI010000113.1:0-7904 GCA_964442045.1 uncultured Bifidobacterium sp.
GCTATTTTACCCTACTTCACTGTTAGCACTGGTTAGTATTTGGTTTGTTTATTCATTTATAAAAGGAAAACCCACCAAATGGCCCAGCTATATTTTTATTACCCTATTTATACTTACCTTACTCGTAACATCCCAACCCCTCAGTTCCCTGTTTATTAACAGCCTGGAAAACGATTACGAATGCTTAATCGATTCAAACAAAATAAAAGAAGCACAATATATTGTAATATTAGGAGGAGGCTATTCCAAAGGAGAAAATATACCCGCCACAAGCCAGTTAAATGGTTCGTCATTAGCCAGATTAATAGAAGGTATGCGCTTAAAAAGATTAAACCCTAAAGCTACCCTTATATTCTCAGGAGGCAATAATAACTTTGATAGCAAAAACAGTGAAGCCGAAATTTATCAACTGGCTTATAAAACCATCAGCAATGATACCAGCCTTCAGATACTAAGTGAACGCCCACATAATACACGTTCAGAAGCCGATGAAACATTTAAATTAATTGGTAATAAACCCATCATTTTGGTTACAACGGCCTGGCATATGCCACGTGCCATGTACCTGTTTAAGCAAGCAGGCTGTAATACCATTGCAGCTCCCTGCGACTATTTAGCCAAAGAAATAAACTACATACCCGATTTACCCAATAGCAATTCCATCAAACAATTCGAAATGGCATTTCATGAATACATTGGTATTGCAGCTTATAAATTATTAGACTAATTGAAAGAATTAAAAACACTAAATAAATACTTTATTAAGTATAAATGGCACTTAATGGCAGGTATAGCCAGTGTTACCATTGCAAGTATTTTTCAAATATTGCCCGCAAAATATGTAAGGGAAGCTACCAATTTAGTAGCGCAGGCTCTGGAAGAGGCAAGTAAACAAAACAACCACGAAGCTCTCTATAACGAACTGTTCAAATTCTCTATACTCATACTCGGCTTCTCCGTTTTAAGAGGTGTTTTTATGTATTTCATGCGCCAAACATTGGTCGTAATGAGCAGGCATATTGAATACGATTTAAAAAATGAAATTTACGAAAAATACCAAACACTCGACATGGAGTTTTATCGCCAGAACCAAACAGGCGATTTAATGAACAGGATTAGTGAAGATGTAGGCCGTGTACGCATGTATATAGGGCCTGCCGTAATGTACACTGTCAATTTAATTATAACCTGTGCCATTACTATTTACGCCATGTTTCAAACCAATGTGCCATTAACCTGGTACACCTTAATTCCATTGCCTATTTTATCCATTACCATATTTTATGTAAACAATTTAATAGAAAAACGAAGCGATGCCATACAAGCTAAGCTGAGCGATTTAACCAGTTTTGTGCAACAAACATTTTCAGGTATCAGGGTAATCAAATCATTTGGAATAGAAAAACAATTTGAGAAAGAGCTGATAGAAGAATCTAACGAATACAAAAGCAAGCAACTTTCCATGGCCAAAGTAGATGCTTTGTTTTTTCCGGCTTTGTTTTTCCTGACAGGTTTAAGCAATTTAATTGTTATTTTTATAGGAGGTATTTTAGTCGCACAAGGCAAAGAACAAATAGGTATAATTCCGGAGTTTATATTGTATGTAAATATGCTTACCTGGCCTGTAACTTCGCTAGGCTGGGTTAGCTCACTGGTACAAAGAGCATCAGCATCCCAAGCCCGTATAAACGAGTTTTTAAATACAGTACCCGCCATTAAAAATAACAGCAATATTCCATTTGAATTCAACCACCAGATAGCATTTAAAAACGTAAGTTTTACCTATAACAACAAAACAAACAAAGCCATTAATAACGTTTCGTTTCAGATACAAAAAGGACAAACTTTTGGTATTTTAGGCAGTACAGGAAGCGGTAAAACAACCATAACCCAATTGTTGCTGCGCATGATAGAAGCACAGAAAGGCGAAATACTGATAGACAACAAAAACATCAACCAGGTAAATATAGATGCTTTCAGGGCACAAATAGCTTATGTACCTCAAGATGTTTTCCTTTTTAGCGATAGCATTAAAAACAATATAGCATTTGGTATAAACAAAAGAGAAATAAGTGATGAAAAAATAACAAAGGCAAGTGATAATGCAGCCCTTACAGAAAATATATTACGCATGCCTAACCAATTTGATACCGTTATTGGCGAACGCGGGGTAACCCTTTCAGGAGGCCAGAAACAACGCACAGCCATTGCACGTGCCTTAATTAAAAATGCCCCCCTGCTTATTTTCGATGATAGCTTGAGTGCACTCGATACCAAAACTGAAACTGAAATTTTAGATAATATTTACCGTGAGGAACAAAACAAAACCATCATTATTATAAGTCAACGTGTTTCAAGTGTTAAAAATGCAGGTCATATCTTATTTTTTGACGAAGGTACTTTAGTTGAACAGGGCAACCACAATGAACTTTTACAACTAAAAGGCAGATATGCTGAACTGTACGCCAAGCAGATAAGCACTGAAAATGTTTTTAATTAATATAATGTGTTAAAATGAGTACAAAGTGTGTACAAAATATTTTGTAAACATGGCTTTGCTGGCTATTTTGCGAAAGTTTAATTACGAAAAGACTTATGGACGATTTTGAAAAAAAAGATAATCAGGAAATTTATTCGAAAAAAATAAGGGCTGGAAAAAGAACCTATTTTTTTGATGTTAAATCTACAAAAGCAAACGACTACTTTATAACCATTACTGAGAGTAAAAAAAGAATGGAAGACGGTACTTTTGTAAAACATAAAATATTCTTATACAAAGAAGATTTTAATAAATTTACAGAAGCCCTTGTTGAAACAGTTGATTATGTAAAATCAGACCTAATGCCTGAGTACAACTTTGATGAATTTACAAGAGAAGACTATAAATCTGGCTCAGAAGGACAAGAAGCATAACAAAAAAATTACTTGGTAAAAACAGCTTTATGCACTTTATTTGTAACTCAACTACATTAAAAATAATAAAACAACATAAATAAACATGAAAAATCTATTCAAATCAATAGCAATGCTAGTAATAGCGGGAAGCTTATTTGCTTCATGCTCAAAAGATGGGGATTCAGCCACAACTGCTACAACTTCAGGAACAGTTGGCGACCCAACATTAACAGTAACTCCAACAGCACCAGTTTCAGTACGTTTTAACGATACAGTTAAGATATCAGTTACAGCAACACCCGCATCTGGTGCAAAAATTAAAGGTATTGCTATTGCCCGTGTTGTAGCAACAGGCCTTTCTAAAATTGTTTATGGCGATTCATCAAGCACAAGCTTAGGTGATGGTGCAATTACTAGAAATTTCAACGATATTATCATCAATACAACAGGTAATATCAACGATAATATTACTTATACCATAGTAGTAACTGACGATAAAGGTAAAACAGCTTCAAAAACAGTTACAGGTCAAATAATCGGTTTGTATAGTTCAGGACAATTCCTTTTAGGAGTTCCTGCCAATACCACCAACTTAAACAGATTCTTTGGATTTGATGGTTCAGAGCCAAAAACTGTTAAATTATTCAAAGCAGGTGTTGCTACAGCTCCAGAGGTTCCTAGTGCTGCAGATTCAGCAACCAGAGCTCGTTTCAATGCTGATAAAATAGATGTTTTATATTTCTATAACTCAGCTGGTGGTGTTAGCCATGCTATTTATGCTCCAAGCTATGCATTTGCAGCTGGAGCAGGATGGCAAACTGAAATTTCAAACTGGCCTACAGGATTAGCAAAAGGTACTTTATTAAAAGTAACTTCATTGTCACAATCACAATTCGAAGCTCCAGATTTCAACGTAGAAGAAACTATTAAAGCTATTGACTTTACTTCAGGAACTACAGATAGAATAGTTAATTTAGCTATCGGACAAGTAGTAGGTATTAAAACAGTTGATGGTAAACGTGGTTTATTAGCCGTAGTACAGGTAAGTGCAGGTGCTACAGGTCAAATCACTTTCGAAACAAAATGGTTTAAATAATATCTGAACAAATTGTTTAATAAAAACCGCTTCAAAACTGGAGCGGTTTTTTTATTTTATTCATTTTAGTAACTACATTTACACCTCATAACAATAAATAAATCATGAAAAAAATTGCTGTGTTTACATCCGGAGGCGACTCTCCCGGAATGAATGCTTGCGTTAGGGCAGTTGTCAGAACAGCCATATTTCACAATATAGAAGTAGTAGGAATAATGCGTGGTTATCAGGGTATGATAGAAGGTGGCGATAACTTTGTTCCACTTACATCACGTTCAGTAGGAAATATTATTCAGCGTGGCGGAACCATTTTAAAAACATCAAGAAGCCCTGAGTTTATGACACCCGAAGGTCGTAAAAAAGCATACGAAAATTTAAAAACACATGGTATAGAAGGTATCGTTTGTATTGGTGGTAATGGTACATTTACCGGAGCCGAAATTTTTTACAACGAATACAAAATTCCATCGGTTGGTGCTCCCGGAACCATTGACAACGATTTGTACGGAACCGATTTTACTATTGGTTTCGATACCGCTATCAACACCGCAGTAGATGCAATTGATAAAATAAGAGATACAGCCGAATCCCACGGACGAGTATTTTTTGTAGAAGTAATGGGTCGGGAAGCCGGTTTTATAGCATTGGCATCAGGTATTGCAGGAGGGGCCGAAATAATACTATTACCCGAAGTAAAAGAAAGCCAAACAGAAATGATTGACTTTTTTAAGCTGCAAAGCAAAAGTAAAAAATCGTTTACCATAGCCATAGTAGCCGAAGGTAATGAAGAAGGCGGAGCCATGGCAATGGTTGAAAAGGTAAAACAAAAAATTCCTGATTTCGATCCCCGTGTAGTTATTTTAGGCCATATTCAAAGAGGAGGATCCCCATCAGCTTACGACAGGGTATTAGCTTCCCGTTTAGGTAATGCGGCTGCCGAAGCACTCATACATGGGCATAAGAACCAAATGGTCGGGCTCGTACATAACCAGATTTCATTTACCAGCTTTTACGATGCTATCCATAAAACAAAACCACTCAACCCTGGCTTGTTAAAACTAATTGATATATTTAATTGCTAAAAAAACAGCATACCCTTTTATAAAAAACGGGTAAGTATTAATTATTGGATGCTTGCCCGTTTTAACCTGTCATTAATAGCAAAACCAAGACCTTTATTCGGAAACCTTTCTGCCAGTATAATATCCAGATCCAACTCATCTATTTGTTGCATAGCTGCAAACAAATTACTGGCAGCTTCCTCCAGGTTCTTATTTTCCGATAACACAAACTGATGTGCAGCAGGCACATCATTAACAATAGATGAAAAAGAAATAATTCCTACCCTATTCTTATCATAAGCACGACTTGCTTGTTCTAAATCATCAACCACAATAAGTTTATGGTTAGGTGCATAATGTTTGGTAAGCATTCCCGGAGCAACCACCTTATTATCCTTATTGGCTACAGCTATTTTTTTACCCAAAACAGCTTCAATCTCTTCAATAGCTAGTCCGCCAAAACGCAGTACCATAGGCTCCTCTTCCAGAAACGATATAATGGTAGATTCTAAACCAACGGCACAAAGACCGCCATCCAGAATATAATCTATTTTATTACCCAAATTTTTAGCCACATGCAAAGCGCTTGTTGGGCTTACAAACCCGCTTGGATTAGCACTCGGTGCTGCAAGCGGAAAATCAAGCAATGTGAGTAATTGTAATGTTAAAGGGTGATTAGGTACCCTGATAGCAACTGCTCCGGTACCCGCAGTTACCACATCTGGTATATGCTCGTTGGCCTTTACAACCAGTGTTAAAGGCCCCGGCCAAAAATGGGTAGTGAGTTTTTTTGCCTCATCAGGAATGGATAAACCCCAGTTTTCAAAGCGCAACAAAGAATTGCTATGAATAATAAGTGGATTAAACTGAGGCCTGTTTTTTGTTTTATAAATATTTAATACTGCAGAAGTATTAAAAGCATTTGCTGCCAAACCATAAACAGTTTCAGTGGGTATAGCTACCAGCTTATTTTCAGTAAGCAGTTCAGCCGCAAATGCTATATCAGTTCCTATTTGCAAGATAACTTAAAACAATCCGTTTAATTCAGTTTGTATTTTATCAATCACTTTTCCTAAATCTTCAGGACGTTCAGCATAGTTTAAATCATCTACCTCAATAATTAAATGACGGGGTTTATAAGTACTTATCCATGCTTCATAACGCTCGTTCAAACGTTTCAAATAATCCAAACGGATACTGTCTTCATACTCACGGCCCCTTTTTTGGATATTATTGACCAAAGTTGGAATAGAAGCCCTTAGATAAATCATTAAATCTGGAGCTTTAATAGTATGGTTAAGCGATTCAAACATTTTTTGGTACGTTTCAAAATCGCGTGTACTCATTAAGCCCATAGAGTGTAAGTTAGGTGCAAAAATATTAGCATCCTCATATATTGTTCTATCCTGAATAATATTCTTTTTACCCTTTTGCAATTGTAAAATGGTACTATACCTGCTGTTTAAAAAATAAACTTGCAAATTAAAACTCCAGCGTTGCATATCCTCATAAAAATCAGATATGTAAGGGTTATCCTCTACATCTTCGTAATGAGGTTCAAAGTTGTAATGTTTACTTAAAAGTGTAGTTAGAGTTGTTTTTCCAGACCCAATATTTCCAGCAATAGCTAAATGCATATTTTTTCCTAATTTAATAAGTCACGAGTTTAGAGTATTAGCAACAAATGATTTAAACACAGTTTCAACAAAACAATTTTTACGGTATAGTTATTGAAAACATAGTAAGTTAACCGTGCAAAATATATTACTTTGCGCAATCATTTTAACTGAATGAAAAAACTTAATAAATTAATTGTAGGCAGCTTTTTCCGAACCTTCTTCCCCACCTTCGTGGTAGTTATGTTCATATTACTCATGCAGTTTGTTTGGTTATACGTTGATGAATTAATTGGAAAAGGGTTAGAATGGCAGGTTATAGCCGAATTACTTTTTTACTGGTCAGCCTCACTTATTCCGCAAGCCATGCCGTTGGCAGTTTTATTGGCCTCCATTATGACATTTGGTAACTTAGGCGAAACCTATGAGTTAGTTGCAGCAAAAGCAGCAGGCGTCTCCATTTGGAAAATGTTCCGCCCTATGTACACCGTTATGTTCGGGGTAGCCATTTTTGGTATTTTTGTTTCCAATATATTAATTCCCGAAGCTAACTTAAAAAGTCGTTCCCTGTTGTACGATGTAAGAGAAAAGAAACCCGCACTTGCCATTACCGAAGGCGTATTTTACAGCGGTATACAGGGAATAACATTACGCATTGGCAAAAAAAATAAAACAACTCAGGAAATGCACGACATTATTATTTACGACAGACGTAATAATATGAACCATGCAACAGTTATATCAGCACAAAAAGGCACTATGACCTTAAGCGAAGACGGGCGTTTTTTGTTTTTTACCCTTTATGAAGGAGCACGATATGAGGAAATGGAAACACAAAAAGATTATTACAGAACTTTTCCTCACGCTACTACGTACTTTAGTAAAGAAAAAATAACCTTCGACTTGGCCCTGTTTAAATTTAACAGGACAGACGAGGATTTATTCAAACACAATTACGAAATGCTGAACATTATGGAACTGCAATATTATAGTGACTCTATAAAAACAGTAAAATACAGGAAAGCCATTGAACTGAAAGAGTTTCTAAAACCATACAATTACTGGCTAAAAAAAGATTCAGCACAGGGAGCTATGGCATTTACGCCAATAGTTGATACCGCCAAAAGTGTTTTAACCTTAATTCATCCATCTGTTAAAAATAACATTATTACCAGTGCCGAAAGCAATGCACGTGCTATAAAAAACATAGTAGCCTATTCTGTTAACGAACGCCAG
>CAYTWI010000113.1:7914-11682 GCA_964442045.1 uncultured Bifidobacterium sp.
AACGCCAGGATATTAAAAAGAGCGCAGCCCGATACGATATAGAATGGCATAAAAAATTAGTGCTTGCCATTGCCTGTATAGTCATGTTTTTTATAGGAGCCCCCTTAGGTTCCATTATACGCAAAGGCGGTTTCGGTTTACCCGTTGTAGTATCCATACTACTTTATTTAACCTACCACATTATTTCATTAAGTGGCGAAAAAGCAGCCAAAACAATGGCATGGTCACCATTTTCGGGTATATGGATTGGCGTAATGATATTAACCCCATTAGGATTCTTCCTAACCTTTCAGGCAAGTAATGACAGTGCCTTGTTTGATAAATCAGCATACGTTAGTTTAATAAAGCGTTTTTCAAAAAAACAAAAATAAAGTACATGAATATTTTACAAATAACGCCACGTTTTCCTTGGCCTTTAAAAGATGGAGGTGCCTTAGGTTACTACAACTATTCAAAAGGTTACGAGCAGGCGGGCATTAATTTAACCATAGCTTCTTTAAATACTTCAAAGCACTTTATAACCTACGATGAATTACCTGATCATGTAAAAGCACTAGGCGATATACACTTAACATATATTGATAATAATATAAAGCCAGTTGATGCCTTTTTAAATTTGTTTACCGGTGATTCATACCACGTAAAACGATTTGTTTCCAAAGAATTTGAAAAACAACTTATAGAATTATGCCAGTCAAAAACATTTGATGTGGCGGTGTTTGAAACCATCTTTGTAGCACCATATCTTGATATTATTCGGAAGTACAGCAAAGCAAAATGCATATTGCGACAACACAATGTGGAGTACCAGATATGGCAATCATTGGCCCATATAGAAACCAATATCGTAAAAAAATGGTACCTTAATTTATTAGCCAAACGACTTTATAAATTCGAAGCAGAACAGTTAAATAAGTTTGATGGTATTTTAGCTATTACCCTACAAGATGCCAATTTATTCAGAAGTGCCGGCTGCAAAAAACCAATACACATTTCACCCTTCGGTATCAATTTAGAAAAACTGGTTGTCGATAATTCACAGCTTGAAATGCCAAGTCTTTTTCATATTGGTTCTATGGATTGGATGCCAAACCAGGAAGCCATGAAATGGTTTATACAAAATGTTTGGTACGACATCAGCCAGAAATATACCGAGTTAAAATTTTACCTGGCAGGGCGCAATATTCCAACCTCCTTTTTTGATTATAATAACCAAAATCACATTGCAGTATTAGGAGAGATTGATGATGCCATCCGTTTCATGAATGAAAAAGCCATCATGGTAGTGCCATTGTTTTCAGGCAGCGGTATAAGAGTAAAAATACTGGAAGGAATGGGACTTGGTAAATGTATTATATCAACCACACTTGGTGCACAAGGTATAGAAGCAATAGATGGCATACATATATTAATAGCTAATACTGCCGAAGAGTTTAAAGAAAAAATAAGCTACCTGATAGATAATCCCCATGAAATAACAAGGATTGGAAATAAAGCTTTAGAGTTGGCCAAAGAAAAATACGACAACAAAAAAATAATAGCAAACACTCTTCACTTTTACGAAAGTATCAATAAAATTTAGCATTGCAGTTTAACGCAATCTTATTCTCCTGCCCTTTTTAATTTTACTTTTCTTTGATAGTTTATTCAGTTTGGCTAAACGCTTAACGGGTATGCCATATGCGTGAGCTATTTTTAAAAGCGTATCGCCTCTTCGTGCTTTTATATATTTAGGAATTTTAGCTTTTAACTTTGCCGACTTTACTTCGTACAAATGTTTAAAGCACGATTGGTCAATTTGCAAAGTATCTGAAAGCAATGAGCCCGAAGGAAAATTAACCAGCCTGTTTGGGTTAATCTTTTCGCCTTTAAAACGTACTTCAAAATGTAAATGCGGACCTGTAGATCTGCCGGTGCTTCCTGCTAAACCAATAATATCCGATGCCTTAACCGTTTGCCCTACATAACAAAGTAACTGAGAAAAATGAGCATACAAAGTTTCCAAACCATTATCATGCCTTATTAAAACCATGTAACCGTAATCTGAACTTTTTTTAGCAATACGCACCACACCGCCAAAAGCAGCATAAACAGGATCCCCAACATCCATTCTTACATCAACACCAAAGTGAAACTTTAAACGCCTCCCCCAGTTTCTAAAGCCAAACGTGGAGCTTAAATCGCCAATAGCAGGCGGATGAAAACCACAACCATCACTTACCAAAGGTAAAACAATGGTATCAGTCATATCCTTTAAATCAATTTTATAAGGATTGATTACAACCGTATCCCAAATAGCATAAAAAACATTGGCAGGAGCATTGCTTGAATCAAAATTAAAATTACGCGGGCGTAAAAAATCCCAGTAAGGCCCATCATTTTCAACCACCACACTATCGTACTCCCTTGCTTCCTCTTCTCCTTCCGCATCCTCTTCCTCCTCTTCCGTTTCCAACACATCCGTGCTATCAGGTTCATTAATTTCTACCTGGGCCGAAGCCATGGTAGTAAAAAATAAACCAATAGTAAGTATAAAAAATATTCTCTTTATCATTTAGTAATGTATAATACCGTTATCAAATTAGTTATATCAAAATTGATTAACTAACAACTTCCAAAAATAACGCATTACTTAGTTTATTTATGCAGTGGTATAAATTGTGAGTATAAATTTTATTCGTTTATAATACCTTTTCCCTGTCTTACCATAATTATTTCATTGTTACTACAATCAATAATAGTCGAAGGAATATTTCCGCCATTACCACCATCAATTACCGCATCAACCAGATGTTCAAATTTATCATGTATCTCCTCCGGGTCTGTCATATATTCTATAATTTCATCTTCGTGATGAATAGAAGTTACAACCAGTGGTGAATCAATTTCAGTAACCAGCATTTGTGCTATAATATTATCAGGTACCCTTATACCAATTGATTTTTTATTACCTTCAAAATATTTGGTTACATTATTATTGGCCTTTAAAATAAAAGTAAAAGGACCCGGTAAATTATTTTTCATCAACCTGAATACCGATTTATCAATAACCGAAGCATAATCACTTAAGTGCGATAAGCTGGCACATACCAATGAAAAATTTACTTTATCAGCTTTCTTACCCGCTATCTTAGCCATACGTTCTATAGCCTTTTTACTATCAAGCTTGCAAGCCATGGCATAAATAGTATCTGTCGGAATAATTATTACGCCATTATTATTTACAATGTCAACAACCTGTTTAAGCTGGCGCGGGTTTGGATTTTTTGGATGTAAATTAATTATCATATTTCAATCTTTTATAAACTAAAAAAGCCTCATCAATTTTTGATAAGGCTTTTAAGCAAGTGTAATTAACGAATTACTTTTTTTTTGCTGCTTTTTTTGCTGCTTTTTTAGGAGCCGCTTTTTTAGCTACTGCTTTTTTAGCTACTTTTTTTGCTGCTTTTTTAGGAGCCGCTTTTTTAGCTACTGCTTTTTTAGCTACTTTTTTAGGAGCTGCTTTTTTTGCTGCTTTTTTAGGAGCTGCTTTTTTTGCTGCTGCTTTTTTAGCTACTTTTTTAGGAGCTGCACTTTTAGTAGGAGCTGCCTTTTTTGTTTTTTTAGTTGTTGCCATAGTTGTTGATTTATTTAATTGATTACAAAAACAAAGTTATAATAGCATACTTAAATGTCAAGTGTTTAATGAATAATAAAAACAAAAAAAACTTTTATGTCTATCATTTTCTTGTTGATAAGTGAATAGGCATGCGTGCAAAGTATTGATTT
>CAYTWI010000114.1:0-11344 GCA_964442045.1 uncultured Bifidobacterium sp.
CACCTACTGGGTTAGTACAGTTAAATTGACCATGATATAAATATGGGGTTTGTCTGCTATTCATATCAAATGATACAATTGACCATTGAAGTTCATCGCCCGCATCGCAGGTTATACTTAACTCTGATAATCCTTCTGAAGAACCATTGGTTACATTACCATTTTGAGTCACCATGCTAATGTATACATCTGATGAGTTCCATGAGCCAAGACCTGTTGGAGAATTTTCTGTGCCCGGCTGCAATGAACCATTTAGTACTTTTTCTGCTAAATCAGCGCTGTCCACTGCAATTAAAATGTTTATTTGTGCCATTGTTTTTATTTTTTACTATTCCTACTCATAAGGCTTTTCGGATATGCGCCTCCACTTTAAACTTGGGTGAATCAAGTCGTTTTTTTAGTGGGTTCTGCTCCACTTCAAAAGCTTTTGTATAACAAAATTATATTCTGGGGTACGTATATTTTAGCTTATAAATACCTGTTTTTAAAAACAGATATTTATATGGGGTATCTGGTATGAATAGGTATTTTTACCTATTGTCAAAACCGTTCAATTGAATCAATAAAAAACGCCATTTTTTGATGATGGCGTGTTTAAAGTTTAGGGGTATGCAATTGATTTTTCTTAATCCAATAAGCCCAATTGGGCAGCATACTTTACCAGCTCGGCTGTATTGTGGAGGTTAAGTTTATTGAGTAAATTTTTACGGTGCGTTTCAATGGTGTAATAGCTTAAAAAAAGGTTGTCGGCTACTTCTTGGCTCGAGAGCCCGTTGGCTAACAAGCGTACTATTTCGGTTTCACGTTTAGATAATGTTAATTTAGTATCATCAAAATGATCAGTACGTTCGTATTTATTACCATTTAATACAGTTTGGCTTATTTCATCACTAAAACACATACCACCATTGTAAACGGTTTTAATAGCGCCAATCAATTCTTCTTTACTGCTGTTCTTTAGCAAATAACCATCTACCCCTAGTTTGTATAAGCTAATAATAAATTCGCGGTTGCGGTACATGGTAATAATGATAATTTTTACCTGTGGGTATTTTTTGCGTATTATGCTGGTGGCGGTAATACCATTCATGCCCGGCATATTAATATCAAGCAAAATAACATCGGGCTGTTGCTGTTTAAGCAATGCCATTAACTCATCGCCATTGGCCGCAGAACCAATTAAACGGATGCCACTTTCCGGTGTAAAAAAAACCGATAATGCATCGGTAAACATTCGGTGATCATCAGTTGTTATTACTTGAATCATAATTGAATTGTAAATATAAAAGTACTGCCATTACCTCGCCCGCTATCTATATGTAAACTGCCTCCTAATTTATTTAAACGAGAGTACATGTTTTTAATACCAATACCCGACTGAGCCACACTTGTATCAAACCCTACGCCATCATCGCTATAAATGAATACCAATTGATTGTCGAATCGAGATATGTCAATTTCAATACGGGTAGCTTTTGCATGGCGAATGGTATTGTTAAATAATTCTTGAAAAATACGGTACATGTTTATTTCTGTATCACTATCAATACGGGCTTCCATACTGTGTACATGCATATCAATAATAAGTGTACTTGATTCCTTTAAAGCAGTTATTAAATCGTTTAATGCAGGAATTAATCCGAAGTTAGACAATACGCCTGATACTAAATTATGAGATAACAAACGAATTTCTTCGCAGGCATCGTCAAGCATATGACTTACTTTGTTAAACGGTTGTTTATCTGTTTGCTCATCGGGGCTAAAACGACTAAACTGGAGTTTAATGGTTGAAAGCATGCTACCCAATCGGTCATGTAAATCTTCGGCTATTCTTTTTCTTTCCTTTTCCTGAGTTTCCAACATGGTATGTATGGATTGTAATTCGCTTTTGCGTAAAACTTCCTCCATTTGCTGCCTATGTATCAATTGGTTTTTGGTATTTATTTGCTTGGCATTGTGCACCCTTTGGCGTAAATAAAAAAATACCAGTAATGCTACACCTAACAAACCAATAGCAAGTGCTATAAAAACATTGCGCTGCCTGGTACTTGCTTTGTTTTTAAGTTCATTTACTTCATTTTCTTGCTTTAAGTTACTTATTTCGAGTTGTCGTTTTTCCGCTTCAAACTCTTCCTGCAACTGTTCCGTATACTTAAGCATTTCAATACCTCGTAAACTATCGCTTAAGTTTTTCTGCTCTTCCTTGTAAGCATAAGCCATTTTAAAGTCGCCAGTTTGTGCATAACAGAGTGCTAAATTATGGTATACCTCAGGCAGCATTGATCTATTATTCAGTTGTTCAAATAGTTTTTCAGCCTTTAATAACAAAGTAATAGCTTGGGCATATTTACCTTCATACATCAATATCATAGCCAAATTATTATGTTCCGTGGCCATTTCCAGTACATTGTTTACTTCCGTTTGTATGCGTAGCGATGCTTTAAAGTATTTACTGGCTAATGCATATTGGCCCAATTCTTTGTAAAGTAATCCCAGGTTATTACAAGCAGTGGCTGTGGGCCCTATTAAATTTGCTTTTTCACATTGATACAAGGCTAGATGGAGTACAGGTAAAGCTTTTCTCAAATAACCTCTATCAGCCAGGTTACTCGCAAGCGCTAAGGTAGTACGCGCCAAAAAGATGTCATCCCTTATTGTTTTGGATAGTCCATTGCTTAAGGTATAAAAACTCTCTGCTTTTTCAAACTTACCCAACTCCGAATGTAAGTGCCCTAAATAAAAATAACTTCGGATGAGTGCAGTTGTATCATGGAATGTATTGGCTAGCTTTTCTGCTAAAAAATAATAGCTCAAGGCACTATCAACTTGCCTGGCACAGCGGTGGGCCGCCCCCATGCTAATGGCGGCCCAAACTTGGGTACTTTTTTCGTTGGCTAAATGCCAAGCCTTCCCGGCAAAAAACATGGCACTGTCGCATTTTCCCTTTTCGATATACCACCTCGTATTGCAATACATTACTAGCACTTTGCCTGGCAATGTTTTGCCTGCATAACGATTTAACCAATCTAACTCCAATTTGGCTTCATTGGGGTTTATATTTAACAATAAATCATATTGGTAAACATGCTTAGAAAAATCGATATTTTCTAATTGTTTGCCTCGGCCAGTAATACCATAGACTAAAAATAAAAACAGGAACAGGAATGTTTTCAATTAAGCTGATTGGTGTGTATTTTAATCTATATGATTACCATATGATTTTATGCCTACGGGTGCTGGAGCTGGTTTGCCACCATTTACTGAAGTAGATAATGAAACTCTGTGATTTGTTGTTTTAAATGGACCAAATATCTCAGCATAACGCATCAAGGGCCTATCTTTATTCTCATTTGAAATTACATTTACCGTAAATGTATCATTATGATTATCTGGGTCACCATCAAACGTAAAACTGTGACCACAAACTATATCATCTTTAAGTAGGTTCATATTAATTATAATATAAATACTCCTGTTTATTTCAGAATTTTCTTCAAAAGAAGCAAAAGGTGCCGATACGTAATAAATTTTATGCTCTTGACTATCGATAACGTTCTAACCCAAAATATAGCGTATATTTACATCTGGCTTCGGACTTAGTAGGCCATGAACATCTACTATAACCAACCGGATATTTAATGACGGGCCACCAACATGATTACTCGTCTCATATATACTATTAGTATAATTAGAAACACCAGTTAAATCATTAGGATTGTTTTTTATATAATAAATTAAGGTGTCAGGTTCATCTCCCGTACTTTTATTAAACTCATGTGTTACCGTGTCACCTGCATTGATAGTAAAGTCGATAAAAATGCCTATGGCATCCTTTTCAAGGTCTAGCCATGAAGCATGTACGTAATTAATGTGATAAGGCTCTAGATTGTTTACTTCTACTTTGTTCATAATAAAATTGTTTTAAATAGTTTATACAAAAAAACAACAGGGAGCATTCTTAACCAATACCTGTTTTCGGGTATTTTAGATTAAACAAGTCTTTAAGTACAAACCCCTGCTTGGTTAATTATTTGTATTGGCCTTATTTTCGTTTTCGCTTCTTATTTCTTCGTATAAATTCCCTAATGCCTCAGCAGGGCTTTCGCCAGTTGTGGTAACATTTGTTTGTGTTATATCCGGGCTTAAGGCAGGGTCAATAATAGGTGTAGTGGGTATCATGTTCAATGGGGCTTTAATTTGTCGCAGGCAATCTATTGTTTTCTTTTAAAAAATAAATGCCCGCTGTTTTTTAAATTAATGAATTGTAAAAAATAAGTGGTTTTCCCTACAATTTTTCATAACGCCCTAACATTTTAATTGGAACTTTCGTACTACTCTTTCAAACAAACTAAACCCTAAATAATTATGAAACTTTTTACAAACCCCATTAATCATTACCTATCAAAAACAGCACTGGTAGTGCTATTCTTCTTTGTTAATTACCAATTTTCGCAGGCACAATGCGTGGCTAATTTTACGCACTCGGTAAATGACTCTACCAAAACAGTTACCTTTACCAATACCTCTACCGGAGGAGCCGGCCTGCGCTCATGGTGGGATTACGATGGTGCCATTGGTATGTCAACCAATACCAGTCCGGTATTTACTTTTCAAAATCCGGGATGGCATTATGTTTGTTTAAATGTATCAAGATTAAACGATTCAACTTGTTATTCTAAAAAATGCGATAGTGTTTTTATTAATAACACCTCCCCTTGTGTGGCTAATTGGTTTTATTATGGCGATACCAATGGTATGATATGGTACAATGCCACACAATCATTAGGTGCTAATTTAGTTTATTTCTGGAGTTATGACGATGGCTCTCCTGTTTCTGCAGAACCCTACCCTGTAACCGGTCACCAGTTTCACCGAAAAGGAACCCATAATGTATGTTTAACGGTTGTCAATCATTTAGACACCAGCTGCCACAGCACTTCATGCAAAACTATTTCAAACAGCAGCCCTTGCAGCGCAGCCTTTTATTCGTATAGAGATACTGTAACGGATACCACGCAATTCATTCCGCAATATTCAGTACCCAATACCTCTTATACGTGGACTTTTGATGATGGAACAGGAACCATTACCTCTTCAACTATACCTTTAAAGCATAAATTCACTACACCCGGTCCGCATGTGGTTTGTCTTACAGTAGCCAATACTGCCGATTCTTGTACCGCCTCGTCATGCGACACCATAATGGGTGCACCCGGCACAGGAATAAACAATGTAAACAATGCCAAAAACAATTATTTCAGCACCTTTCCGAATCCGGTTGAAAATGTATTAAATATCACTGTAAGTAGCGCTGTTACAGAAAATGCGTATTTAACTATTTACAATTCAATAGGCCAAAAAGTAATGGAGCAAAACATGGAAGCAGCAATTGGGGAAAGAACCCTAAAACTGAACATGGAGCTTTTACCTGCAGGCATCTATTTTGTTGAGCTGAAAGGCTCCGGTATCAAGCAGGTGGCTAAGTTTTATAAATAAATTTCTTATCTAACATATATTTTTTATTAATTGAAACTAAGGGCTTGTAAATTAATTTTACGGCCCTTTTTTATGCATATTGGTCTTATATTTTTCTCTTGAAATTTACAGTTCAATATACTTACCTTGCGCCTTTATGGAAAAACAATTGAATTTAGAATACAATACGCAACGCAGTAAATTAGTATTATCAGAATATGGGCGTAGTATTCAAAAAATGGTTGAGTATGCTACCCAGATTGAAGACGTGGAGAAACGCAAGAAAGTAGCCGATGAAATATTAACTTTAATGGGTCAGCTAAATCCGCATTTACGCGATATTGCTGACTACAAACACAAACTATACGATCACTTATTTATCATTTCCGATTTTAAACTTGATTTAGAATCGCCATACCCAAAACCAACTCCGGAATCAATATATGTAAAGCCACCAACAATGGCTTATCCGCAGGAAAAAATCATTTACAGGTTTTATGGCAAGAATATTCAAAACATGATAGACCATGTAACTACTTTGGAAGACGGTAGCTTTAAAACAGCCTACATCAATGCTATTGGAAGTTTTATGAAAACCAATTGCCGTAACTGGAACGATGAGGTTTTGGGTGACGAACAGATTATGGCCCATCTGGAGCAATTAAGCGGTGGTAAAATTATTATAAACGATGCGGAGAATGTTGATTTTAAAGCACAGCAAATGCGCAGGCTGAACAATAATAACAACCGTAACAACAACAATAATAATAACAGAAACAATAACAACCGTAATTTCAGGAATAACAATAATAACAACGGTAATAACAGAAATAACAATAACCGCAATTCTAATAACAACCGTAATAACAACAGTGGTAACGGAGCTCCAGGCACAGACAGTGGTTACAGGAAGTTTAACAGCAAGGATCGTTAATAAATATTACCCGGTTTCTTAACCCATGCATTTACAAAGGATAATTTTTAATTTTAAAAATGGCATGGAGGCCTTGCTTACCAATAAGTTCAGGGCTTTACTTACTTCGCTTGGAATTATTTTTGGGGTAGCAGCTGTTATTACCATGCTGGCCATAGGTAATGGCGCGGAGAAACAAATATTAGAACAAATAAAACAGGTTGGCTCCAATAACATAGTTATAAAGCCGGTTATTAAAACCAAAGACGAAGAAAAGCAACTCAAAGAAAGCGGTATTGAGCAAAAGAAATTCAGTCCCGGTTTAACCACCAAAGATGCTGAAAATATATCGCTTATTTTACCTGCTGCCGAAGCTGTAAGCAGCGAAATAGAACAACAAAATTTATTTATAAGAGAAGGTATCAAACTAAGCGGCAAGCTGGTAGGTGTTAGCAATGCTTATTTCCACCTGCTTGATTTTAAACTTGCTAAAGGCAATCTGTTTTCCGATTTTCAGCTTAATAACGCCCAATCAGTTTGTATAATCGGAGCAAAAGTAGCTACCAAGTTTTTTAGTACCGTTGACCCTATAGGGCAGGAAATAAAATGCGGCAACAACTGGTTAAAGATTGTAGGTGTTCTGCGTCCTAAAAATGTAGATGAAAGCAATATGCAGAAGCTTTCCATACGTAATGCTGATTTAGAAGTATATACACCTGTAAAAACTTTCCTGTTACGATACAAAAACCGCGGGTTGGTTACTATAGCCGGTATAAAAGCATCGCAAAATCAGGACGAAAATGCTCCTAAACAAACCGATAACAATTACCATCAAATAGACAGACTGGTAGTAAAAGTCAATAAAAGTGAGGCCATTGAGTCGTCAGTTGATGTAATACAGCGTATATTAACAAGGCGCCACAATGGGGTAAACGATTTTGAAATTATAGTACCTGAATTATTACTAAAGCAAGAGCAAAAGACAAAAAAACTTTTCAATACCGTTTTGGGCATCATTGCTTCTATTTCCCTGCTGGTAGGTGGTATAGGCATTATGAATATTATGCTGGCCAGTGTATTAGAGCGGGTAAGAGAAATTGGTATTCGCATGAGCATTGGTGCCAGTAAGCGCGATATAGTTATGCAGTTTATGGCCGAAAGTGTTACCATAAGTATTTCCGGGGGGCTTATAGGTATTATACTGGGCGTGGTCTTAAGTTTACTCATTGAACAACTGACCGATATAGAAACCATTGTTTCTCCTTTGAGTGTATTTTTTAGTTTTACTATATCTATCAGCGTGGGGTTAATATTTGGTATTTTACCCGCCAAAAGAGCGGCAGAACAAGACCCTGCCGAATGTTTAAGATAAAATAATTTTATGCAAAAAATAGCTAATTATATTGATGGTTCATTAGTTGAACCTGTTTCGAAAAACTATATTGATAATGTCAATCCAGCTTTAGGCAGTGTATATTCCCTTTGCCCGGACAGTGATGAAAATGATGTACAATTAGCTTACGAGGCTGCCGAAAAGGCCTTTCCTTTATGGAGCAATATGGCTGTTAATGAGCGCAGCCGGATACTTTTAAAACTGGCTTCATTAATTGAACGCGATAACGACAAACTGGCTTTGGCAGAAAGTATAGACCAGGGCAAGCCGGTTTGGCTAGCCAAATTAGGTGAAATACCACGTGCTGCACAAAATATACATTTCTTTGCAACCGGTATAGAGCATTATGCCAGCGAATCACACGCTATGGGTACACATGCTATTAACTATACCTTACGCACTCCTATTGGTGTGGTTGGCTGCATAAGTCCATGGAACTTACCTTTATATTTATTTACATGGAAAATAGCCCCGGCTTTGGCTGCCGGTAATTGTGTGGTAGCCAAACCAAGTGAAATTACACCTATGACCGCTTTCCTTTTCTCTGAATTATGTATAGAGGCCGGTTTGCCAAAAGGCGTTTTAAATGTAGTTCACGGCTTAGGGCCAAAAGTGGGCTCAGCTATTGTAAGCCACCCTAAAATAAGCGTTGTTTCCTTTACTGGGGGTACCAAAACAGGGGCCGAAATAGCCCGTGTAGCTGCTCCTATGTTTAAAAAACTATCGCTTGAGTTAGGAGGTAAAAACCCCAATATTATTTTTGCCGATTGTAATTTCGATAAAGCCGTAAGTGAAAGTGTACGCGCTTCTTTCACCAATCAGGGCGAAATTTGCCTGTGTGGCTCACGTATTTTCGTAGAAAAAAGTATCTACGAAAGCTTTAAAACAGCTTTTGTAGCACAAACACAGAAAATGAAAGTAGGTAATCCGTTGAATGACGATACAAAAGTAGGTGCCATTGCGAGCCGGGTTCATTTTGAAAAGGTTTTAAGCTATATTGATTTAGCCAAACAGGAAGGCGGGCAAATTTTAACTGGTGGTCATGCCGTTCAGTTAACGGGTGAAAATGCCAACGGATACTTTATTGCTCCTACCGTAATTGAGGGTTTGGCTTTTGACTGCAGAACCAATCAGGAAGAAATATTTGGCCCTGTAGTCACACTAACACCTTTTGAAAGCGAAGAAGAAGTATTGAAAATGGCTAATAGCACACAATACGGACTGGCAGCAACCATCTGGACAGAAAACCTTAACAAAGCACATCACATGGCAGCTAAGGTAAAAAGTGGTATTATCTGGATCAATTGCTGGCTTTTACGCGACTTACGCACCCCTTTCGGGGGAATGAAACAAAGCGGTGTAGGCCGTGAAGGGGGCTGGGAAGCTTTACGCTTCTTTACAGAGCCTAAAAACGTTTGTATAAAACTATAAGCTTAATATTTCAACTTCGCACTATGTGATTACCAAAGGGTAGTTCGAGCGGAGCCTAGAACTTATATAAATATTAAAAAGCTGCTCATAAGGGCAGCTTTTTTGTTTTATTCCATTCCGTGTATTTCGAATCCGCTGTCCGGAATTGGTATCCTTCCGTCCAACTAATTTTAGTATTAAAAGAATTCAGCTATCAATAGCCTTAAATAGTACCTAAAAGAACCTTTTTACAAATGTTTTAGTAGTTTTTCATTTGTAAATTCAGCGGATTTAAGTATATCCAAACAGCTTATTTTCAATAATTAACGACTATAAATCTAAATTACCATGCAAACCATCGACTTTACATTTCTATACAGCTATTTTTACAATTGTTAAATTGTATTACATTTGTAAATAAGGTATTTTACAAATGTTTTAAGTAGCTTATAATCAAAATGGATGCATTGAACGAGCGTGTTTGCGCAATAATGGAAAGGTTTAGCAACTCTAAATCAGCTTTTGCTAACGAACTGGGTATCGGACTACCCTTAATTACTCATATTACCAGTGGGCGCAATAAGCCCGGTGTAGACATTTTACAGAAAATACTACACACCTACCCGACTATAAATGCCACCTGGTTACTCATTGGCACAGGCGAAATGATTACCCTGGAAAAGCCCAGTATTGATATTGATAATGAATTAAATGCATTAATACTGCATGCGCATGAACTGGAGCAAATAAAGGAAAACAGTCAGCAGGTCGTTACTTATCATAAGCTATTGCTCGATGAAATAAAACACTTGCATGAGCTTGATAAAAACATCATTGCTTCGCATGTGCAGATAGACAAAGCCAAGCAAAAAATAAACGAACAGGTAGTCGCTATTAAATCTAAACTAAAAAAGTAGCTTTTGAAACACAAACACCTGAAAACATATAGTCAACATTTCTTAACAATTAAACAATTAGCCATTTAACAATACACATCAATCAAACAATTCAACAATAAAACCGGCTAACAATATTTATTAGCTAAAACAATTGAATGAAGATAAATGTTATTTGTATGTTTGCTGACCTAAATTAAATAAAAATAAAATGACTGATACCGCTTTTTTAAATATATACGCAGAACAAACGCCTAATCCGGAAACGATGAAGTTTGTTTTCAATAAAATGATTTTACCTGACGAGGCTGAAGATTATCCAACAAAAGAAAAAGCCAATGCCTCGCCCCTTGCTAAAAGCCTGTTCGAATTCAGCTTTGTAAATGGCGTGTTTGTAATGAATAACTTTGTAACAATTACCCGCACTCAGGGAGGCGAATGGGACGAGATAGTTCCGATTGTAAAAGAATTTTTAAAGGCTTATGTAGAGGCAGGCGAGCCTATCTCCTACAAATCTGACAAATCCGGCATTCCCGGAGCCGACAATATTATTGTAGCACAAATACTTGATGTATTGGATACTTATATTAAGCCTGCCGTTGAAGGCGATGGTGGTATGATTTCGTTTAAATCGTTTAACGAAGAAAGCGGATTGGTAACTGTAGAGCTGAAAGGCTCATGCAGTGGCTGCCCTTCATCAACCGTAACACTGAAAAAAGGTATTGAAGGTTTGCTTACCCGTATGGTACCGCAGGTAAAAGAAGTGGTAGCTGAAAGCTTATAAGTACATTTCGGCTACGCTCAATGTACCCTTGAGAGTTAAGAATTATACCAAACTAAAGAGATTGAAATAAAAAGGCTGCCCTTTCAGAGCAGCCTTTTTTTTTGTATAGTAAACCTAACACACATTTCGGCTTCGCTCAATGTGCCTTGTCAGTTCGGGCGGAGTCGAGAACCAGCCTCCTATCGACCTATTAACCTTACCAACTAAATAACTAAACGATATGTCCTATGTACCTTAGTGGTTCTAGCTCCCAGCTTATGGAATAATCCGTGCATTTTAGGATTAAAATCGCCAATCCAGGCCAGTTCCGATGCGTTTATTTCAGGGTACTTCTGCATAGAGTCGTATAACTTTATAATCATACCGGTTTCTATTCCTTTTTCCTGGTAATCCGGAATTACACCAAACACTTCTCCCCTTATCCTGTTTACTTTCCCGAATGTTTTGTAAAAGAAAAACTTCAATATACCCAG
>CAYTWI010000115.1:0-11339 GCA_964442045.1 uncultured Bifidobacterium sp.
AAGGAAACCTAAGGCCATTTTAGTATTTTTAAAAAATAAATAAACAAGGTGTAATACTATACACATACCCACTCCGCCATATATACCTCTGATGGAGCTATACGCGTCAGTATTGTTGAGTTTTACCTGTACTAAATCCATTACTGACTGAGGATTGCCAAAAGCCATTAAGCTAACGGACAATAGACTTAATGCAGAGATGCCGATAAAAATTTTTGCGGCTACGTTTACTTTTTTTGCTGTATTCATTTTGTGTTGTTATTTTATTTCGTCACAAAACTGAAACATTGTAAACCAATAATTATTGGTAAAAACCAACATTTTTAAATCCTTATCTTATTAATCAATTTACTGAAGTTAGTCGCATCAATACCAATATAATTAGCCAGGTATTTATGAGGAACCAATTGCAAAATATGCGGGCTGCGTTTTAAAAGCTGTTTAAATTTTTCTTCCGATGAAAAACATTGCAATTCGGTTAAGCGCTCCAATACTCCCGATAAAGCAAAGCTTACACCTTGCCTTATTAAAGCTTCAATAGCTTTGTGTGTAGCCATTAACTGCTTTACATCACTTTCATCAGCTACTAAAAATTTTGAAGGAGTAAGGGTTTCGTAATAGTACTTTGAGTTCTGTTGCAGCATAAATGAATCAAGCACGCCACCAAAAGAAGGGGCATAGGTAAAAACAATGGTTGCTTCCCTGCCAGATTCATCAAAATAATAAACACGTTGCACCCCTTCATATACAAAGTACAAATGTTTCTCAATACTATCAGCTAGGGTTAATTGTTCCTTGCGTTTGGCGTTAAAAGGTTTCCATATGGTACTGAAAGCGTCCCACTCATCATTAGTTAAAGCACTAATTTGGTTACAGGTAAGCTTCAGTTGTTCCAATGCATTAACCATCTTGTTGCCTTATTTTACTACGCTTCCGGCTTCAATATCTTTTTCAGGTCCTACACTGTATAGCTTGCCAAAATCGTTGCCTGCCATTAACAACATACCCTGGCTTTCAATACCACGTATTTTACGTGGAGCTAAATTAGCTACTACTGTTACCAGCTTACCTATAAGTTCTTCCGGACTGTAATACTCTGCAATACCACTTAATATAGTTCTTCTTTCAAAACCCAAATCAACAGTCAATTTCAATAGTTTATCAGCTTTCGGAACTTTTTCTGCTTCCAATACTTTACCTACACGCAAGTCCAGCTTTTCAAAATCCTCGTAAGTAATATCAGGCTTTAATTCAGCTAAAGTTTGTGTAGTAGCAGGTTGTTCACTATTTGCCTTTTTTATATTTTCCAAACGGGTTAATTGTTTTTGAATTTCTTCATCTTCCACCTGCTTGTATAAAATCTCCGCCTTACCCAACTGGTGGTTTTCCGTTAAAATGTTCTCATTGAATAGTGAACTCCAATGCAAATCATGTGCATTTAACATAGCCTTTAATTTGGCTGCAGTATGCGGTAAAAAAGGAGTTGCAGCTATAGCCAACTTGGCACAAATCTGTAAAGCATCAAACATAATTTGTTTAACACTTTCTGCATCCGTTTTAATGAGTTTCCATGGTTCAGTGTCGGCTAAATATTTATTGCCGGCCCTGGCTACATTGATAAACTCAGCTTGTGCATCGCGTAATTTTACTGCATCTAAATCTTCACGCATACCATGTAAGCTTTGCGCTATGCTATCCAAACAAACCTGACGGCAGTTTATTAATTTCTCATCCGTTAAAGCGCTTGTTACACTCGGAATTTTACCGGCATAAAACTTATCGCTTAATACCAATACACGGTTTACAAAATTGCCGAAAATGCTCACTAATTCACTGTTTATGCGTGTCTGGTAATCTTTCCAGGTAAACTCACTGTCCTTGGTTTCAGGCGCAATGCTTGTTAATACATAGCGCAATTCATCTTGTCGGTTAGGGAAATCAACCAAATACTCATGCAACCAAACTGCCCAGTTACGACTGGTTGAAATTTTATCACCTTCTAAATTTAAAAATTCATTGGCAGGTACATTAGTTGGTAAAATATATTGCCCGTGTGTCATCAGCATCATCGGGAAAATAATAGCGTGAAACACAATATTATCCTTACCTATAAAATGAATCAATGCTGTTTCATCGTTTTGCCACCAATCTTCAAAAGCCGCTGGCTTCTGGCTTTCGGCTCCTGGCTCACCACCTGCATTGGCCAGTTGCCAGTTGCTGGTAGCCAGTTGCAAGCACTCCTTCGTAGCACTTATATATCCTATCGGAGCATCAAACCAAACATACAATACTTTTCCTTCCGCATTGGGAACCGGAACCGGCACGCCCCAATCCAGGTCACGGGTCATGGCACGTGGTTGTAGGCCTTCCGTTAACCAGCTTTGACATTGCCCTTTAATATTACTTTTCCAATTGTCAAAACGTTTTATATAATCCTGAAAAGCTTCGCTTTGTTGAATATCGCCCATTGGCAAAAACCAATTTTTGGTTTCTTTCAATACAGGTGTTGCACCACTTAAAGCCGATTTAGGATTAATCAGGTCAGTAGGGCTTAATGTAGTTCCACATTTCTCACATTGGTCACCATACGCATTCGTATTGCCACAACGAGGGCAGGTACCGGTAATATAACGGTCAGCTAAAAATTGTTTAGCCTCTTCATCGTAATATTGTTGGGTAACTTCTTCCTTAAATACACCTTTATCGTACAAGGTTTTAAAAAATGCTTGCGCGGTGTCGTGGTGTGTTTTTGATGAGGTACGTCCATAGTATGAAAAATCAATACCAAAATCATGGAACGCATTTTTCATAATACCATCATATTTGTCAACCACCTGCTGTGGCGTAATGCCTTCTTTTTTTGCTTTAATGGTAATAGGCACTCCGTGCTCATCGCTACCACAAATAAAAAGCACATCTTTACCTTGTGCTTTTAAGTAGCGTACATAAATATCGGCAGGTAAGTAACAGCCCGCTAAGTGGCCAATATGAACAGGTCCGTTTGCATAAGGCAAAGCCGCTGTTATTAAATATCTTTTTGGTTCAGTATTCATAAAAACAGCCGCAAATTAAGTTAATTTACTTCAAAACGAGTAGTTTAAACGCTTAATTTATAACCTGACTACCAGCAGTTGAGTTATCGCTCAAATCTTCGGCTGTAGCCTTTAAACGACTCTGCTAAAAACCGTTCAATAGTAGTATTGAACAAACCCGGATTTTGCTTGGCTACAGAATGGGTTTCATTAGACAAAATAGCCAGATTAGCTTTTGGAATATTTTTATAAATAAGTAAAGTATGCTCTTCCTTTACCACATCCCTGTCGCATGATAATACCAAAACAGGAACCTGTATTTTTTGCAAGTCCCATGTGGCAATGTGTGGTTGAAACTCCATCAACCTGTTTCGTAGTTTAGTTAAGTACCAGTTTTGAGTCGTATCTTTCATGGCCAGCATTTTTTCAGCATGCACCCTTTCATGGTGTATATCATTAAAGGTTTCGGGAAGCAATGTTGTGGTGTCGGGCCACAAATTGGCACTGAATGCTACCATTTTATGAATATGTTGCGGATAATAAATTCCCATCATCAGTGCCACTATACCACCATCACTTTTGCCAATTACATTTACCGAATCAAGCTTTAGCAATTCAATAAAAGTGGCCATGTCATGGGCAGTTTGTTTATAGGTTAAACTATCTTTTCCAAGGTCCGAATTTCCCCGGCCCCTGCAATCAATCGCATACACTTTGTACTTTTTAGAGAAAAATTCAATTTGAGCTCCCCAACCTTTTATGCCTGTACTGTTACCATGAATAAGTAATAAAGGTTTACCATTTCCATATACTTCATAATAATGTTTTACACCATTCAAAGTAATGTA
Source organism: uncultured Bifidobacterium sp. (assembly GCA_964442045.1). Lineage (GTDB taxonomy): Bacteria > Bacteroidota > Bacteroidia > UKL13-3 > UKL13-3 > JAAFJM01. The sequence continues at coordinate 3,881 of CAYTWI010000115.1, forward strand.
TTGTCCTGCTTCCTTGTTATTACCATAAGGTATTTGAGCAGAAACTTTACAAAACAGCAATAGCAAAAACGCTGCAGCACATATTGTTTTTAAACCCTTTAGTTTATCGGTTTCAGAATTAACTCTACACATATTTTAAATGGTTCTAAGTAAATTATTGTTTAAAAAAATCTTCTTCTAAAATAGCAAATCCAAAGTTATCATACCACTGTCCCCTGATGGGTAACAGTTTTCTGGTATGCGCTTCCTTGGTAAATCCGGCTTTTTCCAAAACTTTAACCGAAGCAATGTTTTCAACAGCACAACCGGCTTCAATTCTATGCAAATGCAATGTATTAAAACCAAAATTAAGTATGGCCTTTAAAGCCTCACTGGCATATCCATTATTCCAGAATATCGGCTTTATTTTATACCATACTTCAGCATTCCTGTAGTGCGGTTTGCCAATGGTTAATCCAAACATACCCAATGCCTGCTGTGTAGTATTATCTTCCATGATGTAAACATACCTCACGCGGGGCTTAACCTTTTGGGCCAATATAATTTCAGTAATATATTGCTCCGTTACAGCTATTGTTTCTGGAATGCCAAGTGTATTGTATTGGTCAACCTCTGGTATAGAATTTAGCTCATGAATAAAAGATAAATCTTGGTAGGTAACTTCTCTTAAACGAAGCCTTTCAGTTGTAATCATTATTTTAGTTTTGTTTAAATAGCCATGGCAATAAATCAGGTTAATTATAAGTTTTTTTGCAGCACCAACTTATAAAAAACATTATCAACGGGGTTATGCGGAAAATGAGCAGGCAGTTCCTGTTGCTGTATTTTTATAAAACCATAATGCTCGTAAAATTTTTGTGCCGCAATAAACTGCTCCATCGTACCTAAATAAATAGTATTTACACCATGTGTCTTACACCATTTAAAAACATTTTGCATCAATTGGTTCGATATGCCTTTTTCTTTTCCGCGATATGCTTGCTTTAAAAACATACGCTTTAAAACAATAAAATCTTCCACCACATTTAAAGCAACAGAACCAACCACTTCTTCATTATCTAGTGCTATCCAGTAATAATCCGGAAGTTTTGGTTTATAGTTAGGATAAGAAACCGGCATGCTGAACTCCTCATTAATTTCTTTCATAAGCAAATCAACAGCAGTTAGGTATTGGTCGTTAAATGGAATTATTTTGATACTTTTAATGGTCATTTGTTAAGGTTTATTTATCCTGAAAATGTTTACCCGCGTATCACTGAACAGCGTATTTTTCTCTATATGCATACCATTCTTTAAGGCTACACTTTCTGATGCCGTATTACCTTCATTAATAATAGAAATGAGCGAGTCCCTGAAATTATTTTTAAAAGCAAAGTCCTTACATTTTTGTGCAGCCTCTGAGGCATAACCTTTGCCTCTGAAGGCCGGCATCAACGAATAGCCAATTTCCAGCTCCTCAATACCATCAACTACCTGTATTAATAAGCCACACTGGCCAACTAATGCACCGGTTTCTTTATCAATTAAAGCATTCATGCCCCCCTTGTTGTTTTCATATCGCCAAAATACTTTATCAAACCAAAGTTTGCATTTTTCTTCAGGTGTTTTATCCCGGTCTTTAGGGTCAAAAATATATTTCAACGAGTCAGGATAAGCGCAAAATTTTAACCATTCCTGCATATCATTTTTATCTAGAAGGCGGTATGTTAAACGCTCCGATTCCTCCCCCGTCAATAAGTAATTGTTCAATACTTTCATGGAGTAATTTTAAGTCTTACTTTTTTAGTTTACAAATACGCCATTGTAAAAAAGCTACAAAACCGAATTTAACTTTCCATCAATTATTAAAGCCGTTCAGCATTTTTTTTGATAATAAATTTTTGAAAGTAAAAAATACATACTATCATTGTGATATCATTTTAATATCAAAAAAACTATGAAAAAAGAAATTGAGTTTAAAGGAATTGCCGGATTTGGTATGTTGTTCCTTGTATTAGCAGGTATTGCAGCCTGCATTGTGAGTATGATTATGTTTAAAACAATGCTATTACTGGTTTTACTTATTGCATTAGTTATGATGTTACCCGGCTTTTACATTATTCAACCCAATGAATCATTGGTGTTAACCTTGTTTGGTAAATATGCCGGTACGGCAAAGGACAATGGTTTTTATTGGGCCAACCCGTTTTTATTAAAAAGAAAAATTTCATTACGTGCACGTAACTTAGATAGTCAGCCTATAAAAGTAAACGATAAGCTGGGTAATCCTATTATGATTGGTATAGTGCTGGTATGGCGTGTAGCCGATACTTTTAAAGCAGCATTTGAAATAAACGATTATGAAAGTTTTGTAAGATTACAAAGCGAATCAGCTATCAGGAAATTAGCAGGTACATACCCCTACGATAATTTTGACGATGAACAGGCAGAAATATCATTACGCTCAGGAAACAATGAAGTGCATGAAGAGTTGGTAAATGAATTAACAGAACGTTTAATTATAGCCGGTATAGAAGTAATGGAGGCGCGTATCAGCAACTTATCATATGCACAGGAAATAGCAGGTGCTATGTTACAACGCCAACAAGCTACCGCCATTGTAGCTGCAAGAACCAAAATTGTAGAAGGTGCAGTAGGTATGGTTGAGTTAGCTTTAAAACAATTATCAACCAAACAAATTGTAGATTTGGATGATGATAAAAAAGCAGCTATGGTTAGCAACTTAATGGTTGTTTTGTGTAGCGATAAAGCAGCTAATCCTGTTATTAATACAGGTACTTTAAATCACTAGAATAAGTAATACATAATTAAAAATAAGTATGGAAGCATTTACCGAAAAACAAAGTTTTATAAAAAGCTGGTGGCCGCTTTCCATTGTGTTTTTTATCATGGCTGTTATTGTTCCGGTACTTAACTACCATAACGAACAGTTAAGTATACCTGATATAATTTTCCCAGTATTTGTATTGTTAGGTGTCGGAATAATTTTTTTCTTTTTTACCTTATCATCAAGAATTGATGAAACAGCCATTTCCGTTAAGTTTGGCTTGTTTCAGCGTTCATATAAAGCATTTAAATGGGGTAATATAAAAGCCGTACAGGTAAAAAAGTATAACCCTATTATGGAGTATGGTGGTTGGGGGTATAGAGGATTGTGGAAGAAAAACCGTGCTTATAGCATATCTGGTAATATGGGTTTACAAATTACTTTTCATGATGATTCAGTAGTATTAGTCGGAACCAAAGAACCCGATAAAATGAAAAACTATTTATTGTATTTAAAAACCAAATATCAAATAGCCGCATTAGCCGCTTTCAATTAAATTAAATGGCTGAAAAAGACGAAAAAAAACCTTTTGCTTTGCGTATCAGCAAAGAAATGATGGAGTCTATTGAAAAATGGGCTGCGGATGAATTTCGTAGTACCAACGGGCAAATAGAATACATACTAAACAAAGCTTTGAAGGAAGCCGGAAGACAGAAGAAAAAAACCTCTGGCAACTAGCTGTCGGCTTCTGGCAGAATTGTAAAATATAAAAAATGTAAAATTGCCAGAGGCTAGTAGCTGAAGGCCAATAGCAAAAAATATGAATAAAGTAGAAGAATTTAACACTTACCGCGAAAAGATGAATGAAAAAATACTAGGCTCAGAAAACTTAGTATTGAAACGCTTATTTAATTTAGACAGTAATACCTATGCCGAAGGTGCATTAAGCAGTCAGGTAAAAGAAATGTTAGGCTTGGTTGCCAGCATGGTTTTACGTTGCGATGATTGTATAAAATACCACCTAGGGAAATGCCACGAAGCTGGTGTAACTACTGAACAAATGTTTGAAATATTTGCAGTGGCTAATATTGTTGGCGGAACTATTGTTATACCGCACACCCGCAGAGCTGTTGAATACTGGGAAGAATTGGTAGGGTAAAATATTAGAAGTTGTTGTTAGGGTGCGGTCCCGTAGCTATCGGACGAATACTATCAATCAAAACAAAAAGAGCTTGTTCCTTTGAACAAGCTCTTTTTGTGCTTACATTTTATAAAATTAATTCCAGCCACCACCCAATGCACGGTAAATATTTACCATGGCATTCATTTGTTGTTTCTTGGTATCAATTAAATCAAACCTGGCTTCCAATGCATCGCGTTGCGTTAACAACACCTCCATGTAATCTGCCCTTGCGGATCTGAATAAATTATTTGAAATAATAACCGATTGGTTCAAAGCATCCACTTCCTGCAGTTTCAAATCGTAAGTTTTGTTTAAGTTATTAATGTTAGAAAGCTGGTTAACTACTTCTATGTATGCTTTTAAAATAGCTCGCTCATAATTATAAACTGCCTGTATTTGTTTGGCATTAGCACTGTAATAAGCCGCTTTAATACCGTTCCTGTTTATTAAAGGAGCCGTTAAATCACCGGCTAGTGAATACAATAACGACTCAGGAGCTTTAATTAAATAACCTGCATCAAATGCCTGGAAACCTACACCGGCAGTAATAGCTAACGAAGGATAAAATCGGGCTTTAGCCGATTTTACATCCAGCTTGGCGGCAGTCAGAGCCAGTTCCGCTTGTTTAACATCCGGGCGATTATCTAACAGTTGTGCCGGAATGCCTGCATAAATACTATTAGGAACCAAATTGTTGAAAGCAGCCGCATTTCTTTCAATTGCTTGAGGCGATCGGCCAATCAGAAAATTAATCCGGTTTTCTGTTTCAACAATTTTTTGTTGAATCTCAAACTGAAGGCTTCTGGTATTTAATACCTGAGCTTCGAATCTTTTTACAGCTAATTCAGTAACACGGCCTGATGCTTTCTCTAGTCTTACAATTTCCAGTGCGTTACTTTGAATGTCAATATTCTGCTTAATAATGTCCAACTGGTTATCAAGAGCCAGTAATTCATAGTACGAGTTGGCAATTTCCGCAATTAAATTAGTTACCAAAAAATTCTTTCCGCTGGCAGTTGACATGTACCTGTTAAAGGCTGCTTTCTTTGCATTGCGCAGCTTACTCCAAATATCAACTTCCCAGTTAGCATAAGCACCTAACATATAGTTTGGCAATGGGTCGGGGGTAGCAGTTCCGGGCTTTATGTCAATATTGGCTTCACTGGAGCCTTTACTTGTATATCGCCCTGTTTTATCTACTGCCGCTCCGGCACCTAAACCTATGGTTGGCAGGTATTCACCCTTTCTTGCTCTTACTTCATTTCGGGCTATTTCAATTTCCTGTAAAGTAATATTTAACTCCTGATTATTTTTCAATGCAGAGTCAATAAGTGAATTAAGAAAAGGGTCAGTAAAATACTTTTGCCATTTTACCTTTGAAGTATTGGTGCTGTCCTGAGCGTTGTTGTTATAACTCCCGGGTACCTTTTTGTTTTCTGTTTTTTGAACAACAGATGGGGCTGTACAAGCCGAAAATAGTAACGACACAAGTACAGAACCCACATATATAAATCTCATTCTCTTACTCATCATTGTCATCTTCAGTTATAGGGAAATTGTCAACTCTATGAACAAAATCCTCGGTTAATGAATTTTCATCTTCGTGTTTTATTAGTTTTCTACCTTCAGCTAGTTTGCCAAAAATAAAGTACAATCCGGGGACAATGATTACCCCGAAAATGGTTCCGAAAAGCATACCTCCTAAAGCCGATGAGCCAATTGTTCTGTTACCAATTGCACCTGCTCCGTGAGCAATTACCAATGGAATTAACCCGGCTATAAAAGCAAATGAGGTCATTAAAATAGGACGGAAACGTACTTTGGCTCCTTCAATGGCAGCCTCTAATACAGTAGCACCTTCACGTTGTTTCTGCATAGCAAACTCCACAATCAAAACTGCATTCTTACCTAATAAACCAACCAACATCACCAGGCCAACCTGCGCATAAATATCATTAGCCAGCCCCATTACCTTGAGTAATACAAACGAACCAAAAACACCCGCAGGTAATGAGAACACTACTGCCAGAGGTATAATGAAACTTTCATACTGGGCAGCCAATACAAAATACACAAATACCAACACCACCAGAAAAATATAAAGTGCTTCGTTTCCACGTCTTACCTCATCATATGAAAGTGCTGCCCAGTCAATATCAAAGCCATGAGGCAATGTTTTAGCAGCCACTTCCTGTACCGCTTTTATAGCTTCACCACTACTGTATCCTTTAGCTGGAGCGCCCCTGATACCGGCAGTATTGTACATATTATACCTGTTTATTTCATTAGCACCCTGTTTCTTTACAATTTTCATGAAGGCAGAAAATGGAACCATTTCGCCACGATCATTTTTTACGTAAAGTTTCATTACATCAGAAGGTAGTCTTCTATATTCAGGTGCAGCTTGCACAAACACTTTAAAAAAGCGTTGAAATTTAATAAAGCCGAGCTCATAAGTACTACCTACAAAAATGGATAAAGTATTCATGGCATTACCAATAGAAACACCTTTCTGCATGGCAAGCTCATTATCAATTTCAATTTCATATTGCGGATAGTTAGCACTGAAAAAAGTAAATAAGCCTGTCAACTCTTTGCGTTTGGCAAGTTCCTTCATGAAATCATTTTTTACTTTTTCCAATAGGTTATAATCGCCCGAATTGGTTTTATCTAACAACTGTAATGCAAAACCGCCCGCTGCCCCATAACCGGGTACTGCCGGTGGATCGAAAAATTCAATGGTTGCGCCCGGAATGGCTTTGGCTTTCTCTTCTAACTCATAAATAATTTCGTTAACGTTATGCTTGCGTTCGTTCCAGGGTTTTAAGTTAATCAAACAAGTACCGGCATTTGAACCACGGCCTTCGGTCAATACCTCGTAACCTGCAATAGAAGAAATAGATTGTACACCTTCCACCTTTTGAACAATTTTTTGCAATTGGCTCGATACATCATTGGTTCTTTCTAAAGTAGAACCGGGAGGGGTTTGAATAATAGCATAAATCATTCCCTGGTCTTCACTTGGAATAAATCCGGAAGGAAGTGTTTGGCTAACGCCTAATATACCCAAGCCAAAAGCCAGTAATATACCAAAAGTAACAACCCTTCTGTTTACTATTAATTTCAGTAAGCCAACATACTTACCGGTTAGTTTATCAAAACCACGGTTAAAGCTATCCAAAAATCTGTTCAACCATGTTTTCTTTTTAGGTTTGCCATGGTTGTTTTTCAAAATCATGGCACAAAGCACAGGAGTAAGCGTAAGCGCCACAAAGCCTGAAATAACAATAGAAGTAGCCATGGTAATGGCAAACTGCCGGTAAAAAATACCTACAGGTCCAGTCATAAACGCTACCGGTACAAACACTGCAGTCATTAATAATGTAATGGCTATTACCGCTCCGCTAATTTCCCTGATTACTTTTTGTACTGCCTGATAAGGCGATAAATGAGGTTCTTCTTCCATTTTGGCATGCACGGCTTCCACCACCACAATCGCATCATCCACC
>CAYTWI010000116.1:0-11076 GCA_964442045.1 uncultured Bifidobacterium sp.
TGGGAAATGTCACTTAAAGCCAATAGAAAAGATAAATACTGGCAAAACCCAATAGCGCCTCAAGAAACTACCAAAGGTGCCTTAATACTGGTTTGCCATACAAATAAAAACGAAAGCAAACGGCCGTATTTTTTACCATATAGTTTTTGTAAGAATACATACGAACCTCCTGCTTGTGGCCATTTTGCTCCCAGTTCCGCCCAAACAAAAGCATCCATAAACGATAACAAGGCACCCAGCAACCAGGCTAAAATACATTGCGGTCCGCCCATTATTTGAATGATAAAAGGAATGGTTACAAAAGGACCGATTCCAACCATATCAATCATATTAAGGGAAGTAGCTTGCGTTAAGCTAAGCCCCCGAACAAGTTTATTCATGAAACAATAATAGGATAAATTATAAAGTTAAAAATTAAATTTAAGCGGATGTAGCTAAGTAATGATGGAGTAGAGTAGCTATAAACAAAAAAAGCCTTGACGAATCAAGGCTTTAATTTTTTTTAGTTGTTGTGGTCTCGCAAGGATTCAAACCTTGAACCTTCTCATCCGTAGTGAGATGCTCTATTCAATTGAGCTACGAAACCATTTCTAATGCGGTGCGGACGGGACTCGAACCCGCGACCCCCTGCGTGACAGGCAGGTATTCTAACCAACTGAACTACCACACCAAAATTTTAGAACTTACTTTTAATTACTTTCGTTCTTAAAAGGAGTGCAAATATAGGCTTATGATTTGTTTTGTCAAGTACTATGCTTAAAATATTTCATATTTTATGAAAACATAGCTTATACACAACCAAATATAATTTTATTATTAAAACTTAAAGAAGCCTTTGTATTATTGCAGCATGGCACATTTTGATTTTGAAAAACCAATACAAGACTTAGAAGACCAATTAAGAAAGGTTAGAGAAGTTGCTGAAAAAGGAAAGATTGATGTTAGCGCTTCCATAAAAGAGCTTGAACAAAAAATTGATAGCACCAAAAAAGAATTATACAAAAACTTAAACGGATGGCAACGCGTTCAAATAAGCCGTCACCCTGATAGACCATACACGCTTGATTATATTGAAAATTGCTTTGAAAACTTTGTAGAAATGCATGGTGACAGAAATGTAAAAGATGATAAAGCAATGGTGGGTGGTTTTGCTTCTATTAACGGTAAAACGGTAATGGTTATAGGGCACCAAAAAGGGCGCAATACCAAACAACGCCAATACCGCAATTTCGGTATGCCTAATCCCGAAGGATATCGCAAAGCACTTCGATTAATGAAACTGGCTGAAAAGCTAAATAAACCTATTATTACTTTTATTGATACTCCCGGTGCATCGCCAGGATTAGAAGCAGAAGAAAGAGGACAGGGCGAAGCCATTGCAAAAAACTTATTGGAAATGAGTGTGCTGAAAGTGCCTGTAATTTGTATTATAATAGGAGAGGGTGCCAGTGGTGGAGCTTTAGGTATTGGAGTAGGTGATAGGGTTATGATGATGGAAAACACCTGGTATTCGGTTATTTCACCTGAAAGTTGTTCATCAATTTTATGGCGTAGCTGGGAACATAAAGAAAAAGCAGCCGATGCTTTAAAACTAACGGCTAACGATATGTTAAGCAATAAACTGATTGATGGTATTCTTGAAGAACCGCTGGGAGGTGCACATGAAAACCCAACAGAAACTTATCAGATAATGAAAACAGCCATTGATAAAATGCTGGCTGAATTGGGTAAACAAAAATCGGATGAGTTAATTAGAACCCGTATTGAAAAATTCAGCGCAATGGGTGCTTTTACCGAATAAAATATAATTGTATTTAAAATAACTGAACACAATGTAAACGTAAGTTTATATTGTGTTTTTTTATGCTAAAAGAGTAAGGTATTTATCCATTAATGCTTTGGCTAAATAATCCTTGTCAAATAACTGAGCTCTTTGTTTGGCAGCAGCTATATAATTTTTAATAAGATGGGGTTGGCTAAAAGTATTTTTAATAAACTGCACCAATGCAGCGCTTTCAAATGGACTGATAGTTAGCTGCTCGTTTCCTATTACTTCAGGCAACGATGATACATTGGAGGTAACTGCCATAATATTGCTTTGCATAGCCTCTAAAACAGGTATTCCAAAACCTTCAAACTCGGAAATGTAAACAAACAAATCACTGCATTGAAATATAACCGGTAAATCATTAAACGGGATATTTTCGAAAATATGTAACCTCTCCGCTAAGCCATGTTGTTTAGCATAACTTATTATCTCATCGGCATAGTTTGTTTTTTTACCAATTAAAACCAGTTCCCAATTATTATCCAACTCGTTTAAAGCCTGTAAAATGGTTAATTGGTTCTTTCGCTTTTCAATGGTGCCAACACTTAATATAAACTGTTTGGGTAAATGGTACTTTTTACGAATTGAATTTTTTGTTTCGTCTGTATATACAACTGAAAAAGCATCATCACAAGCCTGATAGCTTACTTGAATCTTTTCTTTTTCGGTTTTAAAAAAATCAATAATATCGTTTTGTGTTTGAATGCTTGTAGCTAAAATTAAGTCAGCATTGTTACATGCATTCCTGAACTTCTTTTTATAAATATAAGCATCAATATTGTTGTAGTAATTGGGGTAACGAAGAAAAATTAAATCGTGAATGGTTACTACACACTTTGTTTTTAACTGGTTAATACCCTTTGGTAATTCATTGCTTAATCCATGAAAAACATCCAGTTCAAGGTTGTTTACAATATCGCCAATACTATAACTTCTCCAGGCAGCCGGAAACTGTTTGTCAAGGAAATTTTCGGGTTTTATAATTTCAACCTGCCTGAATTCACTAAACTCACGGGCAAACTTTTCGTCTATTTTAGGCGTAAAAAGGTAATAGGTGTTTTCAGGAAAATTTGTAACCAATGATTTAATTAATAAACGTGCATAATTACCCAAACCTGTTGAGTTATTAAAAGCACGTTTAGCATCAAATCCAATTTTCATGTATTACTACTTAAATAGCAAGCAGATTAAACAGCTACATTATTATCGCGTAAAGCATCGTTTAAGCTGGTTTTTTTATCGGTACTTTCTTTGCGTTTACCTATTATAATAGCGCAAGGTACCTGAAACTCACCGGCAGGAAACTTTTTGGTATAAGAACCCGGAATAACAACGGAACGGGCCGGAACTACACCTTTATATTCAACAGGTTCTGGTCCTGTTACATCAATAATTTTTGTACTCATGGTAATGGTAACGCCTGCCCCTAATACGGCTTCGGTTTCCACTTTAACACCTTCTACCACTATGCAGCGCGAACCTATAAAGCAATTGTCTTCTATTATAACCGGAGCTGCCTGAACAGGCTCTAAAACGCCACCAATGCCAACACCGCCACTTAAATGAACGTTTTTACCTATTTGCGCACAGCTGCCTACAGTAGCCCAGGTATCAACCATGGTTCCTTCATCAACAAAAGCACCAATGTTTACATAACTTGGCATTAATATAACACCTTTTGCTAAAAACGAACCGTAACGAGCTACAGCATGCGGCACTACACGCACACCTAAATCAGCATAATTGTGTTTAAGCAACATTTTATCATGAAATTCAAATGGACCCACTTCAATGGTTTCCATTTTTTGAATAGGGAAATACATGATTACTGCTTTTTTTGCCCAATCGTTTACCTGCCATCCGTTAGCAGTAGGTTCAGCAGTTCTTAGTTTTCCTTTATCAAGTAATTCTATTACTTCTCTAATGGCATCCTGGGTTTTGGTTTCTTTTATCAAGTCACGGTTTTCCCATGCTTGCTCTATTAAGTTTTGTAGCATTTTATAAATATGAAAAATGGGTGGTTAAATGATTAAATATGTTTTTCAGCATGGTAGCTTGAGCGAACCAAAGCACCACTTTCTACATACTTAAACCCTTTGGCTAAACCTACTTGTTTATAATAATCAAATTGTTCAGGTGTAATAAACTCCTCAACAGCTAAGTGCATTTTGGTTGGTTGTAAATACTGGCCAAGTGTTAAAACATCGCATCCGTGAGCCACTAAATCATCCATAATTTCAAAAACCTCATTTTCTGTTTCACCCAATCCTAACATCACACCGCTTTTGGTTCTGCGCCCGCGCTCTTTGGTTAGTTTTATTTGTTCCAAACTGCGTTCGTATTTAGCCTGCGGGCGTACTTTGCGGTACAATCTCGGAACGGTTTCCATGTTATGGCTTACTACTTCCGGTTTTTCATCAATTACCTGGTATAGTAAATCCCATTTGCGCAAAAAGTCAGGAATTAAAGTTTCAATAGTAGTGGTTGGATTTAATTCTTTTACCAAACGTATGGTATCAGCCCAAACTTTAGCTCCTTTATCAGGTAATTCATCCCTGTTTACCGAAGTTAAAACAGCATGTTTTACATTCATTAATTTAATGGCTTCTGCTACACGCATAGGTTCTTCCAAATCATATGTTTTGGCTCTGCCTGTTGCCACTGCGCAAAAAGAGCAGCTACGTGTGCAAATGTTCCCTAAAATCATAAAGGTGGCAGTACCTGCTCCCCAACACTCACCCATATTGGGGCAGTTTCCACTTTCGCAAATGGTATGTAGTTTATATTCATCAACCAACTGGCGTACTTTTCTGTAGTTTTCGCCTGTAGGTAATTTTACTTTTAACCAACTTGGTTTTTTTACTCTTGCTTCGTTTAATACCGGTAATTCAATCATTGTATGTTATATCAGCGTTGATATGTTAAATTAATTTTTCCAACCGAAGTTGAAAGCTATATAAAATCCTGGAAATATTTGTTTGTTTTCGGCTTTAGCCACCATAGGAAGTGGTTCATTAAATACATCTAAAGTTACACCTGCTTCTAAAGATTTGTATTCGTCAGGATATTGACCGTAATCAATAGAAAGACCGGCTCTGCCAAATAAGCCTGCTTTAGCATTTATCTCGCCAAAGCCGTTTAGTATAGGCCCATTGCCGTAAATACGGTATTCATCAACATGTTTGTTGGGGTCGTATCGTTCAGTTACCAAGGTAGCACTACCATTTGGGTTCGACACAAAATAATCAATATAAGCCGGTTTTAAAAGCGCCAGTGTAATGCCAATATTGTAAACAAAGTTTAAGCCCAATGCATTTTTATAGCTTCTTTCTGTTAACTCAATTTTTTGTCCGAAACTATTGCGCCAAAAGAAAACATAGTTTAAACGGCCATAAGTATAAGTATTTGGATTATCCTGGTATCCGTAACGCCATACTTCCTTTGGATGACGAACGTAGGCTAATTCTGATTCAATAAAATTTTTGATGCTTCCTGTTTTATGCCAGCCGTGGCGGTAATAAGCGCCACCTCCACCTAAAGAGTTTAAATTAAAACCAATGTTATAATCTTTATACAAAATTATTTCCCCATCGGTTATAGGCGTATTTTGTGCATGGTTATATTGCATAAAACCGAACAAAATAAATGCTAAAATGAAAATACGTTTTTGCAATGCGATTATACTTTTTAATATTGCTGTCAAAAATAACAAAAAATGGATACTGCAGAAGTAATTTATTTAGGTGAGTTTAGATGTGAAGCTACTCATTTGCAATCAGGCTCAAAAATTATAACAGATGCGCCAACAGATAATTTTGGTAAAGGAGAAGCTTTTTCGCCTACTGATTTGATGGCCATGTCTTTAGCAAGTTGTATAATAACTACCATTGGCATTCAAACCCGCTTAATGGGTTACAATTTGGCAGGTTCAAAATTGACTGTAAAAAAACACATGGCTTCTGATCCGCGCAGGGTAGCAAAAATTGGCGTAGATATAAAAATACCTGAAGGAAATTTAACAGATGCAGACAAAGAAAAAATAATAGTCATTGGATTAAATTGCCCTGTGGCTAAAAGTTTACATCCTGATTTAATTCAAGACATAAACTTTCAATTTGTTTAAATTCAGATAAACAAATTATTGGTTTTAGGTATAAGGGTTTAAGTTTAAACCTAGAATTTTGGGCAAGAACCTTTGCAAGAAACCATTAATATGATTACTAAAGCAAAAAGTGCTATTGGTGCTAACTTTTTCATAATTACGTAATTATTTGTCGTTTAAATATTTTAACTTGAAATTTCCTTTTGCAAAAGTATAATCTTTTTCCCGAACAACTAGAATTTGATTTCAAGAATTTAGTCATAAATCATTTAACAAGGGCTGATTTAGATAAATTAATTCTTAAAATTAAAACCAAACATCAAACGGAAGTTAATTATAATTTGTTATTTGAAACACTGATTAACTATCGAAAAGCGTGCCACAAAGTTCCGATACTGGCGTTGAATTATTGCTGGTTGCCGGCTAAAAGTTATGAACAGGCAAGTAGTGAATTGACTGCTTTTTACAAATCGGGTATAGTTAAGGGTACTAATGTGTTGGATTTATGCGGGGGCTTAGGCATTGATGATATTGCTTTTGCGCATACTTTTACTCAGGTTGTTTCGCTTGATATTAATACGGAATTAAATCAGATAGTAAACCATAACTTTAAAAAGATTGGCCTTAAAAATATTGAACGTTTAGGTTTATCGGCAGAGGATTATTTGGCAGCCAATAACACTCATTTTGACTTAATTTATGCAGATGCCGACAGGCGCCCTGACGCTAATGCCAAGAAATTTATTATAGAAGACTGCACCCCCAATATTATGGCATTGCTTCCCGTTATTAAACAATGCAGCAGTAAATTATTACTTAAATTATCGCCTTTGGTTGATTTGACTTACATCAAATCAAAATTTTCCGATATTGAAAATATTTATGTGGTTGCTGTTCAAAATGAAGTGAAGGAAGTTTTGGTATTAATTTCTTTTGGGGAAAACATTGCTGCATTAACCACAGCAGTTAATATTATTGATAGGCAAACGGTAGAAAGCTTTACTCATCAGGGTGATTTAGCAGTAAAAGATATACCGGTAAATAACCACAGCAAATACTTTTTTGAGCCTAATTTAGCCATTATAAAAGCAGGTTTAAGTAACGGGTATGCAAACTATTGCGGCTTAAAAATGCTGGCAGAAAACTCTCATTTTTTTGTGGGCGATGAAATACCGAAAGGCTTTATGGGACGTAGTTTCAGGGTTATAAAGAGCATGCCTTTTGCTAAATCAACGTTTAAAGAATACTTAAAAGAAAAGCAATTAACAAAAGTAAATATCAGTAAACGAAATTTTCCGACTACGGTAGCCGAAATTTATAAGCAGTTTAAATTGAAAGAGGGTGGAAGTAATTACCTGTTTTTTACGCAAAATGCCCAAAATGAGAAACTGTTTTATCATTGCGAGAAGATAGCGCAATCTCCATCTTAGCTTAGTCGTTATTTACCATTTTAATAAAAATATCTTCCATACTGGCTATTTTAGGACTGAATGAGTTTAAGTCGATAGTTGAAATAAGCTCATTAATGGCTTCTTTTTTACTTCCTGTCAGTTTTATTAAAGCTTCGTGCTGGTCTTGTTCTATGATGTTAAAATATTGGCCGTTTTGTAACTGCCCGTTAAATTGAATGGCATATTCATCGTGGCTGAATTGTTTCCTGATATCGCTTTTAGTTCCGCTTAACACAACCTCGCTTTTGTTTATTAATACAATGTCATCACAGAGTTTTTCAACGGTATCCATGCGGTGGGTCGAAAAAATAATAGTGCTGCCTTCGTCTCTTAATCTTAGTATTTCGTCTACCAGTAATTGCGCATTTTGAGGGTCAAAGCCGCTAAAAGGTTCATCTAAAATAATGAGTTTGGGTTGGTGTAGTACGGTAGCAATAAATTGTATCTTTTGCTGCATACCTTTCGATAGCTCTTCAACCTTTTTGCCCAGCCAGTCTTTAATTTCAAATTTATCAACCCAGTATTTTACCCGTTGTTTGGCTTCGCTGCTTTTTAAACCTTTTAGTTCGGCAAAATACAGCAGTTGCTCGCCAATTTGCATTTTTTTATACAGGCCTCTTTCTTCGGGTAAATAACCCATTTCATAAATATGCTTTTCTTTTAAAGTTTCCCCATCAAATAAAATGGTACCACTATCAGCCTGGGTTATTTGGGTTAAAATACGAATTAAGCTTGTTTTACCGGCTCCGTTGGGCCCAAGCAAACCAAATATACTTTGTTTAGATACTTGCATCGACACATTTTTAAGTGCCTGATGTTTGGCATAAGACTTATTCAGATTATCTATTTGTAATAACATAGAAACTATTTTATGACTTCAAATAAAAACTTTAAACTTTACATTAAGCAAGTAATTTATTTAAGAGGAAAAATAAATCATAAGAACATGCCAGTACAATAAAATTGTGATTGCTAAATAATAGTTTTACTTTGCAGTATTCAGTACAATTATTTAAAGTTTAAAAAGTGAGTTTCGAATTAATACTACAGCATTTTCCCAATTTATCAGATCAACAAAAAACGCAGTTTGAAGCTTTACAGGCTTTATATTTTGACTGGAACAGTAAAATAAATGTGATTTCGCGTAAGGATATAGAGTCGTTATACGAAAAGCATATTTTACATAGTTTGGCTATTGCACAATTTATTCAGTTTGAAAAAGGAACCAGGGTATTGGATATAGGCACAGGTGGAGGCTTTCCCGGTATTCCACTGGCTATATTGTTTCCCGAAGTTACTTTTACACTTTGCGATTCCATTGCCAAAAAAATAAAGGTAGGTGAGGAAATAGCTACTGCCATTGG
Organism: uncultured Bifidobacterium sp.; assembly: GCA_964442045.1. Lineage (GTDB taxonomy): Bacteria > Bacteroidota > Bacteroidia > UKL13-3 > UKL13-3 > JAAFJM01. The sequence goes on from CAYTWI010000116.1 coordinate 8,746, forward strand.
TTTAACCAATACTGATTTTGTGGTGGGGCGGGTAGAAAATTTAAAGGAAGAATTTCATTTTATAGTAAGCAGGGCTGTAGCTCCATTGGAACAATTGTATAAATGGACAAGGAACTATATTGCTGAAGATTGTTTTAATGCCAAGCTGAACGGATATATACTATTGAAAGGCGGAGACCTAAAGGAAGAGATAAAAGCTTTAAAAGCAATGAGCAGTAAAATACATGTGCAAACAACTGATTTAAGTACTTATTTTAAAGGTGAGTTTTTTGAAACTAAAAAACTGGTGTATTTTTTTAAAGATTAATTAAAGCGTTGCTTGTTGTTTAATTGTGTTTGGTTTATTCATAAACACATAAAAATAAAAGGCTCCCAAAGCATAAGCTATACAATCCAGCCAGTCGGCAGTAAAGCCTTTATGTAGTGGTGGAATAATAATTTCAAACATTACACAGAAATATAACCAGGCAGCAGCAATAATTACTTTGTTAAACACAAACTGATGGTGTTTAGCTATCCATTTGCGTTGTATAAAAAGAGCAATTCCCAATACTATAGGCAGTAGCAAAATATCATCCAGATAATTGTCTATTAAACTCACGTGTACATGAGCATAAAGCAATATGATATGCGCAATAAAAATGGCAGAAAGCAGCAAACTATGTTTAATAATAGAATCCATTAGCCGGGCAATAAAACAAGGATAAAAGTAACCAAAGCAATAATAGCCATTACAATAAGCTGGCCTCCCTGAATAAGTTTTTCAATGAGCAAAAGCAAAATATTGGAATCAGCGTTTTTTATTTTATAATAACTCATCAAGGCTGTTTCCTTTTTGGCTAATTCATCAATTTCTTTTCTGTAATCCAGGTCTAAAATTTCGCCACAATGAGCACAAAAAGCCTTGTTGCCATCTGTCCAATTAAAACAGTGCTCACACTTTTTCTGATTCGCTATTTTATCATTAACCATTTATAACAGGCCTGGTTATAGGCTACTAATTTACTTGAAAATTTGTTGTAATTGGGTTTCGCGGTACTCAAATATTTGCTTCACTTTTTTATCTACAAAAAGCCGGTGAAGCAGGGGTGCTATAATCCATCCTTTTGAAAGGTAAGTAATTTTATCGGTCATAATGGTTTTGCCATCCTTTTCTTCAAAAAAGTGTTCGTGGTACCATTTGCTGTAAGGTCCTACCAATTGTTGGTCGGCAAATTTAAAAGGCGGATTCCATTCGCTTATTCTTGTTTTCCAAACAAAGGGAATACCATTCAGTTTAATTTTATAATCAATTAAAGTGCCTTTTTCCATCGGGATGGGTAATGGCGTCAGTATTTTAAAATATACTTCTTTGGGTGTTATTTTATTGAGGTTTTCTGCTTTGCTAAAAAATTCAAATACTTCTTTTAGCGGTTTGTTTATAACGGTAGTCGTTTGTAAAACATAGTCTTTCATAATAAACATGACAAGCTAATGGGCAAGTTGTTTTCATAAAAATGCTGTTAAATATCAATTTTATGAAACCTCTATCGGCAGGCTCACACATTAAAAAGGCTTACAGCATAGCCATAAGCCTTTTTAATTATGTATGTTTAGTAATTTATTGGGCTGTTTATTTTTAGCCTTTAATTACTTTAAGCTGATAAACCTGTCCGTCTATATTGAATTTTATAATATAAACACCTTTTACTAAATCATCCATTGGAATAACGAGCACCTCTTTTTGCTCAGGTGTTATTTCTTTTATCAGTTTACCGGCTAAATCATGTATTTGTAATTTATCAGTTATTAATAAACCATCTAAGTTAATGTGTAAGTTATCTGTTACCGGGTTAGGGTATATGCTTATATTGTTTTTTGTAATGTTATGAATACTTAAACCCACAATGGTTACCTGTTTGGTTACAGAATCAATACAACTGTTATTATTGGCTATCAGCTTAACGTTGTAGGTATTGTTTTGGGTATAGGTAAATGATGGTGATATGCTGGTGCTGCTCGAATTGTTTGCATCGTCAAATTGCCATACATAAGTAGGAGGCGGAACGGCAACGGACAGATTGGTAAACTGAACATCACCTTTATTAATGGTAAATGTAAAGTTGGCTTTTGGATATAAAAATGTGTTTACATGTAATGTATCAGTTTGCACAGTACAGCCTGTTACAGAATCAAAAGCCAGCACATAAAAATATTCGGTTATGGCTTGCGATTTAGCCTGGTAGGCAAATGATTTTGTGCTTGAAAACAATAAAGGATTGTTATTACCTGCCAGGTAATAAGCAAATTTATTGGCGTTGGTAGTTCCTACATTAATGTTAAAGCTATTGC
>CAYTWI010000117.1:0-11073 GCA_964442045.1 uncultured Bifidobacterium sp.
CATTTACGGCCATTGATTACAAATTTAAACTCATAAGTATTTTTGTTGCCTAAATCCGATATTTTTTTGCTTAACTGATAAACACCATTAACTTTATTCATTTTAAAGTTATTGTTTTTATTATCCCAATCATTAAAATCGCCAGCTATATAAACAGTACTGATTTTGTCATCCTTTACTTTCTCGTACATACCAGTCATTCCATCTGTAGTTGACAGGAATGATAATGAGTTGAAAGTAAATATTACCATTGAGTCTTTTATTTCATATCCTAATATCTCTTCCGGTTTATAACTTAGCTTCTCTTCAAACAGCAGGTTTTGAGGGTCATTGGTAGCGGATTGAATATCGGTTTTGGTTTCACCTGCTATTTCTAAACTGAAATCATCTAGCCAAATTGCTCCATTGTCCATTAAAAGAGCACCTATTGTTATTGTTTGTGCTTCTTTTTCAATGTGCATTTCAATTTCAATACTTGTGTAGTTGTTTGTTTCTTTTACAATAGGGTTATTTGTAATTTTACTTTTTATGTTTTTATTATTCCATTTGTAATGAGAATTGTCAGTGCTAATAAATAAAGTAGCTAAATTTTTAACCTGAGCTGTTTTGATAAATCCCTTTAGTTTTATTGTTTTTCCAATATATTTTTTAGCCTTAAACGACTGTTCAATAAATACAAAGGCATCAGTCTGGTTACTCTTTGAGTTTACTCGCAGGCATTTTGATGAATTAATACCTTCGGTTTCGCTTAACTGCATTGTATAATCTCCGGCCCAAGGTCCCGATTTTTGCCAGTTATTTGGTAAATACTGCGCATGTAATACAGTAACTAATAAAACTAAGGTAAAGCTTAATGTAAGGAGTACTTTTTTGTTCATAAAACTATTTTTAACCAAATGTATTATAACCCATTTAAAAGGGAAATTACTTTAATTTGAATATTGTAAAATAGTATCCGAACTTAGTTTTTAGTTGGATGAATTTTAGAATTATTTAGGACGGTAAGCGCTTTTCTTCAATATTTCATCCCAATTGGTTTCAGCCATTACTTCCGGTAATGAAGCATTGGTTTTACTTACATAGTTTTCTAATATTTTATAACCACAAAATACACCTAAAGCAGGAGCACTTTCCTGCGGAATACCAGGGGCTGAGGTAAAAGGACCATCGTTTAAGTAACGCATATAGTCGTTAGGTTGTTGGTTATACAGTAATTTTTGGTCTACAAAGTAACTCCATATCTGGGCTTCACTGGCCTGGCACCAATCCAGTTGTTTCTTAGTATAACCAAATACCAAAGTATCATCCAGTTCAGGTAAAAGCTGTTTGGTAAAATAACGCACTTTAGCCTCAAACAACATATAGGCTAAAAAACGTTTATCCTTTAACTGCGTATCGAAATTAGCAATGGCAATAGCTTTTAACGTATTAGGTACAATATACTCCCTGCGCATTTTAGCACGCATAAATTCAGGAAAATCCTGCGGATAGAACTGGTATTTACTGCCTAAATACATATCCAGTCCAATCCCAATGATACTGTCATAGGCATTATGTGCTTCACCAAACTCAGAAATATAACTCATAAAACGGGGTACTTTAGCATCAGTAAACTGCGCTTTATACCTGCTCATGGCTAACGAAATACCATCTTCTATATCATTTAAATCTGGAAATACGCTATCAACCTCATGCTTTATAATTTGAATGCCCGGGTATTTAACAAAGCCAACCAAACTGTTGGCAAAATAAGGGTCATTGGTTTGAGGCATTATAGCCAAAGTGTTTTCGCAAAAACCAAAATAAAACTCGCCATATTTTTGCGCTAAACTTTTAAAATGGTTAGGGGCAATATGCGCTGTGTCAACGTTTAAAAGATCACTGTCAAAACGAATGATTTTAATTTTCTCTACATCCTTAGCTGCTTCATTTATAGTGGAATCGCTTCCGCAAGCGCTAAGCAAACACAAAAAAATAAATAAATAAAAAATCTTAGTTAAGTTTCTAAAACTATCAATAAATTGCAACGCCTTCATGGCAACAAAAATATGAGAATTAGAAACATTTTAGCTTTATTTATTACAATAATTTCGGTAGTACCATTAGTGGCACAAAGCGATGATGATATACCATATGAATTTGGTTTGCGTATAGCACCACAAATAAGTTTTTCATCGCCTGATAGCAAAAGTTTGAAAGACGGAGGTAGTAGCTTAGACTGGAATTTTGGTTTTCATGTGGCTAAAAAATTAAACGACCGTTATGCCATTGGTACCGAAGTAAATGTAATTAATATGACTTCAAAAGTTAAGTTTAACGAAACCATGTATGTAGAGTCACCAAAGATACTGGGCGGAGCTGCTTATACCAGCGATATGGCTATTAATTACAATTTACGTTATCTGCAAGTACCTGTTTTATTTAAAATGCGTACCACACCTATTAAAAACAAATGGCGCATATTTGGAGAGTTTGGAATGGGTTTTGGGTTTTTATTGCGCAGCAAGGCCGATGTAAATTCAAGCGTATTAAAGTTAGAAGATGTTGATGTAGACAATCCGGACAATGCAGATAAGTTTAAGTTAAGAGACGACCCTGCCAGTGGTGAGAACAGTACCAAAATAAATTTTATGCGTCCATCATTTATTATAGGCGGAGGTGCTACTTACGAATTGTTCGGTCAGACCAAACTGTTTGCAGGCCTGCGTTACGATGGTGGTTTATATGATTATATGGATGCCAGTAAATGGAATGCTACCAATAGCTTTACTGCATTAAACATTGGTATTACATTTTAACAGATAGGTTAATAGTTTAACAACAAAGGCATTTATACAAAACCTTGGTTTTAGTTAAAAACTAATATTTACATATATTGAAAATTAGTATTGCACAATTGAATTACCACATAGGTAATTTTGAGTCAAATAAAAATAAAATGATAGCGGCCATTCAAAAGGCCAAAGCTGAACAAGCCGATTTGGTAGTGTTCTCAGAGCTGTCTATGTGTGGTTATCCGCCACGCGATTTTTTAGAGTTTAATGATTTTATAAGGCTCAACAACGAAGCCATTAACGAAATAGCTTTGCATTGTACCGGTGGCATAGCAGCTATTGTTGGTTCACCTACTATTAATCCGCAAGCACAAGGCAAAGATTTATTTAACTCTGCTTTGTTTTTACACGAAGGTAAAATAGCTCAAACAATCAGTAAAACACTTTTACCCAATTATGATGTGTTTGATGAGTACAGGTATTTTGAGCCTAACAGACATTTTGAAGTAGTACATTACAAAGGGAAAAAATTGGCTGTTACCATTTGTGAAGACCTCTGGAATTTAAATGGTAACCCCATGTATATACAATGCCCAATGGATGAGCTAATAAAACAAGCCCCTGATTGTATTATTAATATTGCCGCTTCGCCATTTAGCAAAAGCCAGATACAAACCCGTTTTGAAGTATTACAAACCAATGCTGTTAAATATAATTTACCGTTGGTATATGTAAACCATATAGGTGCACAAACCCAACTTATATTTGATGGGGGTAGCTGCGTACTCAATGCCAAAGGAGAGTTAGTGCAACAGCTAAAATATTTTGAAGAAGATAATAGTACCATTGTTCTGGACGATATACATACACAAAAACCCGTAGCCAATACTTTGCCCGTAACAGGTATTGATTATGCCAATATAGAATCAGCCTTGGTTTTAGGTATAAAAGAGTATTTCCATAAACAAGGTTTTACCAAAGCCATATTGGGTTTATCAGGTGGAGTAGATTCTGCTTTGGTAGTATATTTAGCTGCCAAAGCATTGGGTGCCGAAAATGTCTTAGCGGTTATGTTACCATCGCAATACAGCAGCGACCATTCAGTAAGCGATTCCCAACAATTGGTAAAAAACCTGGGTGTACAAAGCGATTTAATTTCAATCGAAAATACCTTTGAAGCATTACAACAAAGCTTAAGCAAGCAGTTTGCCAATACCGAATTCTCCATAGCTGAAGAAAATATGCAAAGCCGCAGCCGTGCAGTTATATTAATGGCTATAGCCAATAAGTTTGGTTATATTTTACTGAATACGAGTAATAAAAGTGAGCTGGCTGTGGGTTATGGAACGCTTTATGGCGATATGTGTGGCGGACTATCTGTTATTGGTGATTTATACAAAACAGAAGTATATGGCTTGTGCCAATTTATCAATAGTAGAAAAGAAATAATACCGGCTAATATATTAAGCAAAGCACCGAGTGCCGAGTTAAGGCCTAACCAAAAAGACAGCGATTCATTACCTGATTACGAAGTGCTTGATGCCATTTTGTTTCATTACATAGAGCAACGCAAAGGACCCGATGAAATTATAGCTTTGGGTTTTGAAGAAGCCTTAGTGAAACGTACTTTGAAAATGGTAAATACCAACGAGTGGAAACGCTTGCAGGCTCCACCCGTATTACGTGTATCAGCCAAAGCATTCGGACCCGGCCGTAGAATGCCTTTAGTTGCAAAATATTTAGGATAATGAATTATCTGCAGAGACGTTGCATACAACGTCTCTCTCTGTATTTATTGAGGAAATAGTTGTCGTGAGAGCATTTCAAACCTGTTCTGAATCTTTCTTATTATCTGTAACAAACCATGAAGCAATGTATGCGGTAAATGTTCCAAACAATCCAACACCTGCTGTCATTAATATAGCAGCTATTATACGTCCTTCCGTAGTTACAGGAAATTTATCGCCATAGCCAACAGTTGTAATAGTTACATATGCCCACCAAATAGCATCTTCTGCTGTTTTTATATTGCTGTTTGGATCGTTCTCCACTTGTAAAATACCAATAGCGCAGAATATAACCAGCAAAATAGCAATGGTTGCTATCGAAGTAAAAGCCCCTTTTGCCTTATTGGCAAAAATATGATTGATAAGATTTCTTGTAGAGCGAAATGCTCTGATAATACGTAGTAATCTTATAAGTCTTAAAAGGCGACCAGCGCGTAAAAAATCAACCATGGGAATACTGGAAAGTAAATCAATCCAGCCCCAACGCATAAACTGGAGTTTATTTTCTGCCTGATAAAACCTAACACAAAATTCAAAAAAGAAAAATATGCATATAGCATTGTCAATGTAGTTTAATAAACTGGATGTTTCCGTTGGTAAGAGAAAAACAGTATCAACAGTTAAAGCTCCTAAAACATAAATTGAAAGTATTATAACAATTATATTTAAAAGACCTAGCTTATTTTCGGAATTAGTTGTTTCTGTCATAAAGGGTATGTGTTTCATTTATTGGTAGCACCAACAATGCCGAAAATTAATGTTATAAAATATCTTCGCCAACAACTAAATCATTTTATCTATAAGATTGGTGAGGACAATAAACTTGGACAGGTGGATATGATAAAACAAAAAAGACGTTGCATGCAACGTCTCTACCTGTTAACATATTAACCAATCAACTATTTCTCCTTGTTACCTTTACAGGTCAACGTATCGGTCTTGTTAGGATTAAGAATAAAATTGTTAGGAATCATTTTGGTTTCCTGCGGTTGAGTAGCTTTAATAGCCAGTACATATTTATAAACAGCATCTTTCTCTGCAGCTGTTAATTTTGCCATAGGAGCCATCTCATTTATAATACCTACCCACGATTGCTCCGAACGGCTGTAAATACTTTTTGCCCCATGGCAATTGGTACATACGCCCACATACAATGCATGGCCTTCCGTTAATGTTTTCATAGTTACATCGCTATACTTTATTTGTATAGCAGCTAATTCTTCATTACCAGGGGCAAAAACACCATTTTTTGATTTAGCAGGGGCTGCTGCCGGAGGTGAGGTAGGTGTTGGTACAACAGTGGTAACAGGTGCAGGAGAAGTAACGGGAGCAGTGGTTTTTTTAGCCGTGCTACATGCTACAATAATGAATGATGTTATTGCAAAAGAATAAGTTATAAGTTGTTTCATAATGACAAGATATATTTAAAAACAAAACCAAACATATCATTAACACTGCATTAACAACTAATTAAGAATAAAATGACTTTTGTAGAAACGTTTTATTATTACTTGTGGTTAGTTAACTCACCTACTATAAATATAGTAAACCGACAAAACCAATAAGCCCTGTAATAACATGGTTCCATCCAATATGCCATAATGATATAAGGGCAAAGTTTTGAGGTTTTTATTACTTAAAAACACACAAGTACTGATAACCGAAATGCAAATAGCCGGAATCATAAACCACTGTTGTGTATGGATATAATGAACCATACAAATACCAAAGCATAAACCCAATGAAAAATAAGCCAGGCGCATAGTATTACTTTCACCTATATGTAATGGAATAGTTTGCAGTCCCTCTTGCTTATCAGCGTCAATGTCACGTATATCAAATGGAAGCGTAATAGCAAATACAAATAAAAAACGTTCTGCAAGCATGCTAAGCACATGTGACTGAAGAATACTTATACCCGAATGAATAACCGGCAGAAGAATGGTAATACTTGACCAAACAAAAGCAATTAAAAATATTTTTAAAAACGGAATTTGCCTCAGTCTGAATAAGCCTTGCTTTTTTCCGGTTATGGGAGTTGAATAAAATAAGGTAAGCAGGGCAATAGGAATAAGTGTGATGAGTACTGATTTTTTTGCCAGTAAAACAGCAATAGCAAAACCAATAACAGATATAGCTACAATAAGATAAAAAGCGGTTAAATTGTTTTTAACCCATAAGTGCCTTGAAGATTGGAGTGCTTCTTTATTGGTAATAACAGTAATTAAACGGTGCAGGTTATATTCAAACAAAGTAGCAAAGAAAATAAGAAACAAATAGGGGTGCCACTCCGGTGTTCTGCCCAGTTGCAATTGGGTGGCTACGGTTAAAAAAACAGCAGCTAATGCAATGTATATATTTGATTGTATTAATACCTTAACCAGTTTCAAAGCAGTTTTAAAAAAATATTTTATAAATAGATACCATAACAAAAATGGTTACATGCAAAGGTGCTTAATTTTTTGTTTTTACTTTACATGATTAATAAAGGTTATTACCAAACAAAAAAGACCACTTTAACTTAAAGTGGTCTTTTACTAAAAAGATAAACGATTTTTTAGTTAAGCATTTCTTTCATACCAAAGGCAGATAAAAAGTTGCCATATCCTTCTTTTACATGAGTGTTTGCTTGCTCTGCAATGTCACCTGTCAATCTATCAATAACGGTTCTTAACGGTCGTTGTCCTTTTGGTGTTTCAATCAGTTTAATAATAGCATCAGGAATCATTTGAGGGTCTGGTTTTATGGCTTCAAACATTTCACCTATACCACTGCCTATTTGCTCAGGTACTTTTGCCAAATCGCCATAACCGGCAGCTACTGTTGCATCAGAGCCATAAACAGATTTTCCGAATATTTCAGTAGGAAAGGCTCCCGGTTGAATCATTACAACATCTATACCCAATGGCCTTACTTCGTAATGTAATCCTTCAGTTAATCCCTCAACTGCAAACTTGGTGCTGTTGTAAACAGTCATAAAAGGTGCAGAAAAACGGCCTAGTACACTTGATGTATTGATGATTAAGCCTTCACCTTGTTTTCTCATTTGCGGTAACCCCGATTTGGTAACCCTCCATGTTCCTTTTAGGTTTACATCAAACATGTTTTCCAGATCAGTTTCGGTATATGTTTCAGCTATACCACCACCAAAATAACCGGCATTGTTTACTATTACATCCAATTGTCCTTCTTTTGAAATAACGTTGGCAATTACTTCATCAACGTTTGTCTGGTGCGTTACATCAAGCTCTACCACATGTACATTTTCAAATGCCGAAAGTTCCTGTGCTTTTTCCGCATTTCTTCCTTTTATATCGCGCATGGTAGCATAAACGGTATAACCTTTTGCTGCACAGGTTTTAGCTGTTAAGTAACCAAAACCACTATTTGTTCCTGTAATTAGAACCACTTTTTTGTTCATAATTATTTAAATTTTTTATATTTGTTACACAAAGTTACTTTTAAAAGTAACAAAAGGTTACTATTGTACTCACAAAGTAGTTACCTTTAAGTAACAAATATTGATTATGAACGTAGAAATTTGTAAATGCCCTTTAACCGAATCGCTTGCCATTATAGGAGGTAAATGGAAGCCCGTAATTATCTATAATTTAAGCAAAACCAAAAAAAGATTTGGGCAGTTGGATGTAGCCATACCAGGTATTTCAAGGAAAGTATTGACTGCACAATTGAATGAATTAATACAAGATAAATTGGTGGTAAGACACTCATTTGCTGAAACACCTCCGCGTGTGGAGTATAGTTTAACACCCAAAGGAAAAGAGTTATTGCCCATACTGTCGGCTATAGCCAAATGGGGGAAATATTTATTGGAAGAATAAAGTTTGTTGGAAAATAAAGAATTGTTTATACCACTTTGGTTTTTTATCTCAGAACCAAAGCATAAAAATCCAGAAAGGTAAAGACAATCCGAATACAATATAAATAATAGGGCTTCCCATCTGCTAAAATATCAACCCAGGCATGCAGTGTAACTGCCATCATATATGGGCAAGTACATCTTGTACAAATCCTCTCCAACACAGCTCTTTCCCCTAAAATAGATACGAGCCCAAAAACATCTAAAAAAAAGGAGCTAAATGCGGATAGTATGACTCCTTCAAACCTTGGTTTAGTTTATATGTAATAAAATCACTTTTTATTGCCGAAGCATTTTTTAGCTTTGCAACACCTTTGAGAAAAAGTATATCCATATTATTATCATTTGTATTTATTACACAGTTTGTATGCAAAATGGTGGTAATAGGTTATTACCATGCCAATAAGGAATATATTGCAAAAAACCTTTGTGTAAACAGGTCCAATCCTGAGTCGTGTTGTAAAGGTTCCTGCTTTTTAAACGATAAGTTGCAAAAAACAGAAGACTGTAATAACAAAAAAAGCCCGTTTATATTAAAGCTGGTAAATGAAAGCCTATTTATTAACAATGCAGTACTTGCTGACTTTTTAGTAGTAGTACATTATACTTTAAACGAAAGATTTACAGCCTATAGTAACAACTATAGCCATGTAAGTTACTCGACCATTTTTCATCCACCCAATACATTGTTGGTATAAGCGTATAGCGCCTTTTATTTTAGAAATACAGCTATATTATTATGGCTGTGTTCACCTGTTGCATAATAGTTTTTAAAACTTATTGTGCCCGCATTTAAACCAATTCAATCGTATCAATTATTTTAATTTAAACAATCATGAAAAAAATTATAGTATTATTATTAAGTCTTATATCTTTAACAAACATTAACAAAGCACAATCGTTAATGGAAAAGTGGCCGGAGTTGAAAGCGTTTCATACCGTTATGTCACAAACCTTTCACCCGAGCGAGGAGGGTAATTTACAACCTATTAAGGAGCACAGTGCAGAACTGTTGGAAAAAGCAAATGCATTGGCAAAATCAAGTATTCCTGCCGATTATAAAAACGAAAAAATAACCCATGCCGTAAAGCAGTTAGCTGTTGGCGCTGAAAAGCTAAATACAGCCATTAAAAACAAAAAGATAAGTGATGTAGATATAACACAGGCATTGGCTAAGCTTCATGATGTTTTTCATGAGATTGTAGGTTTGTGTAAAAACGAAGGAAAACACTAATCAGATTTCTGAATTTTATGGCGACAAATCATTTTCACCGCGTTATAGTGGTGTTAAGTTTACTCGTGTATATACCCGGTAATGTAAAGGCATGCGATGTTTGCGGATGCTCCATGTCAGGCAATTACCTGGGTATATTGCCCCAGTTTAAACAGCATTTTATAGGTATTAGGCATCAAATAAACAGTTTTGAATCCAAACATATTCCATCCTTATTTACAGAAAACGGATCTAATGCCTCGCACGATGTATTGCAGCGAAGTGAATTGTGGGGACGCTTTTATCCAACCAAACGTTTACAGCTTTTTGCATTTGTTCCTTACCAGTACAACCTACAGAAAGAGGATAGCATCACTACCCAGACGCAAGGCATGTCGGATATAAGTATTGTAGCCAATTATATTCTTATCAATACAGGCGATACCGGCAGATTAAGCTGGAAAAATACCTTGACAGTAGGAGCGGGAGTAAAAGCGCCTACCGGTAGTTTTGATAAAGAAGGTGTACCCGGCTTACAAATAGGTACAGGTACCTGGGATTTTTTAGCCAATGCCATTTATACAACCCGTTACAAAAAAGTAGGGTTAAATGTAGATGCTAATGCGAGATTAAACGGAAGCAATAACAACTACGAGTTTGGTAACAGGTATACATCCAGTACCCGTTTGTTTTACTGGTATAAATGGAGGCGCTTATCCATATTGCCTAATGGCGGGTTTTTAGCCGAGTATGCAGAAAAAGATACAAAGAAAAACATCATACAAAAATACACCGGTGGATATGGTTACTACACCGCGCTTGGTTTCGATTTGTACTATAACAAAGTATCCGTAAGTGGCACATTTACCATACCCATTCATGAAAATTTAAACGAAGGCTTAGTAAGCACCAACCACAGAATTAGCGTACAGGCTATTTATTTATTTTAAAAACACTTCAATGAAACAGAAAATACAACCAGTGCTTTTTGTGGGTAGTATACTAATTGCATTTATGCTAAGTGCCTGCAGTAAAAGCGAAACAAAAGCAAGTACTGAAACGCCCGCTCCAACTGTTAAATTTATTAGACCTGCTAATGAACAACAGTTTAATGAGTACGATAGCATTTGGGTACTTATTAATATATCATCAGATGAGGATATACATGACTATTCAATACACATAGATAATATAACCGAAAATACACAAGCCTTGTTATACAACGGGCATTCACATGGTAATTCAGCTACAACCAATTTGTTGTTTATTCCTCTGGTAAACACTGATGCTATTATGCAAATAACAGTTACTACTTTAGACCACAACGGAAACATCAACAAAAAAACCAGTTTGTTTAAAGTTAAAAACAGCCATGCATTACCAGCTCCTGCTATTAGTATAACATCACCTTCATTACCT
>CAYTWI010000118.1:0-10978 GCA_964442045.1 uncultured Bifidobacterium sp.
AAAATTTTTTTTTTTTTTTTTTTTTTTCAATAAAATAAAATATATTATAATTCCAAAAAAAACCACTTCCGTATATTATTTTTATTGGAATCATAAATCTTTTCGTTCCAAAAACATCTGATGCTCAAAACATATCTGACACTATTAATAGTACAAGTAACTTCATTATAAAAGGAACAGTCAGCGACTCATCTTCCAATTTACCTATAGAGTTTGCCACTGTAGCACTCTTAAAAAAAGACCATACAGTGGTTAAAGCTTCAATAAGTGCAGCGAATGGCAGCTTTATGATAGAATTATCGGAGAAAGGCGACTATATAATTGCGATTTCCTATATGGGCTACAAAAGATACATTTCAAAGCCAATTAACTTATCCAATAAAGGTGTTATTGATATTGGGTATATCAGTATGGTTCCTAAGCATGGTGTGCTTAGCGAAGTAGTTATAAAAAGTAGAAAGAACTTGATACAAAACAAGGGTGACAGAATAGTTTACAATGCTTCGGCTGATATTAGTAATAAAGCCGGATCTGCCAGCGATGTACTGCGTAAAGCACCAATGGTAACTGTTGATGCACAGGGCGACATTAAAATGCGTGGTAGCTCCAATATAAAAGTATTAATCAATGGGGTACCTTCTAATATCATGGCAAAGAATCTGAAAGAAGCATTGAAAATGATACCTGCAAGCAGCATTGAATCTATAGAGATCATTACAACGCCTTCTGCAAAGTATGAAGCAGAAGGCGCTGCAGGAGTTATAAATATTATTACTAAAAGGAAAATGAAGGGAACTACCGGTACTATTGATTTAAGTGTGGGAAACTTAGACCAGTCTGCTAACACTGCATTAAACATAACCAAAGGCAAATTTAATTTTAACATTACACTCAATGTCAACAGAGAGAAGCTACGCAATGTTTCCGAACTTAACAGAACATCATTGACCAATGGAACACCAACAGGAAAACTTATACAACGGACAGATGCTACCCAAATAAACCAGGGAGATTATGGAGACTTTACAGCCGATTTCAGGCCTGATTCCAGTCAAAAGTTTAGTGCAACAATATCTTTCTGGAAAGGAAGTTGGCCAACGAAAAGTACAATGTATAACTCTTCTTCTCAAGATAATCCGGTGCTGACGGAATATAACCAAACCAGTGATCAGTGGGGAAAGTTTCATCAGTTAGATTTTACGCTGAATTATCAAAAGAAATTCAGGCGTACAGGACAGGAAATTCAATTAATAGGTCAGTTTAGTAAATCAGGAGACCAATCAAACTACCTAACGCAACAAGTTAATCTTTCAAATCAATCGACATTCAGGGAGCAAAGTCCTAACATAGGTAGTGGAAATGATATCATATTTCAGGCAGATTATACTCATCCTTTAGGCAAATCTTCTAAAAACTTATTGGAAATCGGTACGCGTGTAAGCAAAACCAGCTCTTCAAGTGAATTTAAGGTATTCAACAATCGTAATAATTTAGGTAGTCCTATTTTGGTAGCAGATACCTCACGCTCCGACAACATGAAATATTTCCAGAATATTCTGGCTTCTTATTTAAGTCTGCGGTTTGAAACAAAGAATAATTGGATTTTCCGACCAGGTTTGCGTCTTGAGAATACACGTCTTGGGAGTGATTTCGCAAAAGGAAATCAACCCTTCGAAGCTACGTTTTCTAATATTGTTTCAAGTATTTTATTGTCTAAAAAGGTTAATGATAAGCATGATGTAAAATTCAGTTATGTTGAAAGAATACGCAGGCCTTGGATTTGGGACCTTAACCCCTATCTCAATGCCAGTGACCCGAAGAATACTAGTTCTGGTAATCCACAATTAAGACCGGAACTGATCCGTATGATAGAAGTGGCGCATAGTTATAACAAATCAACTAACCTTACTTTGAATAGTAGCATTTATGTCAACGCTAATAATAATGCGATAGAGTATCTGAGTACTGTAGACAATCAAGGAAATTCGCATACGACACCTCAGAATGTTGCCTCTACTAAACGAATTGGTGCAAACTCCTTCGCAGATATACAAATTAACAGTAAATGGATACTTGGTATAGGTGCTGAATTTTACCATGTGTGGTTTAGAAGTCCGGCACTAAGTGTTAAAAATGACGCCAGTTTTTATTCTCTGACACTAAATAGTTCCTATACGCTGCCATCTAATTTCACTATTCAAATTTCAGGCGATTACAGTAATGGTTACGTGACATTGCAGGGAAGAAATTCTGCTAACTATAACTATCGGTTTTCGTTACGTAAAGATATCTTAAAGAAAAAAGCAAGTCTTACTGTAATCGTAACCAATCCTTTTCAACAAACCTTTTTGCAGCAAAACTTTACTACAGCACCTAGTTTTCAGAGCGAAATGACTAATAGATTTTATAACCGCTCATTCGTATTGTCGTTCAGTTGGTCGTTCGGTAGCATGCGTGATACAGGCGATTCAAACAAAAAGAATCAGGATAAAGAAGAAAGACAAATGCCTGATGGACGAAAAAGGTGATAGCCATTATATGGTATGTCCTTTTGTTGACAATGGCGTATGTGATTGAAACCTGTTGAGTAAATTAGAAGTATACATACAATAAGTAGCATCGTGTTTTTCTGAATATAAAATATAGACCGTAAACATGATTTATAAAAAATCACCCGACAAGTGGTTTTAGTAATGAATACAGGACAAAAGTCGTACCCCTAAACCTTATTAAAAGACTTAAATCTGATAAAGGATTCCGAGTACAAAGCAACTAATGTAATTTTAAATATAAACCACGTAAGTAAATTTTGCATTGCTAAGGGTTTTTGGCTATCCGGATTGGCTATTTTCACCACAAATGTTGATGGGGAACAACACCCAACCACTTTTATCCAACCAGCTGTTATATTAGCTCATTCGATAAATCTCAAAATCAAAGAATATAAGAGTCAAAAGATTTTAGTTCTTCTGTATAAGTTTATCAAATGAATATTTTCCTGGGCCGGTAAATAGCAAGGAAATATATAACATTAAATACATTATGGCATGTTCTCTGTCAGTAAATGACTCCCCGCTGTGAATGATAAAAACAATGACTAACATCAAAACAATTAACGGAATAAGTGCTACACGAGTAAACAAACCAAACACCAAAAAAATTGTGCAAAATAGTTCTGCAAAAACCGTTAGTGCATATGAAACAGTTACACCAACATGAAAGGGGTCGGGCCAATCTTTAATACCCTCTGAAAAGTTTGTAAATTTCGACCAACCATGCAAAAGCATTAGTCCACTACTTAGTCTTAATAAAAGTACACCTAAATCAAAAAACCAGGTTTTTGCAGAAAAAAGATTTTGCATTAAATATTTAACTTTTGAAATCATAATAATTTGTTTTTTGTCGAGTGTACCACTAATCTATTCTTTTGTAAATACCTATAAACTAAATATGTGTACCCTAAGTTATATATATATTTTATGGCAATTTAATGATTTTCTTAAATCATTAAGTAATCTATTTATTTGCTGCAAACTCTTAATACTTTCATGGGTATATATTTCCGTTATGTTACCCCCTTCAATATTCTTAAAATAGCTTTTATTATATGTTCCCCAAGGCATTCATCAGCCTTGGGCTAGCAATGAACATTGAAAGTAAATAGGCTAACAAACCAACCCAAAATAAAAAACCCTTGCTACTTTTAAAGTAACAAGGGAAAAAATCATTCGCACGAAGCGGATGAATCTGTAGCGGGGAGCAGAATCGAACTGCCGACCTCAGGGTTATGAATCCTGTGCTCTAACCATCTGAGCTACCCCGCCATTAAGGGCTGCAAATGTAAAAATTTTTACTTTATACGCAAATATTATTTCACCTTTTGCAATAATTCTAAACTAAATGCCTGAGGTTTATTGTTAAACAGAATTTTGGTTTGGGCCCAGGTTGTTTTAAAAAGTTCCGAAAAACGGTATTTGTTTAAGTGTGCTTCGCTGTCCCAATAACTTAAAGTATATAACACATTTTTTTCATTGGCATCCTGCATCAGCTGCAATCCTTTGCATCCTTCAAAGGCAGCTATTTGTAATTTACTGGCTTCAAAAACGGCATAAAAATCATCCAGCTTAGCCGGTTCAAAACTCAATCGTACTATACGTGTAATCATATTTATTTATCAGAAAATTCAATAATAATGGTATGGCCTATTCTTATACCCAGTAACTGGCTGGCCTGTCCCCTGTTCATGGCTATTTCCAGGTAATCGTTGTGG
The DNA here is from genome assembly GCA_964442045.1 of uncultured Bifidobacterium sp. Lineage (GTDB taxonomy): Bacteria > Bacteroidota > Bacteroidia > UKL13-3 > UKL13-3 > JAAFJM01. Next base: position 4,271 of record CAYTWI010000118.1, read on the forward strand.
TTAAATAAAGCAAGGTCTTCTCCCCCTTTTGCTTCGCTGTAATTGCTTACAATTTTGTCAATATATTCTTTGCCATGGTAATATATTTTAAACTTCCTGCCCTTGCGCACATGTTCAAAAACAGGCTTGCTTACGTTTACAAAAGCATTGTTAAAGCCATCAATAAACACCACCTTAGCCCTTATCATGTTATCGCTTATTTCTATGGCCTGCGAGTGGCTGTTGTTGTGTATAGCTCCTTTTTGCGCAATAACATCCAGTGGCTTTTTACCGGTTATATGTGCCGCTATTTGTACAAACAAGCCATTTTCAATAAACGAGCCTGCCTGCAATACCAGTTCTTGTTTAATAACCCAAACAGAAACAGGCGTTTCGTCAAACATTAAATTAATAATGCCATTATCAGCCGCTAAAAAATAATGCCCCTTGTGTTCCACCAGTATTATTTGCTGGTACAAATGAAAATTGACATCCACACAAATAAAATGAATGGTGCCTGCGGGAAAGTTCTGGTAAGTGTTTTTTAATACAAAAGCAGCCTGTAATATATCAAAAGCATGAATGTTATGGCTTATATCAACAACCTGTAAGTCCCTGATTGATTTATATAAACTTCCTTTAATAGAAGCCGCATAATGGCTGGCATTTCCATAATCAGATAAAAGGGTTATATAATTCACTTGTGTGGCTTAAGTATTTTAATAAATTCGTACAAAAATATAATTAAGCAGCATTAAATTTGAACAACAAAGAAATACTTATTGAAAATTTAGATCCTACCGAACTTTTAGGCAACAATAATAGAAACTTAAAAATACTTCAGGCACATTTTCCCAAATTAAAAATAGTAAGCCGTGGCAACCAGTTAATTTTAAGTGGTGACGATTTAGGCATAGACCTTTTTGAAGAAAAATTAAATCAGTTAGAACAGATTATTATTAAGAAAGGCAGCATCAGCGATGCGCAATTCAAAGCCCTTTTATCAGGCGATATAAACAGCGAAACCAAACCGGGCAAAGCCAGCGATAGCGAAGCGCTTGCAACTGATGTTATTTTACATGGCAACAATGGCAAAGTAATCAGAGCCAAAACACCCAATCAAAAAGCCATGCTCGATTTGATTGACAAAAACGATATTTTATTTGCCATTGGCCCTGCCGGAACAGGCAAAACATATACCGCAGTAGCATTAGCCGTTAAAGCCCTTAAAAACAAAGAAATTAAACGCATTATATTGGCACGCCCTGCGGTAGAAGCAGGCGAAAGCTTAGGCTTTTTGCCGGGCGATTTAAAAGAAAAAATTGACCCTTATTTACGTCCGCTTTACGATGCGCTGGACGATATGATTCCGGCTGAAAAGCTAAAACAACATATTGAAAGCAGGGTAATAGAAATAGCGCCTATGGCTTTTATGCGTGGCCGTACGCTGGACAATGCGTATGTAATTTTAGATGAAGCACAAAACGCTACCGACCTGCAACTAAAAATGTTTTTAACGCGTATGGGGCCTCATGCTAAGTTTATTATTACCGGTGATTTATCGCAAATAGATTTACCTAAAAAACAACAATCGGGTTTATTAAAGGCAGTAAAAATTCTGGAGAAAATAGATGGTATTCATATACAGTATTTAACCTACGAAGATGTAGTAAGGCATAAACTGGTAAAAGACATTATTAAGGCTTACGATAAATCAGAATAGTTTATATAATTTTGATAAACAGGCTTTAAAAGCAGTGATTCTATTTTGGCATGATTTTAACAAGCTAGACGCATGATGAAACAAATTACCCTATTAGGCCTCCTTTTATTTTTATTTGCGCTAACCACTATAGCCCAACGTAACCCAAATACCAACGCAGGCAAAATCAGTAAACTACCTGCAGGTAACACTGCTACCAGGGATTCTCTTAATAGTTTTAAAGCTGATTCGTTACAGAACAGCGGCAACGATGCCAATAACTTTGATGGTAAAACGGTGCAGTTAGGAGCCGCGTTATGTTTTTCATTACCAACCACCAGCATTGATAAAACATTGAATACCGGTTATGGCTTTGCTTTTAAATTAGGTTTTAATACTTTGAGCAAAGTAGAAAGCCCGCTTAATTTATATGCAGGCTTAGGCTTTGATTATTTATACTTTGGTGGCGATAAATCATACCTTTCAAACAATGCCAGCTTAGCCATTAACAGCAACTCCTACGGCTGGTACCCTTATGTTGATTTAGAACTGGGCAGAGACTGGCCGTTTAAAGTTTTTGGAACAGCTTACTGGGGCGGTCGTTTTTTTTATACCCGCCAAAACATTAATTATATTGATGGAACCGGGCAAAGCAGAACCGATACTAAAAATATTGAAGGTGATGTAACCCGCATTTATGGTATTGGTGGTGGGGTTAAATTACAGATAGTAAAAAATGTTTTATTTGAATTACGTTACCACAGGAACTATGGAAACGTAATAAAAGTAATTGACCCGCAAAGCATTAAATTTAACAGCAGTACAGGCACCTTAGAGTCGTACCAGAACTTTAATGCAGATAGCGATTTAAATATATTTTACTTTGGTATAACCCTATCGTTCTAGATTATTTCAATACCGTAAAGTTACCTTTTAAAGTATTGCTTTCTTCGTTCCAGCCGGTGTATTCAATAATATAAACATATACATCATTAGCTATAAGTGTGGCTGACGGGCTCAGGCTAAAGCCTTTGTTTTTATCGTTGGTTTCAAATATAAGCTGCCCCCACCTGTTGTATATTTTCAAATTATAGTCGCGTACAAACGCATGTTGCGGAATCCATATATCATTTAAATTATCGCCATTGGGTGTGTATGCATTAGGCGCAAAAACATAAGGAGCCTGTAGTAGCTCAATAGTATTTGATTCGCTGAAAGCATTGCCTTCATTAGGGTTTTCGTGAGCTACCGTTTTGTAATAATACAAACCCACCTGGTAATCAAAAACTTTGTCAAGGTAGGCCAGCCCTTTATTGTTGTTTGGTAAAATATTATTGAAGGTAGTATTGTATATATTGGCTTTTTGCAACTCATATTTCTGAGTACCTAAAGGCCAGTAATTATAGTTTTGCCATTGTAAGTGGTGTTCTAATTTTTCTGATGACCCTGTTAATAATATACTGCAAGCCGTATCGTTTTTCTCACTCTCTACCCCACACTCATTGGTATTGGCTACTTTATAACAATACGAGTGGTCATCTACCTTTACTTCGGTATCGGTATAAACAGTATCGTTAATACTGATAACTGATGTTAAAGCATTAAACATTTTACCATTCCTGTCCTGCATTTTATAAATAACATAGTTCTGGAATTTATCGCTGTCGTTTGGCGATTTGTTCCATACCAGTTTTATTTCCTTATCGTCAACCACCGTAACGGTATACCATTTCAGTTTATCAGGCGTTATACCGCTTTCATTGCGCACACATACTTTAGCTGAGCTATCCATTATTTCACCACAAATATTATAGGCTATGGTTTGGTAACAGTAATTGTTAGTGGTATTATCCAGTGCCTTATCATCTATGTAAAAAGTATCTGCCAGTAAATTGTTATAGGTATTTACTTTGCCCATAAAAACATTCCTGTTGTACTTAATTAAATCAAATTCCTTATAGTATTTATTAATAGCTGTTGGTTGCGGTAATTTTAAACGTAACCGGTCGTTGGTTAACCTTAACGGACAAACCAACTCCGGCATTTGAACAGGTGGCGTAGGAATTATTTGTATTTGAATATGTTTTGTTTTTTCACGCGGTTGCGGGCATTGGTTATCGCGTATTTTTACATACAAGTGCCATGTTTTAAACGCACTGTTACAATCTGTTTTTACCTGTATGTTTACTTTACCCGAACCCAATCCGTCTTCGGTGCTGATAGTAGCCTGGTCATTACTTAATAAATCGCCACTTACCGTTATATACGATGAGTCCTTGCTTTCTGTATCCTTTAACACAAACGAGGTACTGAGAGATTCCGTTTTAATAACGGTTAGCAAAGTATCACCCACTTCGGTAAAGCCGGGCATTAAAACAGTATCGCCTTCGTACACGCTGCCTATAACCCTGCTTGAATCTCCAGCAATACCGCAATTATTTACAGATACTAAATAGTATTTGGTTTGAATAATTTTATGGTTAAGCGCATTTACATCTATGCGTTTATTCGTTTGCCAGTTAGCCACTGTATCTATCAATGAATAAGGCCCGTTGTTAACGCTTTTATAAATTTGCAGGTAACCAAATCGTTTCGGTTTGCTGGTAGCACTGTCCCAGGTTAGCCTCACGGTATGGTCGTTTATGGAGCTTAAACATTCCGGAAACGGGGTTACCGATTTAGGCGACTTAACCAATATTTTTATTTTACCCGTACCCGTTTTCGAAACAGGGCAGGCATCGTCTGTCAAATCTAAATTAACTATAAAAGTATCGGTGCTTATGTTTTTACACAGGGTAGGCCAGGTAAGTCGCATTTGCGTTAAGCCTTTGCTCCTGCTCACTATTTGAAACAAAGCAGGGTTTGTACCCGGTGCTAAAATAGCACCTGTAGCCGTTACCAGAATCGAATCATTGTCTTTGTCAATGGCATTAATTAATAAATTCAAAGTATCACCGGCATCTATTTCTATCAGGGTATCGCGCACTTCGGGTTTATAAATGGAAGCATCTAAATTAAATTTAAACACTCCTATATTACAACCGGCTGCATTGAATTTGGCATTACGTCCGGGGTTTGTATTACTCCATGCATCTGCTGTGGTAGGGAAATCGCTGTTACCCCAGCAACCGGCACAAACGGTTTGGTATATAATAAAGTTCTTATCAAAATGGCTCGTTCCTCCATCCACATGTTCGGAGCTTTGTGCCCCCCCGTAAAAAGAAGCATAGGTTAAGTCCTTGAGGCCCGCTCCTAATATCATTAAATAAAAATCACTTCCATCGGTTGTTTTCTGAAAGGCATTGGCTGTAACAGGTAAGCCTACTGTATTGTCTAAATCGGTATTGTTAAATAAATTAACGGTTCCGCCCCAACCACTAAAATAGAGTTTATTACACTTATCAATAACAAAAGCAGTGGGCGATAAGCTGGGGAAAGTAGCAGGCTTGCCGAATATAGTCGATAGCTTTTCGGTGGTTAAACCCCTGTCGAACGATTTAATAAAGTGCTTGGCTCCGGGTACACTGTATACTCCGGGTGTTACAGGTATATTACCACTGGTTTGACCAATTACAAATACATCGCCATCAGTATTTTGCTGAATTAAATAGGTCTGATCGTATACACTGGTTCCAACATAAATGGTACGCGGACTGCTTGAGCCTGACGTGTTGGTTTTTAACACATAACCATCTACACCACCTTTGTAAGTAAATGGAGCAGCAACACCCGGTAAGTTGGCAGAAGTGGTTCCACCAGTTACATACAAGTTATTTGATAAGGGGTCAACAATAAGCGCATAACAGGCATCTTCGCCAGAACCTCCTACATAGGTAGCAAAATTCAATCGGCTTAAGCTATCGTTAAACTTAGCGAGTACGCCATCTATGGTTCCGCCACCAAAGCCGGGTTGAAAAGCATTAGGCACCGGAAACAAATCGGTATTTTTAGATTCGGTAACACTGGCTATATACACGCTGCCAAACTGGTCAACTATAATTTCGCCCCGGTACCAATCGGCATAATTGTAACACAATATACCATTGCCTGTGGGGTAACCTATTTCTTCCACACCGGTAATACCATCTTTTCCTGCACCTCCTAAAAAACTAGAAGCCATTAAAACCATTCCATCCTGGCTTAACTTACTTACAAATATATCACAGGCACCGTTAAATGTTTTATCGTAAGCCACAGCCGAAACAGGAAAATTGCTGGAGTACGTAGAGCCCATAATGTATAAATCGCCCAGCGCATTGGTGCTCATAGAATGGGGTTGTTCATTATTGCTTCCACCCAAATAAGTAGCCCAAATCATATTGGTTCCGTCCGGACTGAACTTGGCTATAATACAATCGCGTCCGTATTCGTTGCCTGCACTGTTACCTCCCTGAAAACTGGCCTGGAAACGGCCTGTTGTTTTAGGGAAATTAGCCGCATAAACCGTTCCGCCTGCATATGCATTTCCTACCCCGTCATAAGTAGAGCAAAAGCCAAAGTTATCGGCAGGTGAGCCTACATAAGTGCCAAAAATCCAGGTAGGGTCTATAATCAGTTCCCTACCTTTTTCATACTCACCCAACTTATAGGTAATTACATTTTTGTTTAATTGGTATGCCGAATATATTTTCGATATAACTTTATCTAAACGCTGAAACGACTCGGGTTTCTTTTCTATAATATCGCCTAGAGAAGTGCTTACGTTAATATCTTCATCAACCAGCTTTAAATCGTCAGCGCCTTCGTATCTGAGTTTAATATCATTGGGGTTGGCATTGGGGCTTACTATAAAAGTGGTTTTAACCTGCATACCTGCACTGTTTATTTCCAGGTCAATGCCCTCAAACACATTTTTTAATATAACCTGATTATATGACCTTACGCCACTGCGCCATTTCGATTGTTCGCCCTTGTAAAAGTTATACGTTTCTTTATTGGGGAAATTGGCTTCGTGTTTTACCTGGGTTGGATTGTTGCCATCAAAAAATACTTTATACACATGGGCATCACCTGCTTTAATGCCTTTA
>CAYTWI010000119.1:0-10971 GCA_964442045.1 uncultured Bifidobacterium sp.
CTTACGCATTCAACACTGCCGAAGCTATTTATACTTTTAATAAATGGCTGCTTTATACCAGCCTGTTTACCTTATCTTTCATGCTACTACAAAATGGCCTTATTGATATGGATATTATCAGTAAAGCTGTACTGGTATTCCTTATAATAACCTGTGGTTTCCAGGTATATGAGTTTTTAGCAAAAGGAAGTTTCAAATTATTAGAAGGCAAAAAACTGTATGAAATAAACAGTCTTTTCGGTCATAAAAACCTATTCTCTTCCATTGTTTTCTTATGCTTTCCTTTTCTTATATATTTAATACTTCAAGCAAAAAAAGGATTACAAATAGTAAGCAGTGTAGTACTTTTAACAGCTTTGGCTTTATTGGTTTTAATACAAACCAAAGCCGTATTACTGGCACTTGTAATAGGCATTGGTGTAAGTGGATTTGTATTATTTAACCATATTCCAGTCAGTAAAAAAGTAAAGTTTGCAAGTGTTTTGGTGTTTATAGTGGCTATTGGTTTTTTAGCTTATATGGGTAAAAACAAACTTACTTTATTGAGCAATAACGACACGGTGAAGGAACGCATATTGTTGTGGACCAACACTTGGCAAATGATTAAAGAAAATCCTATTGGGGGGGTAGGCGCAGGTAACTGGCAAATATTTTTCCCTAAATACGGCTTACAACATTTTATTCAAACCAACTATTTAATAAGTGACGGCTACACTACCTTTCAAAGGCCACACAATGATTTTTTATGGATTTGGAGTGAGCTCGGCTTCTTAGCATTACTGGCATATACAGGTATTTTTATAACGGGTATTTTTTATGCTATCAGCAATGTAAAAGCAGCTGACACCATGAAACAGAAAATAATTTCAGCAAGTTTCTTAATGGTGCTAATTGGTTATCTATGTATTAGCCTGGTTGATTTTCCATTGGAAAGAAGCGAGCACCAGTTTTTCTTCTTACTGGTACTGGCTATTGTTTGCCACTCGTATTTAACGCATTACAAAAACAAACCGGTTCTTAAACCTATAGGCATCTTGTTGTTTATTCTTATAACGGGTGTGTTTAACATAACTGTATTTTCCAAACGTGTCAGCGCAGAAACACATGCGCATCAACTACTTATAGCACACAGCAAAAACAACTGGAACTTAATGATTAAGGAAGCTAAAAAAGCAAGCAACTATTTTTATACTATTGATAATTTTTCCATACCCCTTCAATGGTATGCAGGTGTAGCCTATTCAGCCCTAAATAATCCAGTTGAAGCCAAAGTACAATTTGAACATGCCTATGCGGTTAACCCCTATCAAATACATGTTTTAAACAATATTGCTTCGGCCAATGAAATGGAAGGCAAACACGACCTGGCTATTCATTATTACAATGAGGCCTTGGTTATTTCGCCTTTTCAGCCCGATGCATTATTGAATAAAAGTGCCGCTTTGTTTAACAAAGGACTGATTGATGAAGCCTTTTTAAACATCCTTACCTTTAAGTTTGACAGCACAAACGACCAGTTTAAAAACTATTACTTAGCCATTGCCAAAGCAAAATTTGATGCCGACATAACCAGTAAAAAGCCGGATGCAGCAAAACTGCCATTTGAGTTGTCTGATATAAAAAATGACACGGTGCTACTAAATAAATTTAATGAATTAAAAAAAGTTTATCTAGTTTCGTACGAACAAAAATAAAATATGAAAATAAAATTTACCCTCACTTATTTACTATTGTTTTTAGGATTTGGCGTATTTGCCCAAACCTTTACAATTAACCCAACCAGTGCCAATAAAGGACAAAGCTTACCTGTTACCATAACAGGAGTTGGTACTAATTTCGCCACCGGAACCAATACTATTACATTTGTAAGGCAAGGTTCTGCTACTGCTGCTATTACTGTTTCTAACCTTACGGTTGTTAACAATAACCTAATGGGCGGAATATTAAATGTAGGAGCTAACGCTATTGCTGCAACATACAGAGTAAGCATTGCAAGCACCGTAAACCCTACTATTAATTTAGCCAATGGCTTTACCGTTAACAGTGCCTCTTCAACAGCAAGTTTAATTGCTATAGCTCCTAATACAGCATCACAGGGACAAAGCTTAGCAGTTTCTATCACAGGTACCAATACCCATTTTAACAGTGCCAGCAACACCGTAAAATTTTTCTCTCAAGGAACAGAATCATTTGATATTTACGAACTATATAACACACCATTTGGTAGTGGTATACTGTCATCGAATTTATTAATAAGCCCTAATGCACCAACCGGGGTGTATTCTGTGGGAGTTGAAAACAGTGTAGATGGCTTGATGATGTTAAACAACTCATTTACCATTACAGCCAACAATAAATCACTGACGACAATTACACCTAACCATGCTGAACAAGGTAAGAGCCTCACTGTTACTATTACCGGTGTAAACACACAGTTTAATACAGGCAGCCCAACTTTTTATTTTATCCGACAAGGCAGCCCAACTGCGGATATAAATGTGAGTACTGTACAAGCTACATCAGCCACATCGGTTAGTTTAATGGTTAATATTGCTTACAATACACCTATTGGCTTGTACGATATTGGCTACTTCAATACTGCTGATGGTGCTGTTTTAAAATCAGATGCCTTCACGGTAGATAAGAGTACAGGTGTTAAAGAAATAGATTTAAAAGGCACAAAAATTTATCCAAATCCTGCCAGCGGACAATTAACCATTGAAAGCAAACAAACTATTGAAAATATTGTAGTTTTTGATATTACAGGCAAGGAAATGACCAATAAAACGCCTGAAAGAGAAACACAAACCTATGAATTGAATTTAACTGACCTGGCTATACCAAAAGGCATTTACTTTATAAAAGTAATAAGCCATGATGGGTCGGTTACCAAAAAAATTATTATAGAATAAGCCTAGCTTATAAGTGCAAATACTCAAAAAAGCCCCTGAAAAAATTAGGGGCTTTTTTATTGCGTTTGAAACCAACCTTTTTCTTACTTTCGCTGACCTTTGCAATACACTCACATGACAATTAAAGTAGAAAGTTTAACCAAAATATATGGCAGCCAAAAAGCTTTAGACAGCATTAGTTTTGAAGCACGTAAAGGCGAAATATTAGGCTTTTTAGGACCAAACGGTGCAGGAAAATCAACCACCATGAAAATACTGACGGGTTATATTCCAAGCACAGCCGGCAAAGCATTTATAAACGGGAACGAAATAAATGAGAATAGCATAGCTATTAGAAAAGAGGTTGGTTACTTACCGGAGCTAAACCCGCTTTATACAGATATGTATGTAAAAGAGTATTTGGTTTTTATAGCGAATACTTATGGTTTAAAGCAAAGTGCAAACCAAGCTGCGGAGAGCATGATAGCTAAAACAGGTTTGACGGCTGAACGAAACAAAAAAATCGGCCAGCTAAGTAAAGGATATAAACAAAGGGTGGGCTTAGCTGCCGCTATGATTCACAACCCCAGTGTGCTTATTTTAGATGAACCAACCAGTGGACTGGATCCTAATCAGGTAACTGAAATAAGACACCTAATTAAAGAAATAAGCAAAAACAAAACAGTTATACTTTCCAGCCATATTATGCAGGAAGTAGAAGCTATGTGCAACAGGGTGGTTATTATAAATAAAGGCAAAATTGTAGCAGATAATACCATTGAAAAACTACAACAGGCATTAAGCAAAGAGTTTATTATTGATGTTGAGTTTAAAAACAGTCCTGCACTTAGTGAGTTGCAAAATATTGACAAGGCATTTAAAATAAGTACTACCAAAAACGGATTTACCATCAGGTCTGCATATGATGCAAGGGAAAAAATTGCACAACAGGCGGCTCAGAACAATTGGTTGGTTTTATCTATGCAATTAGAAGAAAGTTCGTTAGAGGAGGTATTCCAAAGTTTAACCAAATAGATGAAATTTATTTTTGCATTCATATTAACCGCTTTGATAACGGCAAATGTTATTGCACAAGTGCAGCATGATTCATTGCTTGTAAATGATTCTGCTTATATCAATGCACAATTAACCATTAAAAGTATTCAACAACAAATCAGGCAATCCAATAGCACATCTTACGAAAAAACAATTGATTCTTTAAGTCATATATACCAGAAATCACAAGAAATACAAAAGCAATATGAGCACCGAAACTGGGAACAAAAAACGGACTCTATGATGCAACGACATACAACAGATATAAGCAGCATGTTATTTGTAGGTTTGCTATTCAATAGCAATCAATTGCTTTTTTCTATGCAAAATACCATTGTGGCTAAACGATACAGAAAATTTGATATTGGCATTGGATCGGGTATTGAATACATGAACAGAGGACAAGGTTTAGTTACCCTTACCCAGGCTCCTTTGTTTATAAGCAATCGTTTTTTTGTATCGAAAATGTATTATGCGCATATTGAATATGGTTTTACGGTACCCCTTTCAGGTACTTATAAAAACAGCAATGACAAAACCATTAATTATATGGAAGCTGATTTAAAAACAAATTATTACTTAAACATAGGTGTAGGTATTTTAAACAGGAAAAACTGGTCTTTACAAATCAGTGTAAGAAATCAATCGTTGGGGGTGCCTGAACCTTTGAATGAAAGAAAATGGTTAATTGGTTTTAATTGGGGCGTTTATTTATGGTAAAAAGAGTTTTGATATTATGCATAAGCATTATGTTACTGGCTTGCCAAAAAGAAAACTTTTCGGATGTAGCTAAAAACAATGTGAATACTGATTTACTTACCGGTAAATGGATGGTTAGCTATACCAACAGTACACTTTTTCAGCCTACAGTAGGCAGCAGTGTTTTTTTTCAATCAGATAAAACTTGTAGTTTAGTCAATACCACTTTTACCACCGTAAGTGGTAGCTGGAGTTATGAAAACAATGTACTGAAAGCTACTTGTATTGTTTTAAAAATTAACGGGCAAACTAATATTACCTCTTTCAATCTTGATTTATTATCAAATAAGGAATTACTCTTATCAAGCAAACAAAACAATGTAACTTATACTATTAAACTGACTAAAAACTAAATATGTTAAATACACATAAAGCTATTCAAACCTATAACTATTCAACATGCTCTCTATACTAAAAAAAGAAATACGCAGTTTCCTTAGCTCATTAATTGCTTATGTGGTAATTATTGTATTTTTAATAGCTACAGGATTATTTATGTGGGTCCTGCCCGATAACAATGTGTTTGATTTGGCTTATGCCAACTTAGATACATTATTCAGTATGGCTCCGTGGTTATTTATTTTCCTAATATCAGCTATTACCATGCGTAGCTTCAGCGAAGAAAAAAAGAACGGAACCATTGAGCTGTTAACCACTAAACCCATTAGCGATTTACAAATTATAATGGCCAAATATTTTGCCGGTGTTATACTTGTATTATTTTCGCTTATTCCCAGTTTACTATATTTCTACACGGTTTATCAATTAGGTGCACCTACAGGTAATATTGATATTGGCGCAACGTGGGGCTCGTATATTGGCTTGTTTTTTTTAGCAAGCTGTTTTGTTAGCATAGGCTTATTTGCATCGGTAGTTACCGATAACCAAATAGTATCGTTTATACTCAGTATGTTTTTATGCTATTTGTTTTATAACATGTTTGACTTACTGGCCGATTTTAAACTACTGGGTTCGTGGGATAGTTTAATAGCCGGTTTAGGTATTAATGCGCATTATGAAAGTATAAGCCGTGGTGTTATTGATAGCCGTGATATACTTTACTTTATCAGCTTTATTATTTTATTTATTTATGCGACTAAAACTGTTTTTAGTTCGCGCAAATTTTAATTCTTTTTGAAAAATACTTATGTTTAAAATAAATAAAAAGAAACAAACCTATATTCAATTACTCATAGTTATAGCCATAACCATTTTGGTAAATGCTATTATGAGTAATTACTTTTTCAGGATTGATTTAACCAAGGAAAAAAGATTTACCCTGGCTCCTGCCAGTAAAAAGCTGGCTGCTAAAGTAAATGAAAGTATGCTGGTAAAAGTATATTTAGAGGGCGAGTTCCCGGCAGGATTTAAAAGGCTTAGACAGGCTACCAAAGAAATGCTGGACGAGTTTAAAGTATATTCCAACAACAATATTCAGTATGAATTTATTGATCCTTTTAAAGGTGTTACTGAAAAACAAGGTAACGATATATTACAGGAGCTAAGTGAAATAGGCATACAGGCTACCAGCATACAGGTAAAAAAAGATGATGAGTTCAGCCAGAAAATAATTGTACCGGGAGCGGTTTTGTATTACAGGGATAAAAAATTTCCTATTAACTTGTTAAAAGGCCAGTTCGGGCAGGCACCGGAAGCTGTTTTAAACACTTCTATTGAACAGCTGGAGTATGAAATTGCCAATGCCTTACGTAAAGTAACCCAGGCAGCAGTAAAACAAATTGCTTTTTTAAAAGGACATGGAGAGCTGGATAAATGGAACATTATAGATGGCAAAGCTGAGCTTAAACAATTTTATGAAATTGATGACCTGGATTTGACCATGGTACCTCCGCAAAAGCTAAACGAGTATGCAGGTATTATTATTCCAAAACCTACTTTACCTTTCAGCGATTTTGATAAATTTAAACTGGACCAGTATGTAATGCATGGTGGTAAAGTTATATGGTTGGTTGAATCGCAACTGGCCGATATGGACAGCTTGCGTAATTCCCCCCAGTATTTATCGATAAGCTATAACCAGGGTTTAGAAGATTTATTGTTTAAATACGGTGTACGTTTAAACAACAATATTGTACAAGACATACAATGTAATACCATACCTGTATTATCGGGCATGCGCAATGGCACACCTGAACAAAAGTTATTGCCATGGATGTTTTACCCTGTAGTACCTCCTACTAGTAATCATCCTATTGTGCGCGGTGTTGACCCTATCTGGTTCCAGTTTGCAAGCAGCATAGATACCATACCAAGCAAAAACATCAAGAAAACGGTATTGCTGGCATCATCGCAATACTCAAGGGCTGTGCCGGCACCTGTAAGGGTTGATATTCAAATAGCACGCCTTAAACCGGAACCGGAGTTATTCAGAACAGGCGGTAATAAAATAATGGCTGTATTGCTGGAGGGTGAATTTAAATCAAACTGGGCACACCGATATGATGCGACCAAAACACCGGAGCTTGATTTTAAAGATAAAATTGACAACAATAAAATGATTGTAATATCTGATGGCGATGTTTTCCGCAACCAATACAGCATAAGTAAAGGACAGGTGTTTCCGCTGGGTTACGACAGGTATGCCAACCAACAATTTGGTAACAAACGTTTCCTGTTAAACTGTGTTGATTACTTATGTGACGACAGTGGCATTATAGAAGTAAGAAGCAAAGAAGTAACACTGCGCCTATTGGATAAAGCCAAGATAAAAAAAGAGAAAGTATTCTGGCAGTTATTTAACATTGCCTTGCCTATTACTTTAATACTACTTTTTGCTGTTGGCAACCAGTTTTACCGTAAAAGAAAATATACCGCTTAATAATAAACCATACAAAATATGAACAAAAAAATTCTTATATCAATACTCGTATTAGTGGCTGTTGGCATTATTTATTATGTAGTCAATAAAAAGCCTTGGGGCATTAACTATAAAGATATAGCAGACTTTGCTATTGAAGATACCAGCAGTATTGATAAAATTTTTATTGTAGGCCGGGACGGACGCAATGTAACATTAACAAAAAAAGAAAATGGTTACTGGCTGGTGAATAATAACAAACGTGCCGACAACAGTAAACTGGAATTATTACTATCAACCATGAAAGCCATTAAAGTATTGCGTCCAGTATCTAAAAACGAACACAATACAGCCATTGGTAACCTGGCAACCGAAGGTATAAAAGCCGAATTTTATTCAAAAAACAATGCCGTAAAAACGGTATATATTGGTAGTTATACAGCTGAACAAAATGGCACCTATATGCTCATAGAAGGCTCAAGCAAAGCTTATGCTACCCATGTACCCGGCTTTTTTGGTTTTTTAACTCCCCGTTTTATAAGCGATAGTTTGGTATGGAGAGACAGAACGGTATTTAACTATACTCCTGAACAAATAAAAAAAATAGAAATAAACTATGGGAATGGCAATGGCTTTATAGTTGATAATACAGAAAGTAATGCGCCAAAAGTGTTCACTTTAAACAATACACCAAAAGCCGTTACCGATATTCAATTTATAAAGTATTATGTAGGCTCATTTAAGCAACTTAATTTTGATGGTTACGATGAGAACCAAAGTAAACATGTAATAGACAGCCTGCATCAGCAACAGGCATTTTGCACCATAACAGTAACCGATAACAACAACCAGCTTAATAGCCTAACGTTGTATAACAAACCTATTGATAAACACACCAAACAGTTATACGATGAGGTAACCAATAAAGCTTTTACCAGCGACCAGGAACGTTACTGGGCATTTACCAATAGTGATAAAAGCCTAATGCTGGTGCAACAGTTTAACTTTGGCCGTGTGCTGAAACAGTTAAGCGACTTTAAATAAGCTTAAGCCTAACTATTTATCATAAGGGCATAGCCCGTTCCGTGCAGATTATTAATGCTTATGGTGGTATCTGCCTGTAAGTATTTTCTGAGTTTGGTAATGTATACATCCATACTGCGGCCGGTAAAGTAGTTATCTTCCTGCCATATTTTTTTAAGTGCCAGAGTACGCGGCATAATGCCATTTTTATGCTCATACAACAGGCATAACAAATCGCATTCCTTGGGCGATAAGTTATATTCCTTGTTATTTACAGTAAGCAAACGGATAGATTTATTCAATACCGCTGTTCCTATTTGTACCACCAAACTGTTGGTATCTTCAAGCACAGGGCGTTTTAAAATTACTTTCAGCTTATGTAATAATACTTCCGAATCAAATGGTTTTACTATATAGTCGTCAGCACCTAACTGGTAACCTTGTATAATATCTTCTTTTAAACTTTTAGCAGTTAAAAATACAAAGGGCATAGTAAGCAGCTTTTGTTTGGCCATTTTAGCCAAAGTAAAGCCATCCTTTTTAGGCATCATTACATCAAAAATACAAAGGTCGAAATGTTGCGTACCCAATGCTTCCAAAGCCAGTTCGCCATCAACCACATGGGTTACTTCATAGCCATTTAAAAGCAAATAATCTTTTAAAACCATTCCAAAGTTTTTATCGTCTTCTACTAACAGTAAATGCTTTTTATTCATGTGTAACCTGTTGCTATGCTGTTGTTTTTAGTTTAATAATAAAGCTGGTGCCTTTACCAAACTCACTCTCTACTTCTATAAAGCCTTTATGTGCCTGTATTATATTTTGTGTATAGCTTAAGCCTATACCAAAACCTTTTACATTATGTATATTACCTGTTTGCACCCGGTAAAATTTCCTGAATATATTTTTCTTGTCGTGCTGTTTCATGCCAATGCCTTGGTCTATTATTTTTATACAAACCATATCTTGCTCATTGTATGTTTGTATGGTTACTTTGCTGCCATTGGCTGAGTATTTAAGTGCATTATCTAACACATTGGTAATGGCATGTTGTAAATAAAATACTTCGGCTTCTACCATATACTTATTGGCATTTAACTCCAAACAAATAGTATGTTGGGTAGTGAGTGCTATTAAAGTATAGGTATTGCTTATTTCGCTTATTAAAGCATGCAAATTGCAGGCAGTTAGTTTAGGCTCAAAATGTTTTTCGCTGCTGAGTGCCAGTTGCAATACACTTTCTACCTGTTTGTGCATACGTATATTCTCTTCCTTTATGGCTTCCAGGTATTGCCCTACAGGCAGTTCATTATTAGCCTGTAGGTTTTGTTCAATAGTACTTACGGCCAACGATATGGTAGCAATAGGTGTTTTAAACTCGTGGGTCATGTTATTGATAAAATCGTTTTTTACATCGGCTAGTTTTTTCTGCCTGAGCATAATATAAATGCTATAGGCAAAAGTGGCAATGATAAGCAGCGTAAAACTTACGGAACCCATTAAGTGCCAACCCATACTTTTTATTACATATTCTTCTTTATGGGGTATAGCCACCTGCAATACCATATTGGTTTTGTTAATGTCGTGCGGGAAAAGAGCCATTTCATAAGCGCTTATACCCAGGCTGTCAATAGCTGTTTTTGTAAGCGTATCGCGTTTTACGCAAAACATAAAACTATCGGTTATACTTTTACCTGCTAAGTTTTTAAGCAATAGTTTTTTAATGGTATCAGCAGGTACACGGTCTTCTAAACGGTGCTTGCTTTGCACAAACTCCTGGGCTAGTTTATCTATTACAAACTCTATTTTATGGCGCGAAGCTGTTTCTTCTTTTTGCTGCCTGATTAAAGTATCTTTTTTATCGGTATCGGTATAACTATAAGTAAATACTTTTTTGCTGACAGATGTTATCGGATTAGCAACAAGTACAGAATTTATCAGAGAGTCAATAGACAAGTGTTTCCTGTCCCTTCCCATAGCAAACATATTGGAGTCAAGCGTGTGGGTATCAATTTTAATAATGGTTTTATCTGTCTGTTCTCCTTCGGTTGATGAGTCGAAAGAGTAACTCATGGTTTGGTTTATAACGGTGTACTTAAAGTCATCCTTGCTTTTGCGTACTAACTTTTTGCGTGGCTTATCGGGTACTTTATAAGGTATGCTTATGGGCGATACCTTATCAGGTGTGGCCTCTACCAGCATCAGTTTATTATTGACAAAACGAGCGGCTTCTTTATTTTCTATTTCAACAATGGTTTCCTGCATGCCGCTCAATACATTTTGCTCGTACAGTTTGTTTTTCAGTGCCAGTGCATTGTTAAACCATATTACCTGAAATACCACTACACTCAGCAGTGCTATACTCATTAAAGCAATACTTATATAAATAACTCTTTTCGACATTGTTTTTAGGTACGCAAATAT
>CAYTWI010000120.1:0-10831 GCA_964442045.1 uncultured Bifidobacterium sp.
CCCAACTCCGAAGGAGTTGAATTTGAATAACCCTGCATAGAATGCAGGGTTATAAGCAATAATAGCGTAAGCCAGAGCCAAAGCAGGCAACTCCGAAGGAGTTGAATAAGCAGTGGAGGGGGATAAGCTTGTATAAAATACAGGGTATTTGCGCTGATAATAATTCGCTTATATTTGCCCGACATGAAATCAATTGTATTAGTGGCTTTAGGTGGTGCATTGGGTGCGGTGTTGCGGTATTTTTTTTCAGTTTTACTGAAAGATTATACCCATATTCATTTCCCCGTAAACACCTTTTTGGTGAATGCAATTGGTTGTTTTTGCATAGGCCTGTGCTATGCTTTATTCATGAATAACGGAAACTTTAACGACATAAAGCTGCTCCTTATTGTGGGTGTTTTAGGCGGTTTTACCACTTACTCTGCTTTTTCGTTTGAAATTGTATTGATGTTTAAGCAGCAACTGATTAAGCAGGCATTTACGTATATTTTATTAAGCAATGTGGTTTGTATTGGTTTTGCTTACCTGGGTTTTTCAATTAAAAGTTAATGGACGGAATTGTTGTAAAATCTACAGGTAGTTGGTACGAGGTAATGAAACCCGACAGGCAAATTGTGAATTGCCGTTTAAAAGGTAAGTTCAGGTTAGAAGGGGTTAAACATACCAACCCTATTACCGTAGGCGATAAAGTAAAATTTGAACTGGAACCCAATAGCGAAAATGGTGTTATCCATGCCATTGAACCCCGCAAAAATTATATTATCCGCAAGGCCAGTAACCTGTCCAAACAAACCCATATTATAGCCAGTAATATTGATCAGGCATTGCTAATGGTTACCATTGCTTTTCCTACTACTTCGCTGGGTTTTATTGACAGGTTTCTGGTTACTGCGGAAGCCTATCATATTCCAACCACCATTGTATTTAACAAGGTTGATTTATGTACCGATGGACTGGAAGGTGTATTGCAGGATACCATTGATTTGTACCATGAGAAAGTAGGGTATCCGTATATTAAAACTTCAGTAAACGATAATATTGGACTGGAGGAAGTAAAGGCATTTTTAAAAGATAAAACTACGCTGGTAGCCGGCCATTCAGGCGTAGGGAAATCCTCCTTATTAAATGCCATTGAGCCCGATTTAAATTTAAAAACAGGCGCTATATCCAAGTCAAGCTTTACCGGGCAACACACGACTACTTTTGCACAAATGCATCCCTTAAGTTTTGGTGGTTATATAATAGATACCCCGGGCATAAGAGAGTTTGGGGTGGTTGATTTAAACAATGCCGAGCTATCGCATTATTTTAAAGAAATGAAACCTTTTATTGGCCAGTGTAAGTTTAACAATTGCCAGCATATGAACGAGCCGCAGTGTGCGGTATTAAAAGCCATAGAGGAAGGCATTATTCCTGCCGAGCGCTACCAGAGCTATTTGAGCATTATGGCTAATGAAGACGTTTTTAACTAAAACAAATACTCCATGCGCATTATTATTCAACGAGTAACTTCAGCCAGTGTAAGTATTAATAACAACGTATTTTCGAGTATAGGAAACGGCTTACTGGTTTTATTGGGTATAGAAGACAGCGATACCGAGGAAGACCTGAACTGGCTGGCACAAAAAATAGTAAACCTCCGTATTTTCAACGATGAAAACGGGGTCATGAATGTATCATTACTCGATGCTAAAAAGGAAATACTATTGGTAAGTCAGTTTACCCTTTTTGCTTCTACCAAAAAAGGAAACCGACCTTCTTACATTAAAGCGAGCAAGCCCGATATAGCCATTCCGCTATACGAAAAAATGATTGCCACTTTAAACCAATTAACAAACCAACCAATAGCTACAGGGGTGTTTGGTGCCGATATGCAAATCAGCTTAACCAACGATGGACCGGTAACTATTATGATAGATAGTAAGCTAAAGGAGTAGTTTCTAGTTGATAGACAATAGACGATAGTTATACTGATTGTTCATTTGTGACAAGCACAATGTCCGTGTTTGTCTTTTCTGACTAACTAAACCCTTGTTGTCCGTGGTTGTGTCTCCCAACCAACCACCACTCATCTTAAAAACTTCTGTTAACACCTATCAGCCACCTGAACTGAAAGTTTTCCTGATCTACAAAAGGAGTATTGCTCAGGTACACCGGCATATCAAAACGAATGGTTAATGGTTTTAACTCATCAAAATAAGCCCAGCGTTTAACGGTTAAAGCAAGTCCCGGTCCTGCGCTTGCCATTAAGTTGGTGCTAACCGTATTTTGCTGTAAAATACCTGCATCGCCAAACAAATACATATCCATATGGAAGTTATTTAACAGGCGTGGTTTAAAGCGTATATAATTATCAAAATCCAACTCCATATTAATGGCTGCACCTTTGTTACCGCTGTATAATAAATACTGTTTGTTGTTGTCGTTAACAGGTGTGTAATACCCCGCATAACCTCTTATGTTTAATCCGCCTCCTGCCTGAAAGTGGTTGTAGTTGTCGCCATACGAAGCCCACGAAGCAGGTACTATACCTGCCGAACGGGTATATTTATTTTCAACCATTTCTTCCGGATTAGCTCCTGCCAAATACAATTGCGATTCAGGGGCAATATGAGTACCTGTAATGTATTCCGCATGTAAACGCGTGCGCAATTCAAACTGATGCAGGTTTTTGGTTTGCACTATGTTTAAGTATAAAGCCGCATAATCAAAGTCGGAGTAAATGGTGCTGCTGCGTAAACCCACGGTTATTTTACCGTTGCCTATTGCATTGCCATAATATTTATCCAGCTCCAGGTTTAAAGTATTATTCCATTGGTCGTACGATGAAAGGTTTGGATAGATATTAAAACCGTTTGCATAGTAGCCGGTATAGCCTGGCAAGTAATATAACTGAACCCTGCGCATGCTTTTTACGTTCAGTTTATATACCCAACTGCCTTTTGTTTTTTCAACGCCAATTTTATTCAATACCAAACCATCCAACACGCGCGATTGTATTTGCAGGTCCGTTAATCGGGCTATGCGGTGCTGGTAGCTTAAGTTGTAATGAACAGGATATATTTCACTGCTTGTTTGGTAATCAATGCCATTATAGTTAGTACCCAATTTGGTATTGTACCAGGCCGTAAATTTAAATACATGTTTTTGTTGCATGTAATGTCCGTTAAAGTGAATACCTGCTTTTACACCATCGTAGTTGTTGTACCAAACATCAGGACGCCATCTCAGTATATAGTGTTTCCTGTCAGGCGGATTACGGAACATATAATCAAAAGTAAACAGAATGGGTTTTTTGTAGCTGTTGTTTAACTGGTTAATGTCGGCTAAACGATAGGTGGGGTCAATGATTACATTGTGCAGTTTAGCACCTGCCGGTAATTGAATATTGGCCGTATAAGTTTGGTTTAACAAGCCCCAACCTTTCCAGGCCGGTAGTGTAATGGCATCACCCGGTTTATTGTAATAAGTATTGGGTATGGTATATTTTTGGTTGTATTTCCAGGCAGTATCTTTTGTCGGGTGGGTATATACCGTAAAATCTACAGGCATTTGCATACTGCCATTGCGTTTAAAAGTAATCGCATACTGCCCGTTCTTATTATCTTTTACTTTTTCAATACTGTAATCTATATGTTTACTCGTTTCCAGCCATTGGTCAAAAAACCAGTTTAAATCCGTTTTGGTATATTGTATAATACTCGTTCTGAAATCTTCAAAATAGGGGTGGGCCATTTTCCATTGGTTAAAATAATGTTGCATGGCTTCTAAGAATAATTTTTCGCCTAATACATATTGCAAATTATATAACATGGTAGCCGTTTTGTAATACACATTGCCATAACCTCCGCCATGGTTCAAAGCACCGTTAAAGTCATCGCTATGGGTGTTTAAAGGCGGGTCGTCATCGTTCATGGCATCGCGTATATAACCTAAATACACATTTTGGTCAAGCAGGGGCATAGGGCGATAGTATTTTTTTATCCATTGGTTTTTGGTATTCACCACCGGCTGTTCCTGCGTTAACCTGCTCATGCTCCAATGCGTTAAAAACTGGGTAAAACCTTCATCTAAACTGGCACGATAAGTTTCATTATTACCCACCATACCAAAAAACCAGTTGTGGCCTATTTCATGTGCAAACAAACCGTAATAACTCGGGCTGCGTCCGCCATCTAAAGTTATCATGGGGTATTCCATACCGTCAGCCGCATCGGCTACTATCATTTTAGGGTATGCATATATGCCTATATCGTTACTGTAAAGCTCTACTATTTTAGCGCAGAACCAGGCTGCATCCTGCCAGCCGCTGGCATGGGGTTCCTGTACCAACGCAATACAACGCACGGTGCGGTTATTGTCTTTTTTAAGCGTAAGTTTTACTTCGCCTAAACGGTAAGTAGGGTCGGCTGTCCAGGCAAAATCGTGGGTGTTAATAGAATGGAATTTCCATGTTTTGGTGCTTCCGTCACGTTTAATTAAAGTAGTATCAGGTGCCGATTCCCAGGGCTTTTTCTCAAAGTTTTTAATATCCAGTTTAGCGCGTAAGTCGGCCGGCAATACCTCGCTTTCGTTTTGCAGCTCGCCAGTGCCATCCATTATATAGTTATTCGGAAAAGTAAGTTCTACATCGTATTCACCAAAATCGCCATAAAACTCCTTGCCTAAATGCTGGTCTGTTTCCCAGCCAAATTTACGGTCGTATACACATATACGCGGATACCAGTGTACGCCATTGTAATGTTTGTTTCCCCAACGGTCTTTGTACAGTTTCATACGTCTGCGCTGGTTGCCCCCATCGTCAAAATAGGTTTTAAACTGTATAGCAAAGCTGACCGATGAATTAGGTAATAAAGGCTCGTTTAAATTCACCTTCATAATGGTATTGTCAATAAATTCAATTTTGGCAGCACTGCCACCAATGTTTACACTGGCTATTTCCGTGCCTTTACCTGCGGCTTCGTATTTGCCAAAACGTTGTTTAAAGTTATTGGCTAGGTTCAGGTTTTCCAGGTAAGCCCCTTTGGTAAATGCATTCTGGTATAAATGGAAATACACAAAGCGCAAGGTGTCGGGCGAGTTATTGTAATAGGTTAACTCTTCTTGGCCATCCACTACATCGGTGGCATCGTTTATATTGGCTTTAATTTTATAATGTACATCCTGTTGCCAGTAGCCCGTAAAAGGCATTTTATTTTTCCAGTAGTAGGGGTTATCGGCACTGCGGTAGGTCTGACTTTGGGCCTGGCTGAAGCAGCCAAGTAAAATAAGTAAACATAAACGGGCTAAGCGTGTATTCATGCGTTAAAAAAACAATAAATAACACAAATAAACAAATGGCTTGGTGTGTGCGGTATTTATAATCCGTAGAGCGTTTCGCTAACGCTACGGATAGTTTTTGTGATTAATGCGTAACTATGTAAGCTAAGTTTCCTGTTAAAAAGAAAAACAAAATGCCGAATAAGGTATAAACAAAAGATTCCTTCCACCTTACTTTATAACTTTTAGGGTTAAATGGAATCAGTGCTATTAATAAATTGATGAGTGCAGCTAACAAAATGGGGTATGCTGTCAATGAAAAGATAATGTGAATGATTATTCTTATCAAACCTTTGTAGTACGACATGTAAATATAGTCGACCAATAAAAGGCTTATGTATTGAGCCAGATTTAATAGCCAAAAAATTTTTCTTTCCTTTGTTATCATTGTTTTACTGCTAAACTATAATGTTACGTGTATTTATTTGTTTTTGAGAACGAGCTGACGCTGGCATCAGTGAGGGAATAAAGGTTATGATATACATTCATTTCTTACAGCTACTCCTTTTGCCTCTAACTTCATTTTTAAGTAAAGCCAGGTTTTGTTTCTTAAAGTTCCTGCGGGGTAAAGTTTATTTCTAAAGTCTTTTGTTATTATTCTCATACAGTTTGGTTGTTTACCTTGTGTTTCATAAACAACTTCTTTGATGTCTGATAAACGATAAATTTTCATCTTCCATATAAAAATATGGTTCCTGACTATTAAGTAGTCTGTTGTCAATCCAAAGTAGTGCATGAGCCAGCCATGTAACACGAACCAAAAAATGCCAAATACTATTAAGGTTACTAATTGTAACATAGGTGGATGTTCCCAGCTATCGAATAAGGTAAATGTAAGAAATCCGATAAGTCCCCAAAGCGAAAGGCCCCTAAAACTAGTAAATTGATTTCCTTTAAATGTTTCTTCATTTTCAATGTAAATGGAATCTTTGCTTATGTTGCTTGTTAAAGCCGGCTTATATTCTTGTTTGTTTAGTACCACTTGCTGCAGGAATAGTTTTATTTCCGAACTGTTGGCATACATATCGTCAAATAAAAATATCTCTGTATCGTCAGCCAACAGGAGGGCTGTACCTTCCATTGGATAATTTAAAATAAAACGAAAAGGCATTTTACCTGTCAGTGCAACATCTTTTATATTTTTGATATCAATGGTTCGGTCACCTATTTTAATGGTATAGTTATCAATAATTACATGGGGTGTATTTTTCCAATAAGCATATACCGTAAAAAAGGCTAACAAATAAAAAGCAAGGCCAAATAAAGACATAAAATAGTCTTTGGTGGCAGGTTGGCCTTTTTGTAAAATGTTAATACCCGTAAACAGTATAAGTGAGCCTATTCCAAAAAGAAGCAGGGAGATAAATAATAAGGCTGCATAAAATTTAAAAGGATGTCTTCTGGTTGTAATTATTGGCATGCTAGGGATACTATTTTTCAGGTTCAGGGCACCAAATATTATGTTGCTTAATGAACTTTTCTGTTGCCAAACCTAATAAAAAAATATATTCCAACAAGGGTTTCTAACTTTTGTTAAGCGCGTGTTGGAAACATTGTTTTTCATACATGGAGCGCTTTGTTAACTCTATGGATAGGGTGGCTTGGTGTGTGCGGTAAGTAATAATCCGTAAGCTGTTTTGTCATAGTTATGGATTATAGCTTTTAACGGAACTTGATTTAATCATTTTCAAATATTGTTTTAGTTTTGCTATTATATTTAAAACATATATTCGCTATATTAAGTAATTAAAAAACTGCTCCCTATGAAAGATATAAAGGATTTCAAGAATGAACTATTGCAATACTTACTACAGCACTGTTTTATTTATGTTGACATTAGTCATATTACAGATAAGTACTGCTTAAACGACAATTTTGAGAAAGAAAATATTGAAAAGCGATTAACCTTAAGTAATATACTTAAAGAACTAAAGGAACTTAATTGGATTGAATACGAGCCATTTGAAGGAGTTTCTGCTGGTTTTAGATTAAATTCATTAACTAACAAAAAAGAATTCATCGTAAGTCGCCCACCAAAAGCAAAGCTCACCATAAAGGGGCTTGATTATTTAACATCTTTAGATACAACAAGACTAACAACACAGCTTATTGCATCAACAATCGAAACAAATAAATCTGTAATACACTTGAATAAACATCAAAAAATAGGATTATATATAATCATTATTTTGACATTTTTGGGCATCCTAGTTCAATGGAATCAATATAAGTATACTCAGAAGCAAGATGATTCAAATAAGCAAATCAATATAAAGATGGAAGCATTATCGAAAGAAATGTTAGAATATGAAAAGTTATTAAACAGGCAAAATAGTGTTCATCATTTAGACACTTTAATAAAAAAGCCTTTAAAATAGGGTTAATAGAACGTAACTCCGAAATCTATTAACCATGCGTAGTCTGAATCAGAGAATAAGCAATAAACTAGCTATTTCAAATAAGAAAAAGTGTTAAATATCATACCAAAGACAATACACTTAATATTATGTATAGAGACTTTCGCTAACTATATGGATAGGCTATGCTAATTCTCATAATTCTATTGTTATTTATGTTGCTGAAAATTTTTATAATTCTTCTATTTTGTAAATAGCAGTTTTTGCACCTCTAATTTTAATTGCTCTTATATGCGTTAGCAAGTTTATTTTACTAAAGAAAGGAATTAAGTCTTTTAAGTCACCACTTCGGCCAGTTGCAATTGCGTAAACAAGTTTGTAATCAGAAACATTTAGTTTGGCTACTTTAAATTCTTTTGTCTTGAAATATTCATTGTTTTTATCACAAAAGAATTTTCTATATTTATCGTATTCCGATAGTAATTGAATGGAAACACTACCTTGGGCAAATAAATGACTCAATGTCGCGGAACCACTTAGTTTTTTTACACAAATCAAATGGTTGTATTTTTTATAAAAAGCATCACAAATTTCAACTTTACTTGTTGTTGTTGGGCCCGTAAATAATTTTTTGTCATAAATACAAAATTCAGTATCATCAAGTCGACTATTGTAGTCTCCTTCACTTTCATTCTTTTTAATTTTAGGTAAGTATGATGGAATTTTAATTACTTCAATATTTTCAAATTCTTTGTCTATTTGTATAGTATATTTTTTGTCTATTTTATACCAATGTGTATTAGTAAGAACATAAGTATTACTTCTGAAGTTCTTTAATTCAAATGTTATAATATCTGGTAATTCAAATGAATTTATAAAATCATTATTTCCGTCAACTGTAATTATTTTAATCCTACTCAAATAACTAAATGTTATATTTATTGGTTTGTCTTTATCAATTAACTCATAAACTTTTTCAACTTCAAATTCTTCGCTTTGCAAAACTGTGGCACCTACTCTATATTCAAATTGGTGAGATAAATTTAAGTCGTCAATTGTTGGGAAACTTAAAGAGATTGCATCTGTTTCTTTTGTAGTTATATAGTCTTTTAGTTTCTCATTTAATTCGTCTATTAATGTTTTGTCATCGATAGGTTTGAACTTATCTACAAATGGAAAAGTTTTTTTATATTCGTTTGAGCGGAACTGTTTGAGAAAATACAAACACTTTTTACCTAGATTACTAAATACTAAGTCAGATGAAATATGTAAGGAGTCTGCACCGGAAATTCTTGAAGCAAAATTTCTGTCAAGCGGTTTGCCAGACATTAAGCTAAGTAGTTCTTCATTCTCATTAAACTCAAATTCTTGAATAGAATTTCCTTTTGAAAATGTTATTCTTTGTTGTTTTTGATTTGCATTAAAATTTTTGGAATCAAATATTCCTATTTTGTTCGGGTCAATTGTGTTAAGAACAACTCGTAAACCGAAATCATTTTGTAGTATTGTTTTATTAAGATAGAAATGTCCTTGACCGCCAACAATTGCAAAAAAATGCTTCTTTGTATAAGCAGTAACTTCAATAAGTAAAATTAGCGAATTGGTTACATTTTGAATTTTGTCTAAAGTGAAATGTTGGTTTACAAATGAAACCCATGGTGGTTGTTTTTGTTTATTGGATTGTAAAAAAGCAAGGATGTTAAAATCATCAGGATTTGATTTGTCACTTGTTAGTTGTTGAAAACCATTAGCCTCATTAACTTTATTTTCAAGATAAATGTCTTTGAAAGTTTTTGCCCTATCGGGATTAAAATAGTAAACGGTAAAATTCATAATTCTAAAATACTTTTAATTAATAAGTATATTGTCGATATATTACACTCAAACCTATTTATAAAAATATTTACAAACAAGGGCTTGCTTGGCTGCGGTTTGGCGGCTTAAGGAGTTTTATTTAATAAACGGACTTTAAATAATTGAAAATAAAATAAATAAAAGCCAAAGGGGTGTTTTTAACGGAACTACTTGGTCAGAAAAAAGAGTATTTATACTACTAAAAAAGGGTATTTATACTACAAATATTAAAAGGGTTTAATGTGGTTTTGGGGTTAAAATGTAATGTTGGGGTGTTGCAATGCAATGTTCTTGTGTTGAGATGTGATGTTTGAGTGTTGGAGGGTGATGTTCTTGTGTTGCAATGCAATGTTATTGTGTTGGTGGGTAATGTTATTGTGTTGAAATGTCATGTTATTGTCTTGACGAGTGATGTTATTGTGTTGAAATGTAATGTTTGCCTGTTGAAGGGTAATGTTATTGTCTTGCAATGTGATGTTCTTGTGTTGAGATGTAATGTTCTTGAGTTGACATGTAATGTTCTTGTCTTGACATGTAATGTTTGCCAGTTGGAGGCTCATGTTTGGGTTGACTTAATTTTCTTTCTCCAGCCACAATACGCTTTTTATTTCCCTGTCGCTTGAATTGGGTTGGGTGGTGGTTTCCAGTTTCAACTGTAAACGCCCCTTGTTTATTATATGGAATGCAATCCATTTATCCATACAAGGTATAGGGGCTTTGGTTTGTTGTAAGCTATCGGTATTCCAAACATTATTCTGGCATAATAAAAACAAGCTGTCGCCAGTATTTTTCCAGGCACCTGTAACGGTATTGTAACACGATGTTAAGCTAAAGGTAGAATCGTTATGGAGGGTTAAAGTATGGTTGGCAGAGCGGTGTTTGCCTTGTATATAAAATAAACTAAAGTGTTCCCAGTAAGTTAATTCTTTGTCGTTAAAAGTACCTGTTAAACTACCATGCTGAACAGGCATATTGCTTGTGCAGCCTGATAGTACTATTATAAGCATTAGGAAAATATATGATGCTTTTGCTTTCATTTATAATTGGCAACCAAAGTTTATAACAAACGTAATTAATTCTTGAATATTAAGTTTAAGTATTTAGAATAAACGAAATGAATGCCATAGCATAAATAGTATTTCATACTTATGCTATGGCAAACTATTATTGAAGCGAACTTCGTATATAACTGAAAGGTTGATTATGGTAATCGTTTACTTGATTTTGAATGTTTGCTATAATTGACTGGAACCTTGGATCATTACTAATATTACTTGCTTCATCAGCCATTTCTGCTACTA
>CAYTWI010000121.1:0-10787 GCA_964442045.1 uncultured Bifidobacterium sp.
TAATGTAAGCAATATTCGAAAGAACAATAATTGAAAGCAAATCACAACATCAGAACAGGAAACATTTTTAAACTTGTCAATGTAAGCAATATTCGAAAGAACAAGTTTATTGATTCATTTAATTGTTTTTATTGGCATCAATGAATCCTCCTGAGGCTTTTACTCACGGCCCTTCGGATTTGGAAAGCAAATCACAACGTATAAAACCAAAAATCAGTAAAGAAGTTGAATGTAAGCAATATTCGAAAGAACAATATTTGAAAGCAAATCACAACTTAGCGGCCAAATAAGAAAGGTGAGAGCAAAAATGTAAGCAATATCCGAAAGAACAGAATTAAATTATACTGCCTATCAAGTTCAACCTAACTTTAGAGAATAGTTTTAGTGGTTCTAAACTTTGAAGGTTAATGAATCTTCTTGTCTTTTTTGATAAATCATCATCTATTAGATTTGTTTCTAAATGATGTCGAAAAACAATATCAATTGAACCATTTGTCCTTTTTGATATTTTTTGAACTCTATATAATTTACTACTGATTGGTTCATTTATATTCTCTAGCGTATTATAAGTTACCATTTCATTTTGTTGTAAACTCATTACAAACTTATATGCATTTGGATGTTCTGTTCTTATAACTTGCAATCCCTGTTTTTTCCTCTCTACTGCCTCCCAAAAGGTTGTCATTATATCATAATACTTTCCAGTTTCATCTTCAAATATTGAAACGTGGTGATTATTGCCTGGCTTCACATAGTCAATCAACTCGTTACTTTCCTTTGTAATTCCATGCGTTTTACCATTGGTACGAGCATGCAACGGAATTAAATTACCTAAGCCTGTTTTTAAACGAACCGTTTTTATTTTTATTCCTTTTTCTTGATTAAACCAAACAGGATTGGCCTCTAAATCTTTAAATGCTTCTTTGTGATTATTACTGTGTTTAGCCAATCTTAAAGTAAGTATTTCTTTTACCTTTTCATCTACCACAAATGGTAAGTCCTTTTGCTGAATTGTGTTTACATTATACTTTATGACAAACTCTTCTTTATACACACTTGCATATGCTAAATTTATTTGCAACTTTTCATCTAATACAATAGGTATTTTTTTAATTGATGCAATGGCTTTTTTGGCATCGCCATTATATTCATTTAGTCTTTCATAAATTAACATTTTAATTCTTTGCTTCACTATCAAATCAGGATTGTCAAATAATTTATTAATAGGTACATTTTTTTCAATGGTTTTAATTTTACCATATATACTTTCTTCGCTTAAAGCACCTCGTGGAATAATAATTCCTTTTTGAACTATTTGTTTCTTACCATTTACTTTTACTTTTCTTGTACCAGTAGAGGCGGCCTTTTTACCTGCTTTAAATGAAACTAAAGTATTTGTAATCTTTTCTGCTACTTGTTTAGATGTAAAAGGTTTTTGGCTAATAATAAAGTCTTTTAATTTAACTTCAGATTTTAGCGCATCTGTTTGTGTTTCTCCTTCCCGCTTTAATACCTCTTGATTGAGTTTATTTAAACGTTGAATAATCCCCTGTTTTGTACATGCAATCGTTAAAGCATCAATGGCATGATGTCTATGGTCATCTCGTTTAGTCCAACCCTTAATTCTTTCTTTAATTTTTAATTGTCCGTTATCTTTTATTTCATATGTTTCAATCAAATCCGTGTAACCCTTCGATTTATACATTTCAATTTTCAAGTTCATTAATACTTCATCCCAACCCCATTGATGTCTTAAATAATCTGTTACTTGTCCGCTTGTGGCATGCACATTAAAACAAACTTCTTTTAATAATTCAGTTGATTTTCTTGCAATGTATTGTGTTTGGCGTAACTGTCTTTCTATAAAATCATTTGGTATTTTGGCAGCTGGTGTTAGTAATTTATCTCTTTTAGCTTTTGATATTTTTCTAAGTTTAAACAAGGCTTCAACCCTTTCTATATAATCATTAAACTCACTCTCTGATTTGGTTTGCATATAGTCGTAAGCAGTCATGTTTCCTTTATTTCTGTTTTCTTGCTGTTCACAAATAGTTTTATTTTGTAGTGAATCATCAAAAATTCTTGATTTAGGCAATATATGTTCTACATCTACTTGCTCACCTCTTAAAAAAGTAGCCAGGTCTATAGTTTTACCTGTATATAAAGATATTCCATCTACCTCCATATACATTTTATACTTATCTATATTACGCTTATTGGCTTTAATACCATAATCTTTTTCTAATCTGTCTGCTATTTTTTTATTATCAACTTCCCTCGCTCTATTGTTCTTATCAGCTGTATTCCTTTCATCTTTACTTGATTTTAATTCCCTAGCCAGCTCTACTCTAATTTCATCGGGTTTACCATACTCCATTATAACAGCATTAACCACATTAACCATTTGGTTAAGTATTTTTTCAACTACGGGTTGACGTAAACTATTTTTCTGAAGTTGAGGTAGTTTATCTAATAAAACCCTTGCTTCATTTTCTGCCTTTGTTAGTGAATTAGAATGATTAAAGCCTGCGTACTCCATAGCATAACTGTAAACAAAACCACTTTGTAAAAAAGGCAATGTCTTGCGTATTACTTTGGCACTTTTCCCACTAAAACCTTGCTTGGCAAAATCTAATTTAGCTAATTGTTTAGCTTCATTATTTGGAATATTAAATTTATTTTCAAGTGTTTTTATTAAATCAACATCGTTATTAATACTGTATATACAATGCCATAATTGATACAAAGGCTCTTGTTCAAAAGTTGCATCAATCATTAATCTTTCAACTTCTTCTCCTGTACTATAATCTACGTACTTTGTATTTTCTTTTAATTCAAATTGTAAAATATTCTTGGCATTAGGTAGTCCTTTTATTATTTTACTAATGGCAATCTTAGTTTCATTTCCTTTTATTCCATATTTAGTCATAGAGTTGCCAGCAAATCCATCTGCTCTATTTAAATTTAAAATTTTAAATAATTCAGCCTCACTCAACTTTTCATTATTATCTAAATAGTTAAACAAGTCTTGTTTTTGAGTCAAAGTAATTTCATATTCCTGCCCTCTTTTACCTTTGAGTTTTATCGCATTTATACTCTCCCAAATTTTAGACACCTGAAACAAAGGAGAACTACGCGGAGCTACTTTAGGACCAACGAAAACTGATTTACCTTGTTTGTTTTTTCTAAACTTACCTTCAAATTCACAAACTGATACTAAATCTTTCTGCGATTTTAAGGGTCGTTGATAAAATATTATTTCATCTCTTATTTTATCTTTATACTCATTTGTTAACAGTTCTGTATAATAAGATTTTTGCTTATCCCAAATCAATTCAAACTCTTCTAAATAAGCTTCTCTTGGAAAAATCTGTTCTTTTATTCTATAATGAATATCGGTTTTTAAACCATTATAAAAATACTGACCAATGGTTAAATCCAATTCCTTTATTGTACTGTATCGCCCTTTAACAGCGGCAACATAATCACCTTCTTTCTTGCTATTAGCATTCTCTTCTTTTAAACTACTTTTATATCCCCTTTTTTGATTTAAATGTAATAATATTCTACCCAGTGCTTTTAATGAAATTTGCTCATTTAACGCTTTATTTCTTAGGCTATATAAGTCTAAAGCATTTAGCTTAAAATAACTTTCATCAGGCAACATATCCAATTCTGTTAATACTTCAGTTAAATTATGCCTTCTTAATTGATACCTATCATACCCCTTACGTTGAGTTCGTTTAGTAGTTCGCCCTTGGTTTTTACTAATAGCATTTCCGGCACTAAATTCATTTTTTTCATCCGTGGTTAAAGGAATAATTCTAACACCTAAATCAATAATTGCGGAATTGTTTTCACTTTCTTGTATATAAGCCCAACCTATGGAAGTGGTTCCTAGGTCAAGTCCAAGTATCTTTTTCATATTTATAAGTTTTAGCTATTTGCAATTAAAGTTTTAATTCATACTATTGCAATATAATTTGAAGCAAATCACAATAAGGATTATTCCGTTGTGAAAACATTTAAGGCGGGGCAACTCGCCTTTTTCATGTCCCAAATCCTTTCATCTACTTAACTTAATTTTTATCAAATACTGTTACTTACTTCATTTAACAGCGCATTGAAATGGTTTATTAGAAACAAACTAATAAACCTACAAATATTCATAAGGTACTTTTACCCCTATTTACAAATTTTTCCAGTCAGTATCTATTTGCAAACAAACAGAGAAACTTTTGTTACAAGCAGAGACGTATTTATAACAAAAAAACAGGCTTTTTGAATAAGCAGAGACACATTTTAAACGAGTAGAGAAGCTTTTGTTATAAGCAGCAAAGCTTTTTAAATAAATAGTCAAGCATTTTAAACAAAAAGAGGAGTGTTTTACGCAAAAGGAGAAGCTTTTGTTATAAGCAGAGAAGTATTTTAAATAAATAAAGAAGCATTTGTTATAACCGGAAGAACATTTGTTACAAACAGAGAAGCATTTTGAATAAAAAGAGAGCCATTTTAAACAAATAGAATTACTTTTCTTTTAAAGGGAGCAGGTTTTAGTATAAAAATAAAGGCATCATAACCTAAAACAGCTCTAACTGCTGGTAAGGTGTTTGTGTTTCTTGTATTTTTTTGCCGTAAAATATCTCCATTAAACCAAATTGTTTATCGGTAATGCAGAGTATGCCTATATGGCCTTTGCCGGGTAGCTTTTCCTTGGTGCGTTTTATGTGTACTTCGGCATTTTCTCGGCTGGGGCAATGCCTTAAATATATACTAAACTGAAACATGGTAAAACCATCCTGCATAATTTCCTTGCGAAACTTAGCTGCAATCTTTTTTTCTTCCGTAGTTTCGGTTGGTAAATCAAAAAATATCAATACCCACATAATTCTGTATTCGTTTAAGCGGTTCATTGTTTTTGTTGTTATTGGCTGTAAGCTGCCCGCCACCGTAACACCCAATTGGTGAAACAGGGTGTTTTAAAACTGAACGGTTATAGTTGGCAAGTGCTTGTTATAATAGTTCCGGATAGAGTATTCGTTTGCTATCGCCCATGAAACATTTTACCAAACTACTGGTGGTTTTTTGTAAGCCTACCAATAAAGGACTGCGTTGTTTATCAATATATATTTCGGTAGCGGGCAGGCTCAGTAATTGAGCTTTTATTTCTTTGTTTAAAATATCTTGCTGCGGATGCTTTAATACCAAATCAAATACCATGTCATCGGCAAAAGCGCGGTAGGGCTCCATTATATCATCGGCAAGGCAATAGGCATTGTATTTGTTTTTATGGTGTATGCCCAAGGTAGGCAAAAGGCCACTGGCAACCAAAGCCCTGGCTACGGTTGCCCTGATAATGGCATAGGCATAATTTAACAAGTTGTTTGGGTACAATCCGTTTCTGTCGCGCACAAACAACTGCTTATTGGCGGCTAATACGGGCGAAAGACTTTTCCAGTAAAAGGCTGCTGCGCGTCCTTCTAAATTCATGGTATCGCCACTGTTTACATCGTTTGCCCATTGCAGCAAGCTGGCATTGTCAAAACCATATTTATTTAAAATATAGGCCTGGTTACGTATTTTGGTTTTTACAGTTTGTTGCCAAAGCTGTTTTTTTAAAGGCAGGCTGGCTTCTATTTGGTGTTT
This sequence comes from uncultured Bifidobacterium sp., assembly GCA_964442045.1. Taxonomy (GTDB): domain Bacteria; phylum Bacteroidota; class Bacteroidia; order UKL13-3; family UKL13-3; genus JAAFJM01. The sequence goes on from CAYTWI010000121.1 coordinate 5,647, forward strand.
AAACCTTTCGGTTTGCAGGGTATTGGTATCTAAATGCAATTGCATTGATACGGGGTGGTGGCTTTCGTTACATACTATAAAAGCTATATTGTAAGCGGCTGTTTTTTGTAATACGGCCTGGGTTATACTTATTTGGTTGTGGTCTAATATAAGTATGCCTATATCTTCTAAAGGAATGGTATTGCCTACGAGTTTATCCATTCCTTGTGCGTGGGGAACATTGAGTACAAGCTGCTCATTACTCACTTTTAAATGCAGGGGATTACCTACGTAAATAGTTCGTTTTATCATGGGGTAGCAATAAATTTATTTTGAACGCGTAGCACATACTATGCCAGTTTTGTAAACTATGCTAAGTAAAATGCTAATTGTGAAGTAAATATAAACAAAGTAATTTATAGTATCAGCATGTAAAGTTTATGCTTAATTCTTCATTTTCGTACTACAGAAAATACGGGCATTAACTTTAAACAGCATAAAGGATTTTTGATAAAAAAAACCGATACTTGGTTTTTTAAATTGACATAATATTTCAACGTGTTGCATGGGCTTGTTTTAGCAGCAACATCATCACAAAAAATAATACACATGAATAGCGAACAGGAATTAAATGAAAAAACGCTTGAGTCTGAATTGGAGTGGTTTTCAGCAGTACTAAACGCACGCCTGAAAATTTATTTGAAGCATGACACCGATATTCAGTCAATCTATGAAATTCACCCACCTGATTTAAGCTCGTCTGATTGCAATTATGCAGAATTGGTTAAGCTACATGGTTTTGATTTTGAAGAACGTATTGTTTTAATACTGGCACTGGTGCCGCATTTACGTCCGGAATTATTGGATATACTATGGCTTAAAAATGAAACAACGGGCAGACGCTTTTCGGAATTTGGCGGTATAAAAAAGGCTAATCACCGGGGCTTTTTGCCAACAGGCGAAACAGCAGCCTTTATATTGGCTGAAAATGGTTTAAAAAGTCGTTTTAAAGTAATGGAGTATTTTAAACCATTGCATGCTTTCCATAAAAACCATATTTTATACTTAGATGATAGTAGGCCAAATGAACCTTTGTTAAGCGGGGCTCTTTGTTGTAATCATAATTGGGTTGATTTACTTATGGGTTATTCTGCTCCAAAACCTGATTACAGCCTTTTGTTTCCCGGAAGGTTAATAACAAGCCCTTTAAATTGGGACAATTTGGTTTTAGAAAGCCATTTAATGTCGGAAATAGAAGATATAAGAACATGGGTTGAAAAAGAGGATTATATTTTAAATGGCATGGGGCTCAAAGACAAGGTAAAACCTGGTTTCAGGGCCTTGTTTTATGGACCGGAAGGAACAGGTAAAACCACCACGGCTTGTTTAATAGGAAAATCGGCCGGATTAGATGTTTACCGACTGGATTTATCGGAAATTGTATTGAATTTTGGAGAAGAAAGCGAAAAAATACTGGCACGTTTTTTTGATATGGCCCAAAACAAAAACTGGATTCTGTTTTTGGATGAAGCGGATGCCTTGTTTGGTAAAAAAGCAAATTCAACATCGGCTAACGACAGATACAGCAATCAAACATCAGCCTATTTATTGCAACAAATTGAAGACTACAGAGGCTTAATCATTTTGGCAACTAATTTGGCAAGCAATATAGATGAAGCGTTTGCAAGAAGGTTTCAATCGCGTATACATTTCACTATACCAAATGCTGAAAATCGTTTACAAATATGGCAAAATGTATTTTCGGGTGGTTTAAATGTAGATGAAAGTGTAGACTTACATGCTGTTGCCCAAAAATATGCGCTTTCGGGTGGAAATATTGTAAATGTTTTAAAATACACTGCTATTAAAACATTACAACAGGGAAACAAAAAGGTATTACTTACCGATATTGAAAACGGTATCAGAAAAGAGTTGGAAAAATCGGGTAAAATAGCTTAGGTAATGATTAAAAGAGTGGAGATGCTGGTGCTGTTAAATGATAACCTTCCGGCAACTCTCCTTTCCTGAATTTATTAACCAGCTCATGTGCCAGGCGTGTAGGCTCCGGTATACGGTATTTGCCTGTGCATTGCTTTATAATTTGTAAACTGTTTTCCATACCTAACAAATGCCCGGGCGATATAAACACAGGCTTAACATTGGCTTTGCTGCGAAAGGTATACCCTATCTGTTCCTCTTTATCGTAAATAGCGCTGTATGCACCTTGTTGCATAGCAGGTTCTTCAAATTTACCAAAAAGTATTTTTTTAGCGCAGCCCATACTGGGTTGCCCTGTAAGCGAACCAAAATGTGCCGCAATTCCCATCCTGCGCGGATGAGCAATACCATGCCCGTCTACTACTAATACATCAGGCTTTATTTGCATTTGCTGCCATACTTTAACCAGAGCAGGTACTTCGCGAAAGGCCAGAAAACCGGGTACATAAGGAAAACGTGTTGTTGCTTTTACCAATGAATAGACTATTGGTTGCAATTGTGGAAATGAGAGAAGAATAATACCTGCATAAATAGTGGTGCTATATAAATTCAACGAAATATCTGCACCGGCAATGGTGCTCAGGTGGAGCTTTCGTTCTGCAATATTGAGTTGTGACCGTAATTCTTTTTGTATCTGTGTGGCTTCAGGTATTTTTATATTTTCGTAATTAACAGTCATTGGTATTGATAGCTATACTTATAAAAGTAACTGTTTTTTTATTAAAACGCATTTTAAATTATTCCTTTTCATTATAAAATGACAACACATATTGAACCCCAACCTGAATTTGAAAAACTAAATCTATTCTATAGTTATCAGATCTACCACCTTCTGTAGAAGGCCCGAATACACTTGTCAATTTGGGTTCTGCAAAAATTTTAAATCTATCTATTTTATAATACCCTCCTGCTCCAACATCAGCATGGGCTCCTAAATAATCTTTATTTACTAATAATTCTTTGATAAACGATGAATTATAAGCAGCATAAGCAGCCTCATTGAATTCGTAGCTATGGCTAATATAATCTGCCCCTATACCGCCAACAAAATAAATTCCGGGCGTTTCTTCGTCTTGGTCGGCAATTGGAAGTAATACGGAAAGAGTAAGATGGTAAGTAGTTGTTTTAAAAAAGTACGGAGCATTTATTTCTCTTGGTTCAGTTGAAGCATCTTTGGCTCTTAAGTATGCTATCCTCTTTTCTTCAATAGGTTTATTAAAACCCAAATGTAAAGCATACGTTTCCCCTCCTTCTATTTTAGGATAAAGCTCCGCTCTTATTGCAAAATTAGCTGTTTTACCATCGTTAAAAGAATTGTAAAAACCGGCTCCTGCTCCCAAACTAAACTTATCATCCTGTGCTTTGAGTGTAATTACACTCCATAAAAAAAGTAGGGTACTTATGTATTTGTATGTGCTTAATTTCATGTTGCTGTTTTATTCAATAAAAAAACGTCCAAAGCTAAATATACTCTGGACGTTTTTTGTCTATTACTTGTGGCTTATGCCGTTTGTTCTTCTTTGCGTTTTTTAATAAAGTAAAATGCCAATACGGCTATTAAACCAATGTATAAGGTAGCAGATGAAGCCAAGGCTATTTTTTGTCCTTTTGCTACTACCTCCGGCTCAAATTTAAAGGTGATGGTATGTTTACCTTCCGGTACTATCATGGCACGTAAAACATAATCAGCTCTAAAGTGTGGAACCAATTTATCATCAACGTATGCATTCCAGCCTTTGTCGTAAAATATTTCACTGAATACGGTTAACTGTGGTTTGCTTGTATTGCTTTCGTAAATTAATTTATTAGGTACATAGCTTGTTAATTTTATAGTACCTGTACTATCGTAATTGCTTTTATAATTGGCTAATTCTTTTTCAAAACGTTTGTCAATAATGGCCAACTCTTTTGATTTGAAACCTGTTAGTGCTTTTATTTCTTCATCGGCATTGGCTACTATTTTATAGTTTGGAACAAACCAGGCATTGCCATTGGCATCGGGGTTACGTTGTGCAAACTTTTGTCCTGTTGAGTCGCCCAAAATAAAATATTTAACATTCAGCATATTGAAACACTCCATGTTGTTTTTTGCCAACTGCCACTCTATTAACTCCTGGAACCTGCGCATTTTAGCTCCGTGGTAACCACCAATACTTTTATGGTAGTAAGCAGTAATGGCATCTTTATCAAAATCGGTGGTATTGTTATAAACCCTGTAGTTAGGGTCTTTATCCTGTAAAATAATTTCGTCAGCTGCGCTTTTTTCAAATAATACTTCTGCTTTTTTCTTTTCAAAATCGCGTTCATTTAAGTAACGTTTATCTACCTGCCATAAATCGCCAAGTATTAATAAACCTATTACTATCATAAATACGTTTTCTTTTAATTTCTTATTGTAAAATGCCCACATTAAAGCACCGGCAGCTACTATTAAAGCAAATGAGCGGAAAGCATCCATACGCAATAAACTTTCTCTATCGCTAATTAAGGCAGCTACTAAGCTTTTATCCATTCTTTCATCACCAACACCTGTAAAGCTGGCAAACATGCCCGGTAGTAAAGCTAATAATAAACAAATGGCAGCCGTAATTCCTCCGCCATATTTTAAACCATTCATAAAATCTTTTTTGGTCATTTTACCGCTTATTAACTCACGTAAACCCAATATGGCCATTAAAGGGAAAAGGGTTTGGGTAATACATAAAATAAATGTTACTGACCTGAATTTATTATAGAAAGGGAAATAGTCGAAAAATATATTGGTTAATGGCATAAAGTTACGCCCCATTGATAGGAATATAGCCAATATAGAAGCAGCTAAAATCCACCATTTAACATTTGATTTTACTACTATCATTCCGAATATAAACAAGAAGCAGATAATGGCACCGTAATAAATAGGACCTGCTGTATAAGGCTGATCGCCCCAATAGGTTGGCATTTGTTTTATTACTTCTTTGGCATTGGGGTAACCAGCATTTTGAAACAATTTATAAGTTTCGCTTTTAGTGCTTAATTCTCCGGCACTTGAACCACCATAAAAATTAGGAATTAATAAGGTCATTGGTTCGGTAACTCCATTACTCCAGGCCAAAGCATAATCTTTATCTAAACCTGTACTTCCGTTATCGGCTGTTTTTTTACCATCGGCCGCAACGGTTAAC
>CAYTWI010000122.1:0-10770 GCA_964442045.1 uncultured Bifidobacterium sp.
TACCTTTAGTCAAACCGATCCACTTATTTTTTTAAATAAAATACAAATAAATAACAGAGATACCAACGTCCAAACACAATATAACTTACCTTATAATTACAACAACTTTACTTTTGATTTTAGTTCGCCAGGATACCGCTCAGGCAACAGCAATGTATACCGCTTTGTGCTGTTAAGTGAGCATGGTGCTGACACCAATTATAACAAAGTAGGTACCATACAAATCAGTTCGTTAACACCCGGCACCTATCAGCTAAATGTATGGGTAAAAAGTATTGATGGCATCTGGAGTAAGAACCCGGCACTAATTACCCTTAATATAGCCCCGGTATTTTGGAAAACGTGGTGGTTTGCAGGGCTTATAGTATGCCTGCTGGTAACTGTAACAGCTATCATTGTTTGGTTAAATATAAGTAAATATAAGCAGTACTTAATCTACCAGCAAAAACTGGTTGAAAGCGAACTGCGCTCACTGCGTTTGTACATGAACCCTCATTTTATATTTAACAGTTTAACTTCGCTGCAATCATTTGTATTAACCAGCAAAATAAGTGAAGCCAACTCTTTTATCAGCAAGTTTTCCAAACTTATTAGAATGATTATGCACTTTTCAATGAAAGGTGAAATAAGTTTACACGAAGAAATAAAACTCCTGACCCATTATATTGATTTAGAAAAAATGCGTTTTAAAAATGGTTTCGACTACCATATTCATGTAGACCCTTTAATTGATACAAGTGATATAACCATACCATCCCTGCTTATTCAACCCATTGTTGAAAATGCGATTCAGCATGGTTTAGATGAGGCCCAACTATTACAGGGGGAAATAAATATTTATTTTTCGCTTGTAAACTACAATATACTTTGTGTGGTACAAGACAATGGTAAAGGAAGAAAAACAACACAGGAAAACAAAATAAAAAAACATGAATACAACTCTTCCGGCATTTCCTTTACCGAAGAAAGAATAAAACTGATAAGTAATAATAAAAAGCCATCCATTCAGGTTATCGACCTGGAAGTAAACAATAAGCCCGCAGGCACACGAGTAGAAATAACTATCCCCATTATTAAAAACAACTGAAATGTACACCTACGCCATTATAGACGATGAAGAAAATTGCCGTATAGCATTAGCCGAGCTAGTTAAACAACACCATCCCGACTGGCAATTGCTTTTTGAAGCACGCAACGGGCAAATAGCTTTTGATATGATGCAAAGTTTAAAAAGCCCGCCCAACCTGGTTTTTTTAGATATACAAATGCCTGTATGCGATGGTTTCAGTTTCTTACAAAAGTTTGAACAATCCATTCCCTTTTCAATCATATTTACAACTGCTTTCGATAAATATGCCATCAAAGCCATTAAGTTTTCAGCCCTCGACTATTTGCTTAAACCTATTGATGACAATGAACTTGCTGAAGCATTAAGTCGGTTCAATAAAATAAATGTCCCTGTTCATCAAAAACAATTAACCCATATAAAATCACAAATTAGCACGGCCCATAGTTTCTATAAACTCGCCATTCCTTCCCTGTCGGAAATTATTTTTATTGATACGCCAAACATTGTGTATTTAAAAAGCGATAACAATTATACAACAATACTTACCCAGGACGGCAGGCAAATTATTTCCTCTAAAAACATTGGCTTTTACGAAAGTATTTTAGAACCGCAAGAGTTTTTTAGGGTACACAATTCGTACCTGGTAAATCTTAAAAAAATAAAAAAATATGTACGCGGAAAAGTAAGTTTTATTGAAATGGAAAATGGGGAAAGTATAGGTGTTTCCAGTAGGCGTAAAGAGGAATTATTGCAATTATTACACATTGCTTAATTTCATAGCATGCGCAAAAAAAGTCGAAATAACAGCAAATTCTAAACTAGAGTGCGCAAATTCTAATTGGTGCTGAAAGGCCTTTTTTAAAGCTGTTCCTTTGGTTTCATAATTAATACTAATTATGATGAAAAGAACAGCACAAATCCTCATGCTGGCCTTTGTTTTGATAGCAATCAATTCATTTGGCCGTGGTGTTAACACCAAACTGAAAGAACCCCCTCTATCTGCTCAGCAGCCTAAGTTATTTATTGAAAACAAACAAGCTGTATCCTACGACAATCAAACCAAAGCCAATGATGTAAAGTACTACTGCGACTACCCCGGTGCAACTATTTACTTTAAAGAAAAAGCCATTACTTACGTGTTGTACGACTCAAAAAGTAATAAAGCCCAAAGGGTTGATATAACTTTTGAAAACAGTCAGAACCAAGCTATTTTGAGTGCAAGCCAGCCAACCAATGCCTATGTAAACAATTACACAAGTGGCCAAAAACAAAATTTACAAGCCAATACCTTTCAAAAACTTACTTATACCAACATATATCCTAATATTGATTTGGTATACCAAATTAAAGACAATCAGGTTAAGTACGATTTTGTGGTAAAACCGGGCGGAAAGTTAAACAGCATTCAAATGAAGGTGAACGGAGCCAACAGCATAAAAGGCACAGCTCAAACTTTAAACATTGCTACTGCAGTAGGACAAATCAAAGAATCCATTCCTGAATCATATTACCTGAATGCAGCCGGGCAAAAACTAAAAACCAATGTTAATTATAACATAAAAGGCAATACCATTTCATTTACTACGCAGTCGCAAAAAACCAATGCTACTTTGGTTATTGACCCTGTTCTTAATTTTTTTACCCCTTTTACCCCTGCTTTAGTAAATATAGGTGGAGCCAATGCAGTAAGTGTAGGCAATGTGGTAAAAAAAAGCCATAATATAACAGGTGGTTATACCGTAGCCGGTTTAAGCAATAGTTTGTTAATTCCAAGTACCATTGGTCCTTATCAATACACGCCCATACCAAATGACTACCGCGCTTTCTTATATACATACAATGCCAGTGATGTACTTGTTTGGTGCACTACTATACAGGGAAGTGGAAGCACTTTAATTAGTGATATAAGCGAAGCCAATTACTTGTTAATGGTATGTGGCGAAACAAACAATGGCAATTTACCAGTGGCCTTAAATACCTATCAGGGCGGTACCGATGGATGGATTGGAGAGCTTGATCCCAGCAACGGACAGTTAAAATATACTTATTATATAGGCGGAAGCGGTAACGATGGCGCTACCTGCATAAGCAACGGTAGTCATTATATTGATGAATACGTTGTGGGTGGATATACAAGCAGCAGTGCATTAAGCAGCATAAGCAGCACCAGTCCAATAAAAGGAAATAATTACAATGGCAACAAGGATGGTTTTATCTTCAACTTCAGGCCAATGTTTACCTCTTTAAGCTTTACTGCCATAAAATACTATTATATTGGCTCCGGTGCTGATGATGAAGTGAGCAGTTTAGATTTCAGAAGTAATTTAAACCTTACCTTAACCAATCCGTCCATGGCTAAACTACTGGTTACAGGAACTACCACAGGCATTGGTTCGGCATTTTTACCCGCTATCAGTTCATCGCTATCAAGCAATGCTGCGGCAGGTGATAAAGATGTGTTTGCTTTAAGTTATAACCTATCCAGCGCAACAAGTACCTTTAGCTACGCTTGCGGTACATTTATCGGTACCGATGCCAATGACGAATTCAGCCCGCGTGTTGATTTAAAAAACGACCTACCTACCCAAACATATATTAACGATAAAGTTTACCTGTCATTTGTAACAGAATCATCAGGCCTAAGTAGCTTAACTACCACCGATGCCTACCAAAGCACTATTTCAAGTGGCGGTTTAAGCAATTTTGTTTTGGTAAGTAATTATACTTTAAATAGTATTCAGTATGCTTCGTACTTTAAAAAAGGTACTATTTTACCTACTACCTCTCTAAGACTTCCTATGGGTATTAAGGTGGATGCATTCGATAATATTTATGTTTACGGTACTACCGGTGATCCTTCATTTGCACCAAGTATAGATATAACTCCCGGAGGAAAACCAGCACCGGGTACACCTGCCAGTAATCTAATTGATGCTTTTTTAGCCCAGTTTAAACCTAACTATGCTTTTGGTTATAGCACACTTTTTGGAAGCAACGACAATGAGTATACAAATCAACTTGATATTATAGATATGAGCAGTGTAAGCAGTATTTGTGAACCGCGTATTTATACCACCGGAAGACATTACAACAGTTCTACAGCCAAAGCCTTTATCAGTAAAATAACCGAAACCGAAGTGCTAAATATTAGCGCAACCAATAACAATACTATTCCAAGTACATTAAGCATTGTAAACAACTTAAGTAATTTTAGTATTACCAATATTACCTGGTATTTTAATGGTGAGGTAATACAAAGTAAAAACAAAGCGGTTAGCAGCACCGGTTTATTTGGTAATATAGCCGGTGATTATTATGCTATTATTACTCTGAGTAATGGATGCGTGTTACAAACCAATACTATTTCTTTAAGCAATGGCTGCGAGGATGGCGATGGCTTTAAAGATTTAACTGATGAGGTAAACAATGCAATAAACAGTGGCACTTCCAGTTTAGTATTTACAAACAGAAAATTGAAGTTAACGAGTGATGTAACCCTGCCTCCAGGATTTACGCTTACACTGAATAACTGCTTAGTTCTTGCCGAGCCATGCACCAGAATTGAAGTAGGTGACAAAGCCAGCTTATACCTATACCAATCTGCATTAACTGCATGCCGCGACTGGAGAGGCATATATGTTAGGAATTCAGGAATCTCTTCACCTCCTTTATTAAGTGTGATTGAAACAGGTATTAGTCAGGCTGAAGCAGGTATACAAGTATTGGCCAAAAATTTCAGTAATGACTATATTTATATTGAAAACAGTAACTTTTATTACAATATTAACCACCTTGCCATAGCGCAGGAAAACAAAAGATTGGGAAATATAACAGGTGCCATACAATATAATAATTTTTTAAACCTGGATATAGAGAGAGAGTATTGTGGTCATTTTTCATTTGAAAATACTTTCTTGAAAAAACATGTTGACGTGTTATTAGATTGGGTGAATATACCGTCTATGGACAGAAATTATTTTTGGAACAAACACGCTACCTTAAAAGCCACTGCTATATTGGGCGCCAATATAGGTTTAACAAATGACCAAAATGTATTCAAAGGCGAGTATAAATCTGCTTATGAAATATTCAACTCAAAACCTTTTAGCATAAGCAATGATAAAATAATTGCCTTAATAGATGAATACGGTATTCACCTGCAAGGAGACATAGGTGGTGCAAACCAGGGCTCTTTGGTTAAAGATTGCCACGTGGAAAACACCACAGCCGGAGCTATAGCCGGTATATCAGTAACAAACTTTGATGGTGACGACCAGATAGCCAACAACCAGGTATATAACTTTACCAACGGTATTGAGTTTTTCAACCCTAATGCTATTCCGAATGGTGCCAATGTAAACTGGATAAAATATAACAGTATTTACGATGCTTTACAAAATGGTATAGTAGTTAGCTATGTGCAAGACCCATCCGGTTTTTCTTCTGCTAACAGCAGCTATACCCATACCATGTATGTTAACATACAATGTAACACCATTAATAATACCCCTATCGGTTTACTGGGCTATGGTAACATGAGTAACCAGGTACAGCAGTACAATACAGCAGGTACTCCTATTACCGAAGAAGATGCCGGTAATACCTTTAATTGCAGCAACTGGGATATTATTTGGGGTAACAACGGAACACCTGGCTTTACCTATTATACCCCGGTGGCTTATACACCTAATACCAGTGGCTCACTGGCTAAATTAAACGTTACCATTGAAGGTATTACTTATGGAGTTAGTGGCAACGACTTCTTAACCCAAAACTATTATACAGGCAGCCCGGTTGAAATAGGTACAGCTGACTGCCGTGTAAGCCATTTGGTAAGTACCGGTGTAAAAAACAGTACCGAAGCTAAAGAAAACAATAACACTAACGTTTACCCTAATCCGTTTAACGAAGGCTTTACCATTACTATCAATAATGCTACAACCGACAAGGTAGAAGTATATGATGTATTGGGTAAATTGGTTTATAGCAACGCGGTAAACAACAAACAAAGCCTATACATTGAAAGCCAAAACTGGCCAAGCGGTTTATACTTAGTTAAAACGTATGCAGCAGGCAAAACCCTATCTGCACAAAAAATAATAAAAACAAACTAACAAGTAAGCCCAGCCTTAAACAAAAAAGCCCGGTATTGCCGGGCTTTTTTGTTTACAATTGCTGTTTAAATTCTATACCCCCACACAACATAATTTAGTCCAAAGCATTTTTAAAGCAAAAAACTTGCCTTACATTTGCCGCTTATGATTAAAGAAACAAGCGAATTGACTAAAAGTGACTATTTTATAGATTTAGAACACCACTACGGTGCACATAACTACCACCCCATTCCTGTTGTAATTGAAAAGGCTGAGGGTATATTTATGTACGATGTAGAAGGCAAACAATACTTCGATTTTCTTTCGGCATACAGCGCGGTAAACCAGGGCCACTGCCATCCGCGTATAATCAATGCTTTAACCAGACAGGCACAAAAACTTACTTTAACCAGTCGTGCTTTCCACAATAACTTATTAGGCGAATACGAAAAATATATAACCCAATACTTTGGCTTTGACAAAGTATTACCCATGAATACAGGTGTAGAAGGTGGCGAAACAGCCATTAAATTGGCCAGACGCTGGGGTTATGATGTAAAAGGCATAGCCGAAAACCAGGCAGAAGTAGTGTTTGCAGAAGGTAATTTCTGGGGCAGAACCATGGCAGCCATCTCATCGAGCAACGACCCAAGCAGCTTTAAAGGTTTTGGTCCTTATATGCCCGGTTTTAAATTAATTCCTTACAACGATTTAGCTGCGTTAGAAGATGCTTTTAAAAACAATCCGAACATTTGTGCCTTTATGCTGGAGCCTATACAAGGCGAAGCAGGTGTAGTGGTGCCTAACGAAGGATATTTGCAAGGCGTACGAAACTTATGTACCCAATACAATGTATTGATGATTGCCGATGAGGTACAAACAGGCCTTTGCCGCACAGGTAAAATGTTGGCTTGCGACCATGAAAATGTAAAACCCGATGTATTGGTTTTAGGTAAAGCCCTTTCTGGCGGAACCATGCCGGTAGCAGCCGTATTGGCCAACGATGAAGTAATGTTAACCATTAAACCGGGTGAACACGGCAGCACTTATGGTGGCAATCCTTTGGCTTGTGCAGTGGCTATGGAAGCCTTACAGGTTTTAAAAGAGGAGCATTTAGCCGAGAATGCAGAAGCGATGGGAATGATATTCAGAGAGCGTATGACGGCTTTGATGCAAAAAACCGGTTTAATTAGTTTGGTACGTGGCAAAGGTTTATTAAATGCCATTGTTATTTTACCTTTTGGCAACGGCAAAACAGCCTACGATGTTTGTTTAACTTTAAAAGAACATGGTTTATTGGCCAAACAAACACATGGCGATATCATCCGTTTTGCACCTCCGCTAACCATTACTGCGGACCAAATGCACCAGGCTTGCGATATTATTGACGAAGTGATTTTAGGTTTAGAAAAATAAGGCTTCTTTATTATTTCAACTAACACCTCATAAGATGTTTACAAGCATTTTATGAGGTGTTTTATTTCGTCCCAACGGGACTCATTCATTAATATATTTCCTCTACTACTACCAATATCTGACCACTACGTGGCCATACCAATAACGAATGAGTTATTTGATGTTATAAGTAACAGTTAAAGTGCGTTAGGTAGCATAAGCATAAAGAGAAGAGCTTGTTATAAGGTTTTGGTAAGAGCGGACAAATATCATTACGAAGCCGTTTATGCTACTTTGAAAGTAGCCCAAAAAATAATTCATATGTCCCGTAGGGACAAAACATCGGTAACAAGAAATGGATGTGCTTAACCAAGTCCCGTAGGGACGAAACAGCAATTAAAAATTTAAATGCGCTTGTAGTTTTTATAGCCTATTTCCCAGCCTAAATATTTTGCGGCAAAGTTTTTAAACCTGTCCTTCAGCTTGGTTTTATTGTAGTTTAAATCAAACTCAAACTGCCAGTTTTTTTCAGCAATACGTTTTTGCATTACCTTAGGGTGTATATCCTCAAACCTGGCCAGCGAATCTATTTTACTGTAATCAAAAGCATCCGCTTTTACTACATTTTTATCTATCCATTCCTGGTTATGCCATAACTTATGAAACTCTTCCTGTTTGCGCTGCATAGCCCGTGGGTCTTTTACCCAACCATAATGATAAATATAAGCATCAATGGCTTTAACGTGTAGTTTTTCATCATCGTTTTTTCTAAAGCCTTGCGCATCCTTGTAAGAGTATATTCTTTTGTTGTTTTTAACAACACGTATTTCGTTGTTATACCATTTGCTGGAGTTACCTGTATAATCGTACGAGCCATAAAAATGCAGGTATTTAAACAACAAACCATCTACCTGTTTATGGCTTTTATACGTTAACATAGCCTGTTTAACTACCGGTAAATATTTTTCATGTATTACCTCATCGCCCTGTATATAAAAACACCAGTCGTAATAAGCCGGAATAGCCTGAAAAGCTTTATTGGTTTCAGCAGCCAGCACTTGTCCGCCTTGTTTCAGCGTTTCGTCCCAAAGGGTTTTTATAATTTTTATTTTAACAGGGTCAATGGAGTGTATAAGTGCCTCCGTATCATCGTCAGATTTACCCAAAGCTACATATACTTCATCGCATATGGGTAAAATAGATTGTATGGCTTCTACAACCGGATAATCGTAAATAATGGCATTTTTAATAAAAGTAAAACCTGCTACTTTCATTTTATTCAGGTATTTGCTGGTGTGCTATCAGTTGTTTGTATAAGCCTTCCTGCTGTAGCAACTCGTTGTGGTTGCCCTGTTGCACTATTTTACCGCGTTCCAATACTACTATCACATCGGCATTTTTAATGGTACTTAATCTATGTGCTACTATAATGGTTGTTCTGTTTACCATTACATTGCTTAAAGCTTCCTGTACCAAACGTTCACTGGCAGTATCTAACGCAGAAGTCGCTTCATCTAAAATCAATATATCAGGGTTGGTATTTACCGCCCTGGCTATACTTAAACGTTGTTTTTGCCCGCCACTTAATTTGCTTCCACGGTCACCAATATTGGTTTCGTAACCACTTTCTGTTTCAATAATAAAACTATGCGCATTGGCAATTTTAGCCGCTTGCTCTACCTGATCTTTGGTAACCGACTCTTTGGCAAAACTGATATTATTGCCTATGGTATCGTTAAACAAAATACTCTCCTGCGTAACTATACCCATTAAACCACGCAGATCTAAAATTTTATAATCGCGTATATCAACTCCGTCAATTAAAATTTGCCCCTCAGTAGGGTCGTAAAAACGCGGTATTAAATCGGTTAGTGTTGATTTACCTCCGCCCGAAGGACCCACCAGTGCAATGGTTTGCCCTTTCTGAATGGTCAGGTTTAAGTTTTCAAATACCCATTCATCCTTGTATTTAAAGCTTACATTTTTAAACTCTATATTGTGTTTAAATGCTTTGATAGGAATAGCATTTGGTTTTTCAATAATCACTTCCTCGCTATTGATAATTTCCTCTACCCTTTCAATAGATGCCAAACCCTTATTCATAGAATTGTAAGCCGTACTGAAGGCTTTGGCCGGTGAAAGTAATTGTGAAAACACCCCCAGATAACCGAGGAAAACAGATGCACTTAAACTATCATCGTTCTGCAAAACCATTTTACCACCAATCCATAAAATAATAGCAAATACCGATACGCTGATGGTTTCGCTGATAGGTGATGAACCATCAGCTGTTCTGTTGGCTTTTATATTCAGTTGGGTATACTCCTGGTTTTGCACCAAAAAGCGTTTAAACAAAAAGTCCTGCGCATTAAATGCCTTGATTACACGCACACCTGTTAAAGTTTCTTCCACGTGCGAAACCAATGAACCGAATTTAGCTTGTCCGCGCGAAGTTTGCTTTTTCAGTAACTTGCCTATTAAAGCACTAAACAAAGCACTAACAGGCAGGGCGCAAAATACAATTAATGTTAGTTTAGGGCTTACCCAGATTAACGAGATTAAAAATATGAGAATGGTAATAGGCTCCTTGGTAAATGCTTCTAACGAACTCATAATAGCTACCTCTATCTGGTGCATATCGCTGGTCATACGGCTTAATAAGTCTCCCTTTTTTTCCTTACTGAAATACGATAGTGGTAATATTAAAATACGTTGGTAAGCTGCCTTCCTAAAATCGCTGATAATATAGTTACGCATGGGTACCATAAAAAACAAAGCCAGGTACCTGAACAGGTTTTTTAAAGTAATCATTACTACCACAAAACCGCATATATACAACAACACTACTTCCGCTCCATACATGGCCTTATACTCAATGATAAAGTTTTTTAAAACATCGAAATTTTGCTTGAAACTGAAACCTGCATCAGCCGTTTGTTTTACTGTGCTTACTTCTTTGGTACTAAACAAAACATCGAGCATTGGAATAATGGAAGCAATGGAAAACAAACCAAAAATACTCGATAAAACATTACAGAGAATGTTCATTAAAGCGTAGTATTTATATTTAAAAGTAAAGCGTAAAAATTTTAAGTAGCCGTTCATTGCTTAATCTCAGGTGGGCAAATATGCTATTTTTTTTATTGCTTAATGAAAAATAATTTTCACCTACTGTAACAAAAGATAAGCGGAAAATAAAAGCAAAAGCAGACC
>CAYTWI010000123.1:0-10592 GCA_964442045.1 uncultured Bifidobacterium sp.
GTAAAGCGTGTTAAGTGCGTGTTCTTTTTGGTAAATAGCAGCGGAAAAAAAACTGTTTTGCGGGCTAATTTTGTGGAATTGTTTTGTGCGTATTTTTTTGTGTAAAACAACAATAAAACAGAGTGTCGTATGGTTTGATTTTCTTTTTTATAAAAATACAAACCCGGGTAAAAGGAAAAGTTCTTTTCGTTGAGGTCGTTTATTTTTACATACCTGTAAACAGGAAATAAAGTATTGGTAGTGCGGTATGGGTTGCGGTAATACCAGTAAATGGGGAAGGCCACAAAATTACTTTTATCGTTTAACACATCGTTTTTACTCCATATAAAAAAGAAGAAATTGTTTTGCGTTAACAGGCCTGTTTTGGATTTGGTAATATTTAAAAAATTAATTTCAGGAGCCAGCTCCAAAAAGCGGTACGATTTACTTTTAGAAGTAGTATCACTAATGGTACGAAACAAGCTTGGGTAATACAGCGTACCAATCCTGATATCTTTTAAAGCAGCGCTGCTGTCGTACCAGTAAAAGGGTAAAAAATGATTGTGCTTGGAAGGTGTGGTGTATGATTTATAACTCCGGTAAATGGTAAAGAAAAGCTGTAAGTCTTTATAGTCTTTTGTTTTGTGTTTGTATACCAGCGGCCATATATGCCTGTTTTTATCGCGTACCAAACCAAAATCAAACTTAAGCTGGTCAGTGGAGTCAACCTGACTTTTAACGCTTGTAAAAGAGCTAAACCATAAAACAAACAGCAGTATATGTTTCCATTTATAACCCATGCTTTATTAATAAGGGTTATTGTTTATCCCAGATGGGTAGTAAGTTTCCTCTGGTATCGGCATACAACGAAACACCGCTGTAAACAACTTCGGCAACGCCATCATCAAAAGTGCCAACAAAGTCGTATTCCAGTTTTAAAATCAATTTACCTTGTGTGTTAATGGCCCCCCATTTGCTTCCTTTTCTTACCGGGCATAAACCATTGGCAAAATAGGCTACTTCATCGTAGTACGGATTCATTTGTATTTGCCCTTTGGCATTGATAAAGCCCAGTTTGGCGCCTTGCTTAAACCCTGCAAAACCTTCGGCAAACGGACGCAACTCTTCGTAAGCTGGTTCAAATTGTTTCTCCCCTGATTTATTAATAAAGCACGATTTACCATTCATGGATATTTCGGCAAAGCCATTAAAAAACATGGTAGCAAAATCGTATTGATTGGGAATAACAACTGTTCCACCGGTGTTTATATAACCAAACTTTCCTTCTTTAATACATATGGCTAAGCTATCGCTAAAGTCGCTTATTTCGCTATACTCTTCCGATATTTTGGTGCAGGTGGTATTGATTAAATAAGTTAAACCGTTTTCTCTAACGCGTGCTACATTGTTGTTAAAGTTAACGGCATCGCGGTATTTAAAGTCCGATACATAAGTGCCGTTTTTATTGATATAAGCAAAGCGGTACGACAGGTTGCTGATATCGAAACCAAACTTTTGGGTTACATCATCTACCTTTTTACTTACACGTGCCAGGCCATTGTAAAAAGGGTTGGCTTCGTATACAAAGCTGTCCAGCTTTAAAACAGTTTTACCTGTATTGTTTACATAGTACCAGTGTTTTTTAAAATCGCGCACGGCACATAATCCTTCGCTATAGGTGGAGATATATTCATACAATCCGGTATCAATAATTCGTTTTTCCTGTACATTAATTAAGCAAGGCTGGTTGCTTAAAGCCACTACGGCATGGCCTTCGTTAAACTCTAAAGCAATATCGTATTTGGGTTGAATAATTACTTTTCCTTTTTCATCCATATAACCCCATTTGTTTTTAAGCAGTATAGGAAACAACTGCTGTGCACTCACACTAAGTGAAACAAAAACAACAAGGCCAAAGGTTAATAAAGGGTGCTTCATAACTACAATATTAATATTTATAGGGTTAAGTATAATTAACATTTTATTGCAATACCTGCATAGTGGCTTGCGCTTTTAACAAACACTCTTCGTATTCCTGTTCGGCTATGCTATCGTAAGTAATGGCTCCGCCTACCATGATGTTTAAGTATTGGTTATGGGCATTGTATTGAATAGAGCGGATAACTACATTGAAATCGAAATTTCCGTTGGGTGCAAAATAACCTACTGCACCGCTGTACAAACCTCGTTTGGTTTGCTCGTATTGTTCAATTAATTCCATGGCCATTACTTTAGGTGCGCCCGTCATACTACCCATCGGGAAAGCATGTTTAATGGCATCTGTTAGGGGTACATCATCTCTCATTTGGCTCGATACCGTTGATATCATTTGGTGTACCTGCTTAAAGGAATAGATACCAAAAATTTCATTCACCTTTACGCTTCCTGTTTTTGAAACACGGGCTAAATCATTACGCACCAAATCAACAATCATTAAGTTTTCTGCCCGTTCTTTCTCTGAATGCAGCAACTCGTTTTTAAGCTGTAAGTCTTTTGCTTCGTTATTTAAATCGCGTTTAATAGTACCTTTAATAGGTTGCGAGTACAATGTGTTCTCTTGCTTGCAAATGAATCTTTCAGGGCTTGCACATAGTAAATATTGCTGCTCATGTTTTACATAACAGGCAAATGGTACCGGTGATTTTTGAAGTAATTGGGTATATACTGTTGTTGGATTGATGACTGCTTTGTCATCAAAAAACTCCATGCAATAATTCAGCTCATATACATCGCCTTCAATAATGTGTTGCTTTATTTTTTCTACATTGGCTAAATAATCAGCTTTGTTTACACGGGCTTGTAAGCTTGTTTTTTGTGCAATGCTTTCATTAGTTATGCCAATGCTTTCAGCAGCGCTTAACCACTCGGCAAAGCTATTGTAACTGGTGCTTTCAAATATTATTTCATGGTTCTTATCAATGAGCAATAAATGTTCAGGCACAAAAAAGAACAAGCTCGGAAATTGTAAACCATCAAAATGATTGGATTGTAAAGCTTCTACTTCGTTTTTTAAATCGTAAGTAAAGTACCCGAAGCTATATTGATTGGCATGTGCTGTTCTGAAATTTTTTAAAGCTTCAAAATTGTTTTCATGTTTACCTATACACGATGTTTTAACACCAACAGCCATGGCAAATTCTATATGGTTTAAACCGTAAGCATTCAGGCTTTCATTGTTATCCAACAACACACACACATCAAACTGGTTTGCCCAATACAATGCCTTTTGTTTTATATGTTGTAATTCTTCGGTATTCAAGCCTTGTGCTAATTATCTTTTACTGCCCCAACTTCAAGTCACAATTTGTGGCTTCAAGTTTTACCATACTAATTCCTATATCTTTTAACAATTCAACAATAATAACAATCGATTTTTTATTAAATCGACAATCCTTCGAATAAACCATCAACGGCTTTAATTTCACCAACCGTAAATTTATTAAAATTGGTTAAGTCGCTTTGTAAATAATGATGCAATGGTTTCAACGTTTCTTGATCAAACAAGCCAGTGGCTTCTACAAAAGCTTGTGCAACATTATACTGGGGCAACATTTTACCATCATCTATCTTTATACACACTCCTATTTTTTGCTCGGGTAAACTTATGCAAAAAATGCCTTCAGCACCCGTTTTTCCTATAATTTGCGGAGCGCATATTTGCATTAAGTCAGTACAGTATCTTTTTGAGCCTGCTACCATAAACGGGTATTTGCTCACGGCTTCTATTACTGTTTTACAGGCCTGGGCCAACTTAGGCTCGTAATTATTGTGCACCAAATTTTTAAAAGCTATGGCCTGGTTAATAACAGGCATGGCATAAATAGGTGCGGAGCAACCATCCAAAGCCGTTGTCATTTTTTGGCGTGGATACTCATATAACTTTTCTACGTACTCTAAAATTAACTGTTGTATCGGATGTTCGGGGTTGATATAATCCGTGGTTGGAACATTTAATAACCTGCACAAAGCCAACATACCTGCATGTTTACCACTGCAGTTATTATGGATATGTTCCGGTTTTTTATTGTCTTTTATTAACTGCTCCGCATCGCGTTTGGAGGAAGGGTATTGCGGACCGCAAAACAACTCGTTTTTGCTCAAGCCAATTTTGCTCAATATAGATTCAACCACACGCAAATGCTCCTGTTCTGCATTGTGTGAGCCACACATAACAGCTATTTCCTCTAGCGTAAATCCGAATTTTTCTATTCCACCCAAAACCAGTAAGGGTAAAACCTGAATAAATTTCATAGCCGAACGCGGGTAACATATTTGATTTACATCGCCCTTGCTAAAAATAACCCGGTTGTTTTCATCCACCACACAAACCGTTCCCCGGTGAAAACTTTCCAATACATCAGCTCTGTAAACTTCAACTAAAATGGGGTTTTGCATATTTACTATTTGGAGCTGCAAGCAAATAAAAAATATACAATAACAAAAGGATAAACTATGTATGTTTGCACACTTTTTATCAATAGTATGTTTACAGGAATTATAGAAACAATGGCTACTTTAGTAGAAAAAAAAGTAGTTAACACCAATATAGATTTTTACTTTGAAAGCCCCATTACCAACGAATTAAAGATAGACCAAAGTGTAGCACACAATGGGGTTTGCTTAACGGTAGTTGAAATAAACAATTCGGTATACAAGGTTACCGCTGTTGATGAAACCTTACAAAAAACCAATTTAAAACATTTACAATCAGGCGAAAAAGTAAACCTGGAGCGTTGTATGCCGGCACATGGCAGGTTTGACGGACACATTGTTCAGGGCCATGTAGATGACACCGCTATTTGTACTAAAATAGAAGATAGGAACGGCAGCTGGAATTTCTTTTTTAAAATCAATCCCATACACCAAAACTTATTGGTAAACAAAGGTTCGGTTTGTATTAACGGGGTGAGCTTAACGGTTGTAAATGCGGAGCAGGACTGGTTCAGTGTAACCATTATTCCCTATACTTTTGAGCATACAGTTTTCCATCAGTTTAAAGTAGGCGATGAAGTAAATATTGAGTTTGATGTAATAGGTAAATACATCAATAAAATACACGCCAGATAATTTTGTTGTAATAGATTATTCAACCAAAATACGTTCAGCAGCCTGTCCACTTAAACTAATGGTTTGTTTGCCCGTTTTAATTTTCAATAAGCCATCAAATACTTCACGGTCCAGCACTTCAATGTTTTCATAAAGCTTCAATCCTATACGACTTAAGTAACTTAAAAAATCGGTCGAAGAATCGCTCACCGCAATAAACTTGATTTTTTTTCCTACCTCTATATTTGACAGTTGTTTAAGTGTACTTTTAGGTATTTTTCCGTTCTTGTCAGGTATAGGCGTACCATGTGGATCAAACTTAGGATTGCTCAATATTAAGTCCATTTTATCAAAAAAAGCAGGGATTTGAATATGCTCAATTTCCTCCGCTATATCATGTACTTCTTCCCAACCAAAACCCATTACTTTTACCAAAAACAATTCGGTAAGTCTGTGCTTGCGAATTACATCCAAAGCATATTTCTGGCCTTTTTCTGTGAGTACAAAACCTTTGTATTTTTTATATTCTACCAATTCTTTTTCAGCTAATTTATTTACCATACTATTAATAGTAGGTAACTTTAATTTAAGCTTTTCCGACAATTTACTGGCTGTAGCCCCATTCTCATGTTGGCTTAAATTGTAAATGGCTTTGAGGTAGTTTTCTTCGGCTAAGGTTCGCATAGTTTATTGATAGTAACAAAGGTAAAAATTTTATTTACAAAATAAATTTGTTAGACTCGTCTAACATTTTATTTTTGCACCACTAATACATGGCTAACTCATTCAAAAAATATTCATTTATTTCCATCTTTTTATTGATAAGTATCTGTTTACAAGGACAGACGTTCAATATAAAGGGAAAAGTAAGCAGCAATGGAAGACCTGTTTCTTTTGCTATTTTAAGCTTTAGACAATTAAAAATAAGTACCCAAAGTAACCAAAATGGAGAATTTGAATTGAAAGAAATCAGTAGCGGCACTTATAATTTAAGCATTAAAGCTATTGGTTTCGAAAGTAAAACCATGAGTATTAATGCAGCTCAATATCAAAGTCAAGAACTACTCATACAATTAAACGAAAACGAAAACGCATTAAATGAAGTAGTGGTGAGTGGTACTTTAAAAGAAGTAAGCAGAAAAGAAAGTGCCGTTTCTATTGAAGTCATATCACCTAAATTATTCCAACAAAATCCAACGCCTAATATTTTTGAAGCTATTGCCATGGTCAATGGTGTGCGTCCGCAACTCAATTGTAATGTATGTAATACAGGCGATATTCATATCAATGGCATGGAAGGCCCTTATACGATGGTAATGATTGACGGAATGCCCATTGTATCGGCCCTCTCTACCGTGTATGGTTTAATGGGAATACCTAATTCTATAATTGAAAGGGTTGAAATTCAAAGAGGACCCGCTTCTACTTTATATGGTTCTGAAGCGGTGGGTGGTTTGATTAATATTATAACCAAAAATGTAAAAAATGCACCTCGTTTTAGCTTTGATTACAATACCACCAGCTATTTGGAAAACAACCTCGATTTGTCGTATAAATTCAAGGTAAGTAGTAAAATACAATCACTTTTAAGTGCTAATATTTTTTATTTTGATAAAATATGGGACAATAACCAAGATGGTTTTACCGATATTACTTTGCAGCAACGTATTTCTCTTTTTAATAAATGGGGTTTTGATAGAAAAGAAAATAGGATAGCCAATTTAGCGGCTCGTGTTTTTTACGAAAACAGATGGGGAGGGCAAACAACTTTTAACGAGTCGTTTAGAGGTGGCGATAGCGTTTATGGCGAGAGTATTTATACCAAAAGATTGGAGTTGTTAGGCAATTACCAATTGCCTCGTTTAAAGAATAAATATATTTGGAACTCATCATTTAATTACCATGACCAAAACTCTTATTACGGCATTACTCCTTATTTAGCCACACAAATAATAGCTTTTAACCAAATTACTTTAGACAAAACGATTGCACAACGACACAGTATGTTATTTGGTGCAGCCTTACGTTATACTTATTACGATGATAATACCAATGCAACTAAAAGCAATGATACTTTAAATCCAAGCAATAAGCCGAGTCAGACTTACCTGCCAGGTTTATTTGTACAAGATGAGTTTAAAATAAGTAATAAACATAAATTACTACTTGGTTTACGTTACGATTATAACCAACAGCATGGCAATATATGGTCGCCCAGAATAAACTATAAAATTACACCCAATACTTTTAATACCTTTAGGTTGAGTTTAGGAAATGGTTACCGGGTTGTAAATTTATTTAGCGAAGAACATGCAGCACTTACCGGAGCCAGGCAAGTAGTAATTAAAAACAATTTATTACCAGAGCAATCATACAATGCTTCCTTAAATTATGTGCGGTATATTAGTATAGGGAAAGGGTTTATAAACCTAGATGCTAACTTGTTTTATACTTACTTTAGTAATCGGATTGTACCTGATTATTTTACCAATGTTAATCAGATTATATTTGATAATTTAAATGGATATGCCATAAACAGAGGAATAAATATGAGTGCAGAAGCTACCTTTAGTTTTCCGTTAAAAGCTAGTTTGGGTTTTACTTTGGTTGATGTTTTTATAGTAAACAAAGATAGTTTGAACAAAGAAACCAGCACAAGCCAAGTGCAAACCCCTCCGCTTACTATCAACTATACGTTGAGTTACCAGTTTAAAAAACAAAAATTGAGTATTGACTTTAACGGAACCATTACCAGCCCCATGTTATTACCAGTATTGGAAAATGATTTTCGTCCAGACCACTCTCCTTGGTTTGCCTTAATAAATGTACAAGCAACCAAACAATTTGCCAATAAATTAAGTATATATGGAGGCCTAAAAAACCTACTCAATTTTGTACCACAAAACCCAATTATGCGCCCCTTTGATCCCTTTGATAAAAATATAAATACCAATAACCCCAACAACTATACCTTTGACCCCAACTACAATTACGCGCCCATTCAAGGCATCAGATTTTTTGCAGGTTTAAGGTATAATTTTTAAAGTATTATTTACTTAATCCTTGTTTGTAAACTTCTAAACAGCGCTTACGGGCAAAATCATGGTTAACAATAGGTTTAGGATATTTTGGTGTCAATAATTCAGGAACCCATTTTTTAATGTATTCGCCTTGTTTATCAAACTTTTCCGTTTGCAGCGTAGGGTTAAATACCCTGAAATAAGGGGCTGCATCCGTACCGCAACCTGCCGCCCATTGCCAGCCTCCGTTGTTAGCACTTAAATCAAAATCGAGCAGTTTTTTGGCAAAATAAGCTTCGCCCCAACGCCAGTCAATAAGCAGGTGTTTGGTTAAAAAGCTGGCTACTATCATCCGTACCCGATTATGCATAAACCCTGTTGTGTTGAGCTCACGCATACCTGCATCTACTATCGGGTAACCCGTTTGCCCGGTACACCATTTTTCAAAATCAGCTTCATTGTTCAGCCATTGTATGCGGTCGTATTCACTCCTGAAAGCACCTTTTACTACATGCGGAAAATGATGTAAGATCATCATATAGAAATCGCGCCAAATGAGTTCATTCAGATACGTCTCACTTAAGTCTTTGCTTTTCCTTGCTTTTTCCCTGATGCTGATGGTACCAAACCTGAAATGAATACCCAGCTTGCTGGTACCTGCTATAGCCGGAAAATTACGCTGTTCGGCATAGTTTTTTATAATGTGCTGGGTTGTTTGTTTGGACGGATAACTTACCTGTATTTTTTCAAAACCCATACTTTGTAAGCTTATCAATGTTTGTATGGTATCAGGCTTATATAGTTGTGAAAAATACTTTTCCGTTGGATAAGCTTTTAAGTAAAAATCGTTCAACTTAGCTTTCCATTTTTTGGAGTAAGGCGTAAACACAGTATAGGGTTTACCATCATCTTTTACCACTTCTTCTTTCTCAAAAATGCACTGGTCCTTATAAGTGTTAAAGCTTATGCCGGCTCTGTTTAACAGTTGCTGTACATGGCTATCGCGCTCTATAGCACTAGGTTCGTAATCGTGGTTGGTAAATACTTTTTGTATATTAAACTGACCCATTAATTTTTCCCATACGGCAAGAGGAGAGCCATATTCAACCCATAAATCACTTTGTAACTCGTTAAGTTCCTGTTTTAATAATTCAATCTGCTCGTAAATAAAGTTTACGCGTTTATCCCGCTTATCTTGCAGATTATCGAGTATATCTTTATCAAAAATAAATAGTGGCAATACAGGTAAACCACTTTTTAAAGCATGGTATAGTCCGGCATTGTCGGCTAGCCTTATATCTCTGCGGTGCCAAAAAACAGCTATGGTAGGTTTGTTCATTAATTGGATGCGAATAATTGGTTTATGGCTTGTTCAACCTCATTAAAATGAAATGTAAAACCGGCATCTGTTATTTTTTGAGATGAAATATTTTGGCTGCTCAATATCATAGCCGCCATTTCTCCATAGACTAAACGCAAAGCAAACGCGGGTACATTGGGCATAAAAAAGGGTTTATGCAAAGCCCGGGCAATTTGTTTGCTTATTTCATAATTGGAAACCGGATGGGGAGCTACCGCATTGTAGGCACCATGCAGGTTCTGGTGTTCTGCAGCAAATAAAAACATATTTACCAGGTCATTTATATGAATCCAGCTGGTTATCATTTTTCCGTTGCCTAAAGCAGCGCCCAAGCCCCATTTGGCTGGTGCTGCCACCTTTTTTAAAAAGCCTCCTTCGGCAGCCAAAACAATACCAACGCGCAGTTTTACTACCCTTATACCCAATTGCTCAAACCAGTCTACTTCTTCTTCCCATTGTTGGGTAAGTTTAGCTAAAAAAGTATTGCCTGCAGGTTCAATCTCCGTGGTTAATTGTTCTGTTATGTTACCGTAAATACCAATAGCCGATGCGGAAACAATTACTTTGGGCTTTTGCGGTAAATCTTTTAAGCTGTTAAATAATAATCGGGTTGACAGAATACGGCTGTCAATCATTTCTTTTTTGTAATTCGCTGTCCAGTTGTGGTCAGTAACGCCTGCACCTGCTAAATGTATAATGGTATCCACCTCTTTAAAACAGTCGGTATCTATTTGGTTGGTTTTTATATCCCAATGAAAAGATGCTACCCCTTTTTGTTGTTTATGACTGCTGCTTAACCAGTTTACCCCGTTATTCTTCAAGAGGATTTCCTGGGTTATCCTTTTGCCAATCAGGCCGCTGCCACCGGTTATCAGGTATTTCATAAAATATAGTTTATTTTCGAAACAATCTCATTGCTATAATGTTTACAAGTAATAAAAATAATCAGAACAAATTGGCAAGTTTTTCGATTAAAGATATAGAATCATTAACCGGTATTAAGGGACACACCCTGCGTATATGGGAGCAGCGCTATGGTATTATAAAACCAAAGCGTACGGAAACCAATATACGCTATTACGATGACTGCGATTTAAAGCTATTGCTGAACATAAGTGTTTTAAATAACCATAACTTTAAAATTTCTGAAATTGCCAAACTCAACCATTGCGATATAGCGGCATTGG
>CAYTWI010000124.1:0-10423 GCA_964442045.1 uncultured Bifidobacterium sp.
TACCAGAATCTTACACTAGTAGCAAAATAATTAATGTTTACAAGGGTATCTTTCCCATCGGGAACCAGCGTTATATTGTCCAATTGTACTCCACTTAATCCTATAAACGAAGCATTGCCAATTTTAAGTTCAGCCTGGTATTTGGTTTTAAATTTGTGGGTAATTTTGGCAATGGCTTTGTTTAAAAAATAGCCCCTGAATAAAAAAAATGAAGCAACTGCAATTATTAGAAAAGCACCTAAAAATTTTAGCGCAATAATGAGTATTGGTTTTATTTTATTGTTTGTTAATGCCACAGGTTACCCTATAAATTATAATTGTTAAAAATAACAATGGTTGAGAAAGCACCAAAACTAACCCAACCATTGCGAACAAATAATTAGTAATTAACTAATTAATTATACATGCATAATTTCAGCCTCTTTAATGGCTAAAAGCTCATCAATTTTTTTAATATAAGCATCTGTGGTTTTTTGTACACTTGCTTCTGCTGTTTTAGCCTCATCTTCAGCTAAACCCTCTTTTTGTAGTTTTTTAATGGTTTCGTTTATTTCTTTCCTGATATTCCTGATGGCTATTTTAGCGTTTTCCGATTCACCTTTTGCTTTCTTGGCTATTTCGCGTCTGCGCTCTTCAGTTAATGGCGGTAAAATAATACGAACCAAATTACCATCGTTGGTAGGGTTAAAACCTAAATTAGCAATTACAATTCCTTTTTCAATGGCTTGTATCATTGATTTTTCCCAAGGTTGAATAGTAATTGTTTTTGCATCAGGTGTACTGATATTAGCTACCTGATTAATCGGAACCAATTGGCCGTATGAATCAACCTTTACCGCATCTACCATACTAGGGTGTGATTTTCCAGCTCTTATTTTAGTAAATTCACTGTTGGCATGCTCTATAGCAAAATCCATTTCTTCTTTCAACGTATCTAATACTGGTTTTAAACGTGGGTCACTCATGGTATAATTTTTATTTGAATATTAATTTTATTTTTACTTAAGGCCGCAAGATATAATTTAAAAATTTACTTTTTTAGCAATTATATAATCCGGACGGCCTTTTACTTCATCAAAAATATTAGCTATATACTGGGCTACTAAACCTATGGTAAGCAGCTGTATACCGCCAAAAAAAATAACTATTGTTAAGGTACTGGCCCAACCTGCTACGGCCTGCCCGCTTACAAAATAACCATACAGAATGTATACTAAAAGCATGAGGGCTAGCAGGGTACTCATTAAACCTAACTGAATGGAAATTTTAAGTGGCTTTTTTGAAAAATACATGATGCCGTTTAAAGCAAAACGTATCATTTTTTTCAACGGATATTTTGTTTCTCCTTCTTCACGTTCATGGCGTTCGTAATAAAAAGGTATTTGAACAAAACCAATCCAACTTATTAAGCCACGCACAAATTTATTGCTTTCTGTAAGCTGTTTAAATTCGTTTATAATGTGCTTATCTATCAAACGAAAATCACCGGTATCAAGCGGAATAGGAACTTCACTTAGCCTATCCATTAAACGGTAAAAATATTTGGCGGTTATTTTTTTAAACCAGGTTTCCCCCGGCCTTGATTTTCGTACACAGTAAATGGCATTACATGCCGAAGAGTTGTATAGGTCAATCATTTCACCAAACAACTCTGGTGGATCTTGCAAATCAGCATCAATAATGATGGCAATATCGGTATTGCAATTATTAATACCTGCCGTTACAGCAGCCTGGTGTCCGAAGTTTCGCGAAAAATGTATAACATAAACCTTAGAATCGCTGGCAGCTATTTTATTTAACTGATTAGCTGTTTGGTCTTTGCTTCCGTCATTTATAAATATTATCTGCGTATCAACCATCGTTAATTGGTTTACCACATTTTTTACTCTTTGATAGGTTTTTTCTATCATAAGCTCCTCATTATAACAAGGAATAATTACAGATAATGATTGCTTACTCATGCAGGGGCGAAAATATAGAATGCGCACGAAAATCCTACACTCAATTTTCAACTATTAACAGGCTCTTCTTTGTAAGGAGACAAGTAACCTTCTTTTATGTAGCTTCGAAAAAAAATCTATTTCTTTTGTTCTACCCGTTTCCAGGTGTCAGTTCGTCCAAACATACTTATACCAATATAACCTCGTATGTTCATGGTGTTTCTATCAATCAGGGTAATATTGCATTTATATTCATTTCCGGTTTCAGGGTCATAAATGGTTCCACCCTCCCAACGGTTTTCTCCTTCCCATTTAAAACCACCTACCAATCTTAAACCTATTATGGGTGTATTGCGTTTGCTTTCGTCTTTGTTGTTCTTGTCTACTTTGGGTTTTCCTTCTGCGTTCAATGGTTCTTTTAACCAAACAATCCGGCCAAAATAATAATCGCCCACTTTATCAATTTTTACCCTTGCCTTGCCATTACCTGTTTCCCAAACACCAACTATATCTTCATTACTATTTTGTGCAAATGCAGCAAATAAACTGGAAATTATAGTTACTGTAATCAATAATAATTTTTTCATGTATTACAAATTTTAGTTTCTGCAATTAGCATAATTTTATGCATTAAAAAAACATTATTTAATGTAAAACGCCCATATCATCTATATCTGGGCTTTTATAATTATTACTTTAAAACCAAAAAGACCCGCAAAATGCAGGTCTTTTCTATTGATATTATGGTAAAGAGTGAATTATAAAAACTACTTTTCGGAAGTTTTTACTTCTTCTATAGTCATATTTACGGGATGCTCTACTTTTTCCTCAAGCAAAGCATAATCTATTACTTCAAGCATATTTTTAACGTAGTGAAATGTCAAATCATTTAAATAGTGTTTACTTATTTCTTCTACATCTTTTCTGTTGGCTTCGCATAAAATAATATGGTTAATACCTGCTCGTTTGGCCGCAAGTATTTTTTCTTTTACTCCACCAATTGGCAGTACTTTACCGCGTAAAGTAATTTCGCCTGTCATAGCCAATTGAGGTTTTACTTTACGTTGCGTAAACAAACTGGCCAATGAAGTAAGCATAGTAATACCTGCCGATGGACCATCTTTAGGAACTGCTCCTGCCGGTACATGAATATGTATATCAAACTTATCAAACACCTTTGAATCAATACCTAAATAATCGCAGTGCGCTTTCAGAAAAGTTAATGCGGTAATGGCAGACTCTTTCATTACATCACCTAAATGGCCTGTTAGTGTTAGCTTACCACTTCCCCTTGTTAAACTGCTTTCAATAAAAAGTATCTCACCACCTACACTTGTCCAGGCTAAACCTGTTACAACTCCTGCCACATCGTTACCCTGATACATTTCTTTATCACCACGTTCAACACCTAAAATTAGTTGGATATCTGCGAGGTCAATTGTTTTTTTGTTTTTCTTAAACATTACTTTTTGCATGGCAATATGCCTTGCAATAGCAGCTATTTTTTTCTCTAAGCCGCGCACTCCACTTTCTCTGGTATACCCATCTATGATTTTTTCCAACACTTCATTGCTTAACTCAAAGCTATTTTTCTTTAAACCATGATTAAGTTCCTGCTTTGGAATTAAATACTTTTTGGCTATTTCTACTTTCTCTTCTAAAGTGTATCCGTTAATTTCTATAATCTCCATCCTGTCTAACAAGGCAGGCTGAACGGCATCTAAATTATTGGCCGTAGCAATAAACATTACTTTAGACAAATCATAATCTATCTCCACAAAATTATCATAGAAGGTTCCGTTTTGTTCAGGGTCTAAAACCTCTAATAATGCACTGGAAGGATCACCTCTGAAGCTGGTTTGTATTTTATCGATTTCGTCTAACACAAAAACAGGATTATTGCTTTTAACCTTTTTCAGGTTTTGGATTATACGTCCGGGCATAGCTCCAATATATGTTCTGCGATGTCCACGTACTTCACTTTCGTCATGCAAACCACCCAATGCAATACGGGCATATTTTCTATCCAACGCTTTGGCAATTGATTTACCTAAACTTGTTTTACCCACACCCGGAGGACCATATAAACAAAGTATAGGGCTTTTCATATCACCTTTCAGTTTTAAAACTGCCAGGTATTCTAATATACGTTGTTTTACTTTTTCTAATCCAAAGTGGTCTTCATTTAAAATGCTTTCGGCTCTTTTTAAATCAAAGTTATCGTTTGTTGTTTCGTCCCAGGGTAAATCAAGTAAAGTGTTTAAGTAATTAATCTGTATACTATAATCAGGAGCCATCGGATTAATTCTTTTCAAACGCTCCAACTCTTTATTAAATGCTTCTGCTATTTCAGGTTGCCATTTTTTATCCTTTGCCCTGGCTTTCAAAGTTTCAATTTCCTGCTCGGGACTTTCTGAACCAAGCTCTTCATTAATGGCTTTAATTTGCTGGTGAAGGAAAAATTCGCGTTGTTGCTTGTCTAAGTCGCCACGTACTTTATCCTGTATTTTATTTTTAAGCTGTAACAACTCTTTTTCGGCCATCATTAGCTCTACCAGAACCTGGGCCATTTTGCCTAAAGAATCATTTTCTAAAATACGTTGTTTCGACTCTACTTCTGCATTTAAATTAGTAGCTACCAATGCCATCAATAGCAATGGGTTATCAATACGTTTAATTCCACTAGCCATTTCTGGCGAAAAAGCACCATGCAATTGAATTAATTCTGTAGCTAATGTTTTAATGGTTGTTATTAAATCGCGTGTATTGCTATCCTCAGAATCGACCAATTGTTCATTTACCGTAAAAGTACCTTTTAAATAAGGCTCTGTTTCAGTAATGTCATGTAGCGTTATTTGTTTAATACCTTGCAGAAAAACTGTTTCCTGGTTGTTAGGTAATTTAATAACACGTAATACTTTAGCCAAAGTACCTGTTTTATACAAATCAGCTATTTCAGGTTCATCTGCTTTTATGTTCTTTTGGGTTACTACTAAAATATATGCTTTGTTCTTCTTAGCATCTTTAATTAGCTTGTTTGATTTTTCACGTCCAATACTAACAGGTAGTGCCATCATTGGAAACAGAACTGTATTGCGAAGCGGCAAAATTGGCAGCACTTCGGGCAAATCTTCCACCTTTACTAATAAATCTTTATCATCAAGTGTTATTGGAATACCAGTGGAATCATCATCGTCATTATCTGCCCACTCTTCAAAATTAACGTCTTCGGGTAAATTTATCATTTATGTTGCGGTAATTATTTTTTTAAGGAATTAATATTTTGCAATTCAAGTGCCAAATACCTTTTTACTTTGTTCAATTGCTTTATTTTGCCAATTATTTTTTTAACATAAGCCAAATTGAATAATTAAAATAACTTGCCCCCTCACTTATCCTCATTTAAATTGAACAAAACATTCATCACTACCGATATAGAAATTGCTTACAATGAATCAGGTAAAGGGAAGGAAACTATTTTATTTATTCATGGCTTGGGTAATCATAAAGGAATTTGGAATTATACAACAGAAAACCTTTCTAAAAAGTTTCATTGCATTGCTGTTGATTTACCGGGTAACGGAAATTCAAGTCAGGGAAACTATCCATACAGCATGTTTTTTTATGCAGAATGTATTAAAAAGCTAATAGATGTTTTACAACTGGGGACTGTTCATTTGGTAGGGCATAGTATGGGTGGCCACATAGCCATGGTATTTGCGCTGCGTTATCCGCACCTGGTTAATAAACTTATTTTAATAGCGGCAAGCGGGCTTGAGTATTTTTCTGAATTGGACAGAATGATGGTTAACCAAACTATACAGATGGGTCAATTTATATATAGCAATGAGTTTTACTTGGAAAATGCCATTAAACAAAGCTTTTATCATTTCGACCAAACACTTATTAATAAAGTAATTAATGAATCAAAAGCTTTTATTCCTTTGCAAAAACCCAGTAACTGGCAGCAAATGATTACCGCTTCCATCAACGGTATGCTATCGGAGCAGGTACAACAGTTTTTACCCCAGCTAAAACAAGAAACACTCCTTATTTTTGGAGAAAAAGATGCCATGATTCCCAACGTGTTATTGCATCCAAGCGAAACGGTAAGTACTATTGTAAAAAAAGCGGAAGCACTAATAGAAAATAGCGAAGTACTGTTGCTGAAAAACGCGGGGCATTTTGTACAAATAGAAAAAAGCAAAGAAGTAAATGCTGCTATTCAGGCATTTATTGAAAAATAGATTTGACCGGCA
The DNA here is from genome assembly GCA_964442045.1 of uncultured Bifidobacterium sp. GTDB lineage: Bacteria > Bacteroidota > Bacteroidia > UKL13-3 > UKL13-3 > JAAFJM01. Next base: position 6,200 of record CAYTWI010000124.1, read on the forward strand.
ATTCAAAAATATTTGATTAAGTATTTGTATTTAAATAAGATTGGCATATATTCGCAGCCCTTAAAAATTAAAAATTTATAAATCATGTACGCAATCGTAGAAATTGCTGGCCAACAATTTAAAGTTGAAAAAGACCAAAAAGTGTATGTACACCGTTTACAACACGAAGAAGGCGCCAGTGTTCAATTCGACAAGGTTCTGCTATTAGATAATGGTAGTTCAGTAACCGTAGGTTTGCCAACCGTATCAGGCGCAAATGTTAAAGCGAAAGTTTTAACCCATTTAAAAGGTGACAAAGTAATTGTGTTTAAGAAAAAACGCAGAAAAGGTTACAGAAAATTGAATGGGCATCGTCAATGTTTCACCCAAATTCAAATTGAAGCTATAAACGCTTAATTATTGTTTAACTAAAAAAATTTAAATACCATGGCTCACAAGAAAGGTGTAGGTAGTTCGAAAAACGGACGCGAATCGCACAGTAAGCGTTTAGGCGTTAAAATATTTGGTGGTCAAAGAGCTGACGCTGGCAATATCATTATTCGTCAACGCGGAACAAAACATCACCCAGGCGATAATGTAGGAATTGGAAAAGACCATACATTATTTGCTTTAATTGATGGAACAGTTGTTTTCCGTAAAAAAGCTAACGATCGTAGTTATGTTTCTGTTAAACCTTTAGCTGACAAAGCTGAAGCTTAATAGCATAAAACATTATTCAATAAAAAATCCCGATACTTTAAAAGTATCGGGATTTTTTATTTGCTATAGCTTTGGTTTTTACATTACATAGTGAGCAATAATTTGCTAATCTCAGCTTTCAGATTCTCAATACTTGCTTTTATCTCATTAATTAAATTAGGTATACTTTCTAAATTAGCCTTACTCTTTCCTATCATTTCCAATGCACGCACTTTTTCAAACAATTCACTTGCCCCTAACATTTGAATAGGGGCTTTCATTTTGTGTGCCAACTGGCCTATTCCTTCGTAGTTTTGGTTAGTCAATAAAGAATCAAATTCATTTGCTTCTATAGCCGTAGTATTTAAAAATAAATCAAGCATTTCTTTAATGAAGGCATTATCGCCACCTGAAATTTCATTTAAATAGGTAAGGTCTATATTACTCATATTTTTTAGTTAGATTTGTACAAATAAACGATTTAATTTAAATATAAAAAATATGTTTGGCATTTGTTTACTTCCATTTATCCCGTTAAGAGAACAGCCTACAAGCAAAAGTGAAATGGTGAGCCAAGTGTTATTTGGTGAAAAATACAAAGTACTTCACCAACAAGCTGATTGGATAAAAATTGAAACTTTTGACGACCATTATATGGGATGGATAAGTGAAGGACAATATAATACCATAAGCCAACAAGAAATAAATAATCTTACCAACGTAAGCATTGTTAAAAGCTATCCTCATTTAAATGTGCAAGTAAATGGCACCAATATGCTGATACCTGCCGGTAGCTGCATATACGGGCATCAATCATTTACCATTGCAAACCAACATTTTCAACTGGATTACAAAGAAACCCATTTGCCATTTATTGATATAGCCAAACAATTCTTAAATACCACTTACCTATGGGGTGGGCGCACTGCCTGGGGAATTGATTGCAGTGGGTTTACACAAAATGTATTTAAACAATTTGGCGTTATATTGAAACGCGATGCTTACCAGCAGGCAGAACAAGGACAAACCCTTGCTTTTTTAAGTGAAGCGAAATTGGGCGATTTGGCCTTTTTTGATAATGAAGACGGGCGTATTACGCATGTTGGTATTTTACTCGACAATGAAACCATTATTCATGCCAGTGGTAAAGTACGTATTGATAAAATTGACAACTTTGGTATTATTAACAGTGAAAGCAAAAAATACAGTCATAAACTCAGGTTTATAAAACACATACCGTATGTTTTATAACAACTCTTCAAAACAATTTTATACCATTGCAGTTATAAATTATATAAACAAAATAAATAAAACATGACATTACAAAAAGGCGATAAAGCTCCTTCATTTTCATTATTAAACACAGAGAAAAAAGAAGTTAAATTAGAAGATTTTAAAGGTAAAAACTTGGTAGTACACTTTTTTCCACTAGCTTTTACAGGCGTTTGCACCGCACAATTATGTACAGTGCGCGATGCTATTAGCATGTATAAAAACGACAAAGCTGATGTAGTTGCCATTTCAGTTGATTCATTATTTGTATTGGATAAATTTAGAAATGAACAAAACTTATCATTCGATTTATTATCAGATTTCAATAAAACTACTTCGGCTGCTTACGGTGCATTATATGAAACATTTCCAGCCTTCGGTATGCAAGGTGTTTCTAAGCGCTCGGCTTTTGTAATTGACAAAGAAGGTGTTATTCAATATGCAGAGGTATTGGCCAGCCCTGGTGATTTACCAAATTTCGAAGCAATAAATGCTACACTTGCCGAATTAAACTAAAGCAGACCTTAACTTATAATAAAAACGCAGGTACTTATAAAGTATCTGCGTTTTTTGTTAAAATAATCAGCAATTAAACTTACTAATAAACCATTTGTAATAGCTTGCATTTAGCGACCATGTCTTCATTATCAATGGTCGTAATTTCAACTTCTACTATTTCATTTACCAGCATAGGATCGTAATTGGTTTTAACTTTTATATAGTTGCTGGTAAAGCCATACATTACGTTGTTATTGTTTTCTGCCTCCCAAAGTACAGGATAGGTTTTACCTATATGCTCATTATAAAATGCCAGGCGCTTTTTGTCTGATAAAATATGTAACATTTTACTTCTGTCTGCTCGCTCACTGTTAGGCACTTTACCTGGTAGTTTATAAGCAGTAGTATTTACACGCTCGCTATAAGTAAATACGTGCAGGTACGAAATATCTAATTCATTCAGGTAATTGTAGGTATCGATAAAATCCTCATGCTCTTCCCCCGGATAACCCACTATAACATCAACACCAATGCAGCAATGGGGCATTAACGTTTTAATTTTATGAACCCGTGAAGAATATAATGTTGTTAAATATCTTCTGCGCATTGATTGTAAAATCTTATCGCTTCCACTTTGCAGCGGAATGTGAAAATGGGGAACTATTTTATTGGATTGGGCTACCAATTCTATAATTTCATCGGTTAGCAAGTTTGGTTCTATCGATGAAATCCGTATTCTTTCCAATCCTTCAATTTGCTCTAAAGCTTGTAACAGCAAATAAAAGTTTTCTTCTGTTCCTTGACCAAAATCACCGGTATTTACCCCTGTTAAAACTATTTCTTTTATGCCCTGACTCACAATTTCGGCAGCTTGCTTTACTGTGTTTTCTATAGTATCACTCCTGCTTTTACCTCTGGCCAAAGGAATTGTACAAAATGAGCAAAAATAATCGCAACCATCCTGTACTTTTAAAAATGACCGTGTTCTGTCTCCTATGGAGTAACTTGCATGGTAATCTAAAACTTCTTTTATTTTACCTTCTTTAACTACTGCAACTTCTTTTTTATTTAAATCTTCTAAGTAATTATTGATATTGAATTTTTCAGCTGCGCCTAAAACAATATCCACTCCGGGTATTTTAGCTATTTCGTTTGGCTTTAATTGGGCATAACAGCCTACTATGGCTACAAAAGCATTCGGATTGTGTCGTAATGCCTCTTTTACTATTTTCTTGCATTTTTTATCTGCATTGTCTGTTACGGAACAGGTATTCACCACATATACATCTGCCCCTGCCTCAAAAGCAACCTTTTGCATACCTGCTTCACTTAGCTGTCTGCCAATGGAACTGGTTTCGGAAAAGTTTAATTTACAACCTAATGTATAAAACGCAACTGTTTTTTGCATAGCATGCAAAAGTATGAAAGAAAAAGGAAAACTGAACTAAAAATTCCGTCCTAAACTTACTCCAAACCAATTGATAAATTGTTCATCGCGGTAATGTGGGGCATAATTAATCCTAAGCAGCGTACCATTATTGTCAATTACCTTAAAACCGGCTATAAAAGTTGGAAAAACCTGCCGCTCTGTAAAGTTTTTTGTAGCTAATGTATAACCCGCTCCTAATTCCAACTTTTCTTTTCCTTTTCCCAATACAATAGATGAAGTAAAAGGCATAGCTATAGAATTTTTCTCCAGATAAACGCTGTTCAATAATTTGTATTCAATCGGGCAAAAGCCAAAACCAATCCTGCCTGTCCATGTTAATGATTTTG
>CAYTWI010000125.1:0-10272 GCA_964442045.1 uncultured Bifidobacterium sp.
AAAATAGCACTGTAAATATTTTTTTGATGATAACCCTGGTAAGATGCATCGTTACAATTTATTTTTGTTTGAAAAATTGTCTTATTTTTAAAAAGTATTTCATGTATATATTGAAATAGCTTGTTTGCAAATTATTTATTTTACATGCATTGTATACTTCGGGATTGATAACAAAAAAGCTGGTAAATATGGTGCTTGTACTTTTACCTCCTTTGCGCATATAAACCATTAGTAATGGTAAATACCGGAATGTGATTTTGTGTTTCCAAATGAAACGCAGCATCAGTTCAAAGTCGCCTGCTATTTTATAGTTGGTATTGTAATAGCCTAATTTTTGGAACAGATTTCGTTTACAATAGAAAGAAGGGTGGGGAGGCATGAAGCCCCATTTAAAGCTATTGGCTGTAAATTTTTCGCCTGAGTAGTAACGTGAAATTTTATTGTTTGAATCAGCAAAAGCTATATCGCCAATAATGGAATCAATGTCTGGATGGGTGTTGAACTGGTTAGCTATCTGGCTGATTATTGTTTCGTTAGCAAATCGGTCATCGGCATTTAAAATACCTATTACATTACCGGTGGCTAGTTTAATGCCTTTGTTTAAACCATCGTAAAAGCCACTGTCTGGTTCTGAAACTACGTATGCAATTTTATGTTTGTATTTTTCTATAATGTCAATAGTGCCATCGGTTGATTTTGCATCAATTATAATGTATTCAATATTTTTATAGGATTGCGACAATACGGATTGAATGGTTTGTTCAATGGTATCTTTACTATTAAAAACAACTGTAATAATTGAAATTTTCAAAAACGAGTCTATTTAAAATTGGGTGGCTTTGGGCAAATATAGGTTTCTAATTCTTTTCTTTTCAGAATTAATTATTGGGTATGCTCACATACTTAAAACCATCGGTAACGTTACTACCTCTTGGTTGCAAGGTGTAGTTAAAGTTTGTTCTTATCATCCGCTCATACGACTCGGGTAAGCAGGGCAGGGGCGCATCCCAACAGTAACGGTTATTATGTGTGTAATAATATTGTTGCTTATCTATAACTAAAGTATCATATTGAAACGGGTATTGTGGCATTGGTTTTAGTAGGTGTGCCATGCTTATTTTTTCTATTTTTCCAATGTATTTACTGGTATCATTTCCTCCTAAGTCAAAGCCAACTAATGCTATTATAAACATAAAGACAATGGGTAATAACAGCCATTGTGGTTTTAACAAACCTGTAAATTGTGGTGTGTATTTGTTAATTATAAATTCTCCAATCCAGGCTATATAAAACAGGAGCATAGGTAAAGCAAAACGGTATTGCGGAGCTATAATCAGCCAGATCAAAATACTTATTATATTAACAGCATGGAGTACTGATATGGGTTGGTTGGGTTGTTTTTTTATTTGCCCGAAAACTAAAACACCTCCGGTTACAAAGGCAATCAGTAGTATTAAAATATTGATAAATCCTTTGATGCCTCCACGGGTTATGAGTGCTTTTATATAATTCCAATTGCCAATGGCATTCACTTCGGCTACCTCATTGGGCTTGAATTTATCGGATATGGCCCAGGTTCTGATGCCGTTTGAGTAATAGCTAACTATTTCGGGAGGTGTGGTGTAATCGAGTTGGGTAATGGCTAATGGTTTATATGGGTAAACGGGATAGCCTGTCTGGTATATGTTTTTAATAATGAGTAAAGTAATAATAAGGATGCCGAATAACAGGCAGGGGGTTATTCTTTTTAAGTTGTTTTGTTGTATACTATAGTACAGGCAATATAAGCTGAGTATAATTAAAGCGATGGCTGAAAATTTTATACTTACGGTAAATGCGGTTAACAGGAGGGTGATGGGTATATATTGATTATTGGTTTTGTTGTAAAATAAATCAAATGTTATGGCACTTATTACAATAACTGCCCAGTCTGGGTTGGGTGCGCTTAAAAAGGGTATGCTTAAAATAAATACTACGGTTATTTGCAGTAACGAAAATACTTTGTTGGTGCTTACCTCATAATTTTCGAGAAAGTATAAAAGGTATACGAGCAGAATGAAACCATTTAAATCATTTAAATGAATCTGGTTGCTAAATGAGAACAGGGCTTGTAGTATGTGCCACGATGAGCATAAGCCCAGTGTAACATGTAAATTGGATAAGCCATGAACAAAGCCGTATTTGTTAAGCCACAGACCTGTTTGTATGTAGTACAGTCCATCATCGTTTATTTTAGAAAAACCGCTTGAGTAGGCTGCTAAACAAATTGCTGCTGTAATTATAATGCTCCAATTGATGGGATTGTGTATGCTACTTAGCTGCGCTTTGCTCTCGCTGATAATGTTTTTGAAAAACACTAAGCCAATTGCAAGGGCTATGATAATAAGAGCACATAAAACGGCTTGGTTTATGGGAACAAAAACGGCTGTAATGCCACAAATAACGGATGTTAGAATTAAGCCTAAAAGGGCTTGTAAACCAAAACCTGTTTCGAATTTTAGGGTATGCTTAACAAGGTAACCGAGTAAATAATTAAGTATCAATAACAGTAACCATGTAGCTAAAATAGTGAGCATAAGTTGTTATTTTAATTGTTTACTGAAATAGTAGGCGAGTAATACCATTGGTATTAAAGGACTATACAAAAGGGGATTTAAAACTTTGTGGAAGTTGATGAGTAGCTGATTTCTTGAAAAACAAAAAGCCAGATCGATAATAAGTAAAGAGGCTAAAATACCTGCCGTGAGCAAGGTTTGCTTTTTAGTAAAACTGTAATGATAAAGCTTTATGGCTATATAAATGCAGTAAGTGTTCAGGAGTAATCGTAAAATTTTATTGAGTATAAAACTTAGTACATTTGTACAACCCGGATTGTAGGTATAATAGTTACAGTTATTCCAGTTTAGTGTTATAAAATTTACATTTTGTAATGCAAAGTTTAATATGAATAAACCAATAAGCCATGCTATGGAAGTTTTAACACTCATGTTAGTTTTCTTTTGGTTCTTTGTCAACAAAAAACTTAATCCACGTAACCATTAACCCGAATGCGACTAAATATAAAATAGCAGGGAAAATGTAAACATGGAAAAATGAAAATAAGTCTGGGTAATTTACTTTTATTAATACTAACCAGTAAATTCTTAGCTGGTTCATGATATAGACAAGACCTAATGCTATAGGTATAAACAGCAGGTAATTTTTTATTTTGCTGGTATAGGCTATGCAAAAACTGAGCAGTGTAATTACAATGGCAATGGCATTACAGCCTTCGGTTATATTTATAATTTTTTGTTGTTTATAGGAGAGCACATAACCAATTTGGTAGTGGCTGGGTGTGTAACTAAAGTCGTTGAAAATAGCGCAAAGGGACGTGGTGGTATAATGCGTAAATAAATCAACCTGCGGGTTGTAAGCCCATAATAGTAACTGATAAAGCCCATTAAGCAGTAAATAGCTTATTACAAAAATGACTATAAACTTAATGGCTTTATTGTTTTTAAACATGATTGCTTATTTATATTTATGGATAGCCGTTAATACTTCTTTGGCAATATAAGTAGCTGTTTCCTGAGTCATTTCGGTATGCATGGGTAATGACAAAACGGTTTGTGTCAACTTTTCTGCTACAGGGAAATCGCCCGGCAGGTAACCTAGGTTGTTAAATGCTTTTTGCTGATATACTGTTTGCGGATAATAAACGGCACTGGCAATATTATTTTCTGACAGGTGTTTTCGTATGCTATCCCTGTTTATTCCTTTTAGTTGAATAGTGTATTGGTTAAATACGTGTGTGGAACTTGGGTCGCGTTTGGGTATAATAATATGTTCGTTTCCACTTAACAATTCATCGTACCAATTGGCAACCTGGTTGCGTGTTTCTGCGTATGTGCTTAAATGCGGAAGCTTGGCTAATAACACGGCCGCCTGTATGCTGTCTAAACGGGAGTTAACGCCTATAATATCATGTACGTATTGTTTTTCCTGCCCATGGTTGCATATCATCCTGATTTGCTTGGCTAGGTTTTCATCATTGGTGAACAAAGCGCCTCCATCTCCATAACAACCTAAATTTTTTGAAGGAAAAAAGGAAGTAGTTCCGATGATACCTATTCCTCCGGCACTTGTTTGTTGGGTATTGTTTTCTAATTGATAGCGGGCACCAATGGCCTGTGCGGTATCTTCAATTACGTATAGATTGTGTTTGTTCGCAATAGCCATAATCTGGTTCATGTTGGCGCACTGACCAAATAAATGAACTGGAACTATTGCTTTTGTTTTGCTTGTTATTTTTGATTCTATTAATTGAGAATCTATACAAAAGTAGTCGGCCTCTACATCAATCAATATGGGTTTTAACCTTAGTAATGCTATTACTTCGGCTGTGGCTATGTAAGTAAAACAAGGAATTATTACTTCATCGCCCGGTTGTAACTGAAGCGCCATTAAGGCTATTTGTAAAGCATCGGTACCATTGGCACAGGCTATTACTTGTTTTATATTAAGGTATTGGGCCAGTTGGTTTTCAAACTCTTTTACTTTTGGCCCTTTAATGAATGTGCTTGATTTTATTACTTCATTAATACCGTTATTGATTTCGATTTTAATTTTTTCATACTGACCTTTGAGGTCAACCATTGGAATAGTAACGCTCATTATTTTACTCTTGTTACGTTATTATTTGCTAATATGTATTCTTGCTTTGTTTCCGGGCAAATGGCTTTGCCTGTTGTATCAAACTGTAAAGTGTGACCGTATTCGCTAACCCAGCCTATTTGTTTAGCGGGATTACCAACCATTAAAGCATATGCGGGTACTGATTTTGTTATAACGGCTCCGGCCCCGATTAAAGCATATTCGCCTATGGTGTTTCCGCAAATAATAGTGGCATTGGCTCCTATACTGGCTCCTTTTTTTACTAAAGTTTTGGTGTAACTGTTCTGCCTGTTAACATGGCTCCTCGGGTTCATTACGTTTGTAAACACCATAGAGGGGCCTAAAAAAACATCATCTTCGCACTCCACACCGGCATATACGGAAACATTGTTTTGGATCTTTACCTGTTTGCCCAGCTTAACGTTATTGGCTATAAATACGTTTTGTCCAATATTGCATAAAGCTCCAATAACAGCGCCTGACATGATATGACTGAAATGCCATATCCTAACATCATTTCCTATTTCGCAAGGTTCATCAATAACTGCTGTCTGATGGGCAAAAAAGTTTGTCATTATTAGATAAATTTAATTTGGTAACGGGTTAAATCTATTTATAGTCTAAATGAAAATAAAGTATTACTGCTTACAATAATACTTTATTTAGAAATTAGTTTGCTTTTGGCTGCGGCTTTGGCTTATTGAAATTCCGGTTGAAATTTTTCTTAGGCGCTGCATTGGTTTTTGCCTGTATGGGTTTAGTCTGATGTTTACCAGTGGCGTTGTCTTTTTTAGGTACATTGCCTTGTCTTCTGTCACCACCATTACGTCCGCCACGCTGGTTATCTTTGGTTGATGGCGGGTTATGGTCCATTAACGGATAAGGGTGTTCATCAATTACAGGAATTGTTTTACCTATTAATTTCTGAATATCTCTCAGGTATTCTTTTTCTTCTGCATCGCAAAATGAAATAGCTATGCCGCTTGCACCTGCACGGCCCGTACGGCCAATTCTATGTACATATGTTTCGGCTATATTGGGTAGCTCAAAGTTTATTACATGTGAAAGATGGTCCACATCAATACCTCTTGCTGCTATATCGGTAGCCAAAAGTACGCGTGTGTGTCCGGCTTTAAAATTGGTTAATGCGCGTTGTCGTGCATTTTGCGATTTATTGCCATGTATGGCTTCGGCTTTCACATTTATTTTAGCTAATTCTTTTACTACTTTATCTGCACCATGTTTGGTACGTGTAAATACCAATACGCTTTTTATGGCAGGGTCTTTTAGTAAAAGGGCTAATAAATTTTTCTTGTTTCCTCTATCAATAAAGTAAACTGATTGTTCAATTTTTTCGGCTGTTGACGAAACGGGTGTTACTTCCACTTTTAAAGGGTTTACTAAAATGGTATTGGCCAATTTTTGTATTTCGGGTGGCATGGTTGCTGAAAAAAACAGAGTTTGTTTTTTAGGGGGCAACTTGGGTAATATTTTTTTGATATCGTTAATAAAACCCATGTCTAACATACGGTCTGCTTCATCTAAAACAAACATTTTTATGTTGTTTAAGTGAATATATTTCTGGTTCATTAAATCCAATAAACGACCTGGTGTAGCTACTAATATATCAACACCTCTTTTTAGTGCTTCTGTTTGACTATGTTGTGAAACGCCTCCAAAAATAACTAAGTGTTTTAAGCCGCAATATTTCCCGTAAGCGTTAAAACTTTCTTCTATTTGTATAGCCAGTTCGCGGGTAGGGGTTAAAATTAAAGCTTTTATAGCCCTTTGTCCTTTTTGTTCGGTTTGTTCCTGAGTAAGTATTTGTAATATGGGTATGGCAAATGCTGCCGTTTTTCCTGTACCTGTTTGCGCGCAACCTAATAGGTCTTTTCGTTGTAATACAATGGGTATTGATTGCTCTTGAATAGGTGTTGGAGTTGTATAACCTTCATCGTTTAATGCTTTTAAAATGGGCTCGATAAGGTTTAGATCTTTAAATGACATGTGTAAGTTTATAAAATAATAATTTGCGGAAGATAGCTTATATAAAGCATTATTCTAGGTTTTACCATATGTTCCGCTAATTGTGGTTGTTTTATTTTGTTGCTTTACGGGTTAATTATGCAAAGCTTTATAAATATGTTCAATGGTTTCTACCACTTTTAAACCTTCGCTGGCAGTGGTTTTTATATTGGCTTTACCTTGTAAAACTTCTATTACGTTTTGTATTACATACTCGTGGTTGGCGGCACTACCTTTGTACGAACCATAATCGTTGGCCGGATTTGTTTTAGGTAATTGAGGCATCTGGTAATCTTTTATATTACAAACCAATACTTCATCCATGTATTGTCCGCCAATTTTAACGGAACCGTTTTGCCCTATTATAGTTATGCTGCTTTCGAGATTTTTATTGAAAACACTGGTACTGTAATTAATGCTTCCTGTTCCGCCATTGTTTATTTCAAACTGAATAAAGCCGCTGTCTTCAAACTCTATAATGTTCTGGTGGTTAAAATTGTATTGTTTTCCGGTAATATTTTTTATTTCGCCAAATAACCAATACAGGGTATCAACAAAATGACTGAACTGTGTGAACAGGGTTCCGCCATCCAGTTCTTTTTTACCTTTCCAGCTTGATTGGGCATAGTATTTTTCATCACGGTTCCAGTAGCAATTAATTTGCACATGGTAAATATTACCCAACAGGTTTTGATTGATAACTTCTTTTAACCAGGCTGATGGTGGTGAGTACCTGTTTTGCATCACACAAAAAACCATTTTGTTGTTGGCTGCGGCTGTATCAATAACTTGCTGACACTCCTGACTTGAAAGCCCCATTGGTTTTTCAATAACCACATGCCAGTTGCTTTGTAGGGCTTTTATAGCTTGTTGGCAATGCAGGTAATTGGGTGTTGCTATACAAACTATGTCAACAGGTATAAGGGCGTTTATTAATTGGTCAAGTGTATTGAATGTTGGTACTTTGTAGGTACTTGCGTCTATGTTTAAATTGGTATCAACAATTGCCACCAGTTGTGCTTCTGTGTGTCTCAGTATCATATCGGCATGTCGCTTACCTATATGTCCGAAGCCTAGTATGGCAAATTTTATTTTTGTATTCATGTAAGGTATTACAAACGTACTGTACTGTTTATTTATTTTGAAAGTAATGAATAAACGGATACGGACGTTTTATATGTTTAAAATAAAAATCCCGAAACAGTTCTTATTTCGGGACTTCTGAATTCTTGCTGGTTAATTAGAATAAGGCTTTTATTATGGTTACCACGCGTTTTAAATCATCGGTTGATAGGTTGGAACCGGAAGGTAAACAAAGTCCTTTTTCAAATAACTGTGCTGATGTTCCATCTCCATAAAATGGATATTGCTCAAAAATAGGTTGCATATGCATTGGTTTCCACAATGGTCTTGCTTCTATGTTTTCTTTTTCTAAAGCTAACCTGATGTTTTCGCGGGTTATATTTTTGCTGTTAGGATTTACTAAAATACAGCTTAACCAACGATTACTATACGCACCTGTTGGTGCTTCATGAAATTGTATGGCTTCAATACCAGCTAACTCGTTTTTGTAATAATCGAAATTGGCTCTGCGTTGGTTTACTCTGTCTTGCAAAACGGTCATTTGTCCACGGCCAATACCTGCACAAACATTGCTCATGCGGTAGTTGTAACCAATTTGTGAGTGTTGGTAATGTGGTGCTGCATCGCGCGCCTGGGTGGCTAAAAAACGTGCTTGTTTTATCCAGTCTTCGTTGTTAGCTATTAGAGCGCCTCCGCCTGAAGTGGTAATAATTTTATTGCCATTGAATGATAGTACCCCTAATTGCCCGAATGTACCGCAAGGTGTTTCGTTTAGTTTTGAACCTAATGCCTCGGCTGCATCTTCTATAACGGGGATGTTAAACTCGTTGGCTATGGCTATTATTTCATTCATTTTGGCGGGCATACCATATAAATGTACAGGTATAATGGCTTTTGGTTTTTTGCCTTTTGCTATGCTGCCTTCAATGGCTAAGCGCAATTGTTTCGGGCACATGTTCCATGTATCAGTTTCTGAATCGACAAATATGGGAGTAGCACCCTGGTATAAAATGGGATTAGCCGATGCTGAAAAGGTAAAGCTTTGGCAAATTACTTCATCGCCTGCTTTTACGCCTAATATAATTAATGCTAAATGTATAGCTGATGTTCCTGAGCTAAGTGCAGCCGCATGTTTTGTTTTGGTAAATTCAACCAGGTCTTTTTCAAACCCGTCAACGTTTGGCCCCAATGGTGCAATCCAATTGGTATCAAAAGCTTCTTTTACGTATTCAAATTCTTTACCACACATGTGGGGCGATGAAAGCCATATTTTATCGTTTGTCATGTAGTTAGTTTTCATAAAGGGACTTGTTTTAAACTTTGCTATTGCTTTATGGCAACAGGTCTTTAAAGTTTTTAATTTGTATGGTTTCTTTTGGCAAAAGGCTTAGGTCTTGCTTGTGTATATTGTTACCATTGTCAAGCAAACATATCATTTGCCAGTTTAGTTCCCGGGGGGCAATAAAATCTTTCTTTGTATTATCTGCAATATAGGTAAAGGTTTTACCAGGATATTTTTTTGCAAAGTATAAAAAGTTATTCTTATCGGGTTTCTCACTGCCAAATTCTTCTGAAATAATAATATCGGTGAATAACTCAGTTATTTGGAGTGATTGTAATTTGTTGCGTTGTGTTTTACTTCTGCCATCGGTAATTAAACCCATGGGTATTTCCTGTTTAATAAGCCACTGTATAAAATCTGATGCATCGGCATGTATTTTTATTTGTGGTGTATGAAAGCGGTATAAATCGAGTAGCTGGTTTACGCTAAGTGTGGTTGGGTATTTTTCAATTAAGTGGCTAAATGGATTTAAACCTTCATTATACCAGTTTAGTAAATCGTTATAAATATTGTTTTCATTAACCGGATTGATGGTATTAGCTATGTGCCGGTATGCTGATTTCAGATAATCAATTTCATTATAAAGGGTATCATCTAAATCGAAAACAACAAAGCTGTTTTTGTTAAAAACGGGCATCATGTATTATTATCTCATCATCGTAACGCAACATCAATAAATTTTCTTCCCAGTCATTGGTGTAGGAGAGGGTTTCGTTAAGCAGGTATTCTTTTATAATAAACAAGGGATAGTTTGCTCCGGCTTTATAGCTTAAAGGGTAGCCTCCGCCAAAGCGAGGGTTTATTTCTATGCCTATTTTATTTTCGTTTTCTTTATGCCTGAATAGTTGCAATGTTAAACAACCTACTGCTGTATCTATATGGTTCAGCTTTTCTTTCAGGTAATCTACTATATCGTTTTTTAAAGTAATGCCTTTGCTAATTTCACCTCCTCGTATTTCTATGCGTTTCCTGGGCACAATACATTTTACGTTATGGTCGGTTCCGTAATACATATCTACGGTAAACTCATCGTATTGTTTTTTGTCAACGTATTCCATAAACATCAGCTTGGGATTGCTTAAATGGTAATTGGTCAACTCTTCTTTGGTATTTATTAAAAATATATCGGCACTTACATTTACCTCCTTGGATGCCAGCTGACAAAA
>CAYTWI010000126.1:0-10238 GCA_964442045.1 uncultured Bifidobacterium sp.
TAATATATTTCTATTCATATCAGACTCCTTCGGAGTCTACCAAAGAAGTTAACACTAAAAGACTCTTAACGATAAACTTGTTGGTGAAGAACAACAACAAGGGCAAAGAGTTGTGCTATTGATAGGTGATGGTAAATGTATATGCAATACCTATTTCTAATGACCCTGAAAGGGTAAAACATAAACAGAACATAAAACAAGCTGTTTATTCGACCCCTTCGGGGTCATATTTTTTCGTGGTTAATATATTTCTATTCATATCAGACTCCTTCGGAGTCTACCAAAGAAGTTAACACAAAAAACTAGTAGCGATAAACTTGTTGGTGAAGAACAACAACAAGGGCATCAGCTTTTTTTCGTGGAAAACTTATATTACTAGTTGGCTTTTTTGTCTGATCTATGTTTGTATTTCGCTATCAATTGTCCGAATGTATGCCTGATTTCATCAATAGGAATGTCTTCCAAAGGATCTACTTTTAAACTTGTTACAATGTCTTTTGTTAGCTTAGAACTCTTTTTATCTTCTATAAAACCAACAAGAATTTTCTTTTTGTGAACCCACAAAAACCCAAGATTAAATTCGTTGTAACAAAAAAATGGAATTTGGTATTTCCTTTTGTGAATGATGTCTTTGTCAATAGCTAAAACAATAGACTTTAATGCAAGTAAACATTCTCGTGTTGCTATTTCTTGCTTTTCATAGTAATGCGCTAAGGCAGATAGATTGTCGCTTGTTGTTTTTATTTCTTTTGCCACATTGGGTTTTGCTTTAAAATTTGCTTGTGAATGAGGCAATTTTCATCGTGTGCCCCAGGTAAATAACCAATGCTCATTAAAAATTCGTTTACTATTTCGCCACCCGTGAAACGGAATGTTTTCTTAAACAACTTTACCCATTCTTCTTTTGTTTTTGGATGATGGTGGTCCAGCCATTGTTTAAATGAGCCGAATTCTTTTTGCAAATTCAGAATGATTTTTGCATTCTCAATAGCCGCATTTATCTTTAGTCTGTTGCGTATAATTCCTGCATCAGCTAAAAGCCGTTCGCAATCTTTCTCTGTATAGGCTGCAACTTTATTGATGTTAAAATTACTATATGCTTTGCGGAAAGAGGTTTCCTTTTTTAAAATAGTTTCCCAGCTTAAACCTGCCTGATTTATTTCCATTACCAGGCGACAGAATAGTTCATTGTCATCAACAAGAGGGAAGCCATAATAATGGTCGTGGTAGTTTTTATGCAATGCCTTCTTGTCTTCAGGTTGCATCATTTCTATGGCTGTACAATAACTCATAATATAAGTTTGCCGGTAAAAGAGAGTGGCTAAAAAAAATCAGTCACTCTCTTTATATTTTAATCTGTTACTTTTAAATGCTGAATTTGTCCGTCAGCAATATCGAAATAAAATTTCAATATAATCGGGCTCCCGGGAAATGTGCCGGAACATTCGGCAGATAAAACGCTTGTTGTACCATTCTCAATGTATTCCAGCGGTTTCATTACTGATTGGTACTTTTTGTTTGCTTCGTCAATCATGTGCGCAATTTCGACCCTTCCCTGATAGGGCTTACCTTCATCAAGCATTACTCCTGTTTCTGAAAAACAATTGGCATACGCAACACTGTCAAATTCGTTCTGCGCTTTAATTAAGTCTGTTACTACTTTTGGTAAATTCATTGTTATTTTTTTTTAAGGTTGTTAAATTGTTGGCACTGTACCTCCATCTATTACGTATTCTGCACCCGTTAAATAATCAGCTCTTGGCGAAACAAGAAAACCAACCAGTTCCGCTACATCTTCCGGCTCAGCAGGCTTGCCATAAGGTATTCCACCCAATGCATTCATAACGCTTTGCCGCGCTTCCTCTACAGTGCTATTTGCATTTCTGGCAATTTCGCCTAACCAAGCTTTCGATGCTGATGTATTTATCCATCCCGGTGAAACAGTCAGTACGCGAATACCTTTAGGCGAAACTTCATTTGACAGGCTTTTACTATAGTTTCTCAATCCTGCTTTAGCAGCTGCATAAGGCAACGTAGAGTCATACAAAGGCAATTTCCCCTGGATAGAAGCTATGTGGATAATAACACCACTTTTCCGATCAATCATTTGTGGTAAAAATCCTCTGTCCAATCTTACGGGAGCAAGCAAATTAGCCTGTAGGGTTGATTCCCAATCTTCATCTGATAATACGGCAAAGCCACCGGCAGGCGTTGATGAAGAACCAAGATTGTTTACAAGAATATCAAGTCTCTTGTAAGTTAACAGCACTTCATTGACTACTTTTTGTGCCCCTGCTGCAGTACTTAAATCGGAAGCGATAAAATGTAACTTACTGTTTTCCTTTTCGGGTGCGTTTCGTGCTGTAATAATAACAGTTGCGCCAGCTTGCAACAGTCTTTTTGCAATAGCTTGTCCGGCTCCTTTTGTACCTCCGGTTACCAAGGCTATTTTACCTGATAACTCGTTGTTGAAATTAAATGTTTGATCCATTCTTTATAATTTTTGTACAAAATTGGGGCGTATATAACTTCCCGGCAATAAGGGAAAATCGAATTGCTTAGGGACAAATTTCTCCCCTATGGTACAATTTGGAACAATATGTAACTTTGCTGTATGTATGAGAGAAAAATACCTTTGAATTTGAATTGTGGTCTTGACCTTATTGGTGAAGTGCTATATGGTAAATGGAAAATACGTCTGCTGTGGTTTATCAAGCAAGGACATAAGCGACCAAGTGAACTCCAGCGTAAAATTCCCGATGCATCAAGAAGGGTATTGACGATTCAGTTGAAAGAACTGGAAGACCATGAATTGGTTACAAAAATTATCTATCCGGTAGTGCCTCCGAAAGTGGAATACAGCCTGACGGATTTTGGAGAAACATTAATCCCTATAATTTCTGCGTTAGGTCAATGGGGTGATGATAATGAAAAACGCTTACGAAATCTGATTCTGAAAGGTCAGCAATTATAAGATTTGAGTTGACTGAATGATATAGTAAGCTGATGCGCGACCCCGAAGGGGTCGAATAGCCGGTATCAAAACCCGTTATTACAATATGTTTGGCAAACACTATTTGTTTTATCCGCGCATTTACCCATATTAGCATTTTTAAAAACATGAAAGGCTTTAAACTAACTACCGCAGACCAACAGGAAATACATTTTGCATATTATTTAACCGAAGCCCCTGTAACGGCAAAGGATTTCCATACCCTATTGCCTTTTACCAAAACGTTTTACCATGCCCGCGTATCGGGTCAGGAAATATGGATAGACAATGTGCCTTCTTTGGATATTATACAGGAAAATGCTTCTGTTTTTACCGAAGCCGGAGAAGTGGTATTTGGCCCAACTAAACCGGCCCGTACCAAAACGGCCAATTGTTTCGGTATTTATTATGGCGAAGGCAAGGGCCTGGATGCGGCCAATATTTTTGCCAAAGTAATAAGCGCTGATTTTAACAAAATACAGGAATTGGGTAATAATATCTGGAAAAATGGCGCGCAGGATTTGGTTATTGAAGCGTGGGACTAGGCATTTACTATTTTTCTTGTAAGGGCTATTACATTAGCAAAGACGTTGCATGCAACGTCTCTACATGCTGATTATTCATATATTTTCCTACAGGCGGATAGTGATTTTAAATTTTATTTACTGCGGGTATTATACTATTTTGCTGCCCGATTATGCATAAGCAAAAACCTTATTTAGTTGGTATTACAGGCGGTAGTGCTATGGGTAAAACCTATTTTTTAAAATCGCTCAAAAAATTATTTCCCGCTAACGAAGTGTGTGTGGTTAGCCAGGATAATTACTACAAACTGGTTTACGAGCACCCAAAAGATGAACAGGGAGAAACCAACTACGACTTGCCTGACTGCATAGATTTAGACGATTTTGCTGCCGATTTGCATAAGTTGCATAACAACGAAACCATATACCGCCACGAGTATTTGTTTCAGCACGAAAACCAACAAGGCCCTTTACTGGAATTTAAACCTGCCCCCATTATAGTATGTGAAGGCTTGTTTATTTTTTATGCAGAAAACATCAGCAGGCAGTTTGACTTAAAAATATATATACAGGCGGAGGAAAGTGTAGCTTTAAAACGCAGACTGAAACGCGATATAGCAGAGCGCAATATTCCGGAAGATTTTGTGTTGTACCAATGGAAAAACCATGTAATGCCTGCTTACCGTAAATACCTGTTGCCGTTTATGGCCAATGCCGATATTATTATTAATAACAATACGCATTTTGAAAACAGCTTAACCATGCTGGCTAACCATTTTAAACAAATAATTGCAAACAGTAAACAGGAGGGTTAAAAGCAGCTTATTGTGCGCCTACCTGGGTAGCCATTACCACCCTTATTTTTAAGCGGGTACCAATGGAAAGTATATCAACCAGATCCTGAATATTTAACTTGGCATCCATACGCAAAACAATAGTTGGGTCCTGAATACCGGCTGTTTTCTCTTTAATTACCTGCTCCAGATTAGCCGGGTCAATTTGCTCATGCTCAAAATAATATTCTTTGTTTTCCTTAACGGTTAAAGCAAATTGTTTTTTATTTAAAGTCTGGCTTTTTTCTCCTTTAGGCAATAATACCTTTATAACATTCGGGTTCGCAATGGTTGATATAATTAAAAAGAAAAGCAACAGGAAAAACATAATATCGTTTAACGATGATGTTGATACCTCGGCCTCAAAACGTTTTCTTCTGCGTAATTTCATAATCGTTTATTGCTTTATTACTGATTAACTATCTAAAATATCAATAAAGTCAATAGCTGTAGCTTCTAATTTAGCATTAAATTTATCAATCATGCTGTTTAATAAGTGGTAGCCGGTGTAAGCAATTACCCCTACTATTAAACCGGAGCCTGAAGTAATCATTTTTTCATATAAACCTCCGGCTATAATACCAATACTGATATTATCGCTTACTGATATGTTGTAAAATATTTTAATAATACCGGCAATGGTTCCAATAAAACCAAGCATGGGAGCTATACCCGCTATAATGCCTAACCAGTTCAGGTTTTTTTCTAAAATACCTGTTTCTAAACTGGCAGTACTTTCCATACTGCTTTCAATTTCGTTAATGGGTTTGCCTATACGCATTACCCCTTTTTCAATTACACGGCTAATGGGTGAGTTTACTCTTTGGCAAAATGCACGTGCTGCTTTTAAATCGCCTTTGGCCAATAAATCTTTTAAATTATTTAAAAAATTGGCTTCCATTTTCGATGCGTTTCTTATATAAATAAAACGCTCAATCATAATATAAATAGTAATTACCGAAAGTAATCCTATTGGAATCATAACGGCACCACCTTTAAAAATGAGGTCTAAAAAATTCAAGCCTTGTTGTGTATTTTCCATGTGTATTTATTTAAAATATTGAATAAAACGAAAGTATAGGCTGTTTGGTGCTTTCAATTTTGCAGTTATAAACAGTATGTATAAATAATGGGCAGCATTGGCCAAAAGTGTTCACATAAATGAGCAAAACAAAACCTAAAAACAGGGTGCACTTTTCAAGTAAAAACGTTTCCCCGAAAACAAATAGTTGTTTTAAAATGTGCAGGCATGTTCAAAACGTGGTTAAAGCCAGTAATTTAATTACCATTTTTTGCCTGTTTTCTTACATTTAAATACTTTAAATAAAATCAACCAATTAGCTAACAGGCTAATTACTAGTGGTTTTAAAAACTTTGCTTTTAAGTAGTCAAAACATATATTTGCGCTCCTTTGTAAAATTGGCAGAAATGCACATATTGCCGAGGTAAAATGTTAAACAGGTATTTGTTTAGCAACAAAAAAAGTACAACAAAATAGAATACATACATACAAAATGAAAATTAAAGGAGCAGTAAAGTTTTTTACCGTTGCGCTAGTGATAGTTTCCTTATTCCAACTATCATTTTCACTGGTAACTTACCGAGTAGAGCAAAAAGCAAAGGCTTTTGCAAATGGTGATTTAGAAAAAGAAAGAGCCTACATTGATTCAGTTGGCCGCGAAGTGGTTTACAATATTGGTATAAAAAAATATACCTACTTACAGTGTAAAGCACATGAGTTAAACCTTGGTTTGGACTTACAAGGCGGTATGAACGTAACTTTAGAGTTAAGTCAGGACGAGTTAATGCGTGGTTTAGCTAACAATAACCCGGATGCAAACTTTAACAAAGCTGTTACCATGGCTGTAGATGCCAGCAGAACAAGCCAAAAAGATTTTGTTACTTTATTTGGCGAAGCTTATTCTCAGGTTGATCCTAATGGTAAACTGTCTGCTATTTTCTCTAATGCAAGTAACCGCGATAGAATAAAATTAACTTCAACAAACAGCGAAGTAATTAATTATTTAAAAGAAGAAGCTAATTTAGCTATTGAGCGTTCGTTTAAAGTATTACGTACGCGTATTGATAAATTTGGTGTAACCCAGCCTAATATTCAAAAATTAGAAGGTACCGGACGTATTATTATTGAGTTACCGGGTGTTGACAATCCTGCCCGTGTGCGCAAATTATTACAGGGAACTGCTAAATTGGAGTTTTACCAAACTTACGATAATCCGCAAGCTTACCAATTCTTATCGTTAGCTAACGATGAGTTGAAAAAAAGCAAAGTAGCTACTGATACTACCAAAGCTGCTGATACTACAGCCAGCAAAAGTGCTTTAGCTGATATTGGCGGTACCAAAGCAAAAGCTGACAGCACTAAAGCCAGCAAAAAAGATACTGCTGCCAACAAACAAATGACCCCTGAGCAATACCAAAAAGAAAATCCTTTATTGGGTATGGTAACTCCGGTTATTGACGACAAAGGACAATTATTACCTAATGGTTCATGGTGTGGTATTGCTTTAATACGCGATACAGCGAAAATTAATGCCATGTTAGCTATGCCTGCAGTTAAAGCAGTTATTCCTAACGATGTAATATTTGCATGGGAATACAAAGCCATTGGCGAAAATGGTGCTGCTGTGCGTTTACACGCTTTAAAACGCGAACGTAATGGCGAAGCTGCTATCAGTGGTGAGCACGTAATAAGAGCTAACCGCGATATTTCGCAAACTACCGGACAGGTGGAAGTAAATATGGCTATGGATGCTGTAGGAACTACCGAATGGAAAAACTTAACCAAACAGAATATTGGTCACTCTATAGCTATTGTACTTGATAACTTAGTATACTCATCGCCTAACGTACAAAACGAAATTCCTAACGGAAGCTCTGTAATAAGCGGTGGATTTACTGATGAGGAAGCAATGGATTTATCGAACGTATTAAAAAGTGGTAAATTACCTGCTACTACGCGTATAGTTGAAGAGGCTATTGTTGGACCAAGCTTAGGAGCTGAAGCTATTAGCCAGGGTTTATGGAGTATGATTATTGGTACCGTTGTTATTTTAATATTCATGGTACTATACTATAACAACTCAGGTTACATTGCCAATTTAGCGGTATTGTTAAACGTATTCTTTATTTTAGGTGTGTTAGCCTCAATGGGTGCAGCCTTAACTTTACCGGGTATTGCCGGTATCGTATTAACTATTGGTATGGCGGTAGATGCGAACGTGTTGATTAACGAACGTATAAAAGATGAGTTATTAAGTGCCAGAACACTTAAAAATGCTATTGTTGATGGTTACCAACATGCAAGTTCTTCTATTATTGACTCTAACTTAACTACTTTATTAGCCGGTTTCGTAATGTACGCATTCGGTACAGGTCCGGTTCAAGGTTTTGCTATCACTTTAATCATTGGTATTTTATCATCAATGTTTACGGCTGTATTATTTACACGTGTTATTACTGAGTGGTGGTTAGGTAAAGGTAAAGAAATTAAATACGCTACCGAAAAAACCATGAAAGCCTTTAAAAACTTCCATTACGACTGGGTAGGTAACCGTAGAAAATTCTATATTTTCTCTGGTGTTATTATTATAGCCGGTTTCGTATCAATGTTTACCAAAGGGTTTACATTAGGTGTTGATTTCAGAGGTGGTTATACTTATGTAGTTCAATTAAGCAAACCGGTTGAAACAACTAATATCCGTGAAGCTTTAGCAACTACTTTAGGAAGTGCTCCTGAGGTTAAAGCTTTTGGTACTGACAACAAAGTTAAAATTACTACTACTTACCGTATTGACGATGTAACGCCAACTGTAGCTGACGAAGTACAGGCTAAAGTAAATGAAGGATTAGCTAAGGTTGATGATAAAACAACTATATTAAGTTCGGCTAAAGTAGGACCTACCATTGCTAATGATGTAAAAACCGGTTCGTTCTGGGCTGTTATTATTTCGTTGGTGGGAATCGGGTTATACATTTTGGTGCGTTTCCGCAAATGGCAATATACTTTAGGTGCTATTGTTGCTTTAACGCATGACGTGTTAATGATGTTAAGTTTCTACTCTATTTTTGATGGTATTTTACCATTTGCTATGGAGGTTGACCAAACATTTATTGCTGCTATATTAACTATTATTGGATTCTCTATTAATGATACGGTGGTTGTATTTGACCGTATTCGTGAGTTCTTAAATATTCACAAACGTGAAGAGGATACTAAATCAATTATTAATAATGCCTTGAACAATACGCTAAACCGTACTATCATTACCTCTTTAACTGTATTTATGGTTACTTTGGTATTATTCTTATTCGGTGGTGAGGTAATCAGAGGATTTACTTTTGCTTTATTAGTAGGTATCGTATTTGGTACTTATTCATCATTGGCTATTGCTACGCCAATTGTAGTTGACTTTGATGGCAAAAAAGACAAGAAATAATTGACTCTTATAAATAAAAAAAGCTCCAACAATTTAATTGTTGGAGCTTTTTTTATGGGTTATATTTTACAGAAACAATAAGCTCTTCGAAAGTATTTTCTCTTATTGCTATTGTTGGTATTAAACTGTTTTTGCCGGCATTTTCTTTAAAGCCAGTATAGAGAAATCGGTGTTTTCTTTCTTAATGGTATTGCTCAGTTTACCTAAACCGGTAATTTCCATTTCTACCACATCGCCATCCTGTAACCATTGTGGTTTAAAGTTTTTATCGTTTAATAAACCTGTTCCATTTAGCTCCAAAAAGCAGCCTGTTCCCACGGTACCGCTTCCTATTACATCACCAGGCAGTATATCAACACCATAAGCGCAACGCTCTACTATCTCGGCAAATGTCCAGTCCATATCGCTTACATTACCTTCACTTACCTGTACACCATTTACCCAGCATTTCATGCTTAGGTTATAGGCATTGCCTACATGGTTTGCTTTGGCTGGTACTTTAAATGGCTCTAACTCGTCAGGCGTTACAAAGTAAGGACCTATTACGGTTGAAAAATCTTTGCCTTTTGCCGGCCCAAGGTTTAACAACATTTCTTCCATTTGCAAAGTACGTGCACTCATATCATTCATAATCATATAACCGGCTATGTATGCATCAGCCTCGCTGGCTTTTATGTTACGTCCCTTTTTGCCTATTACAATGGCTGCTTCTAATTCAAAATCTAACTTTTGAAAATGATCGGGCATACATGGTATTTCGCCCGGGCCCTGAATGGCATTGTGGTTTGTAAAATAAAATATAGGGTATTGGTCAAACTCTTCTATCATAGGTACACCACGGTTTCTGCGCGCTGCTGCCACATGCTGTCTGAAAGCATACCCATCTCTGCACGAAGTAGGTTGTGGAACGGGTGCTTCTAATTTTACATCGGTTTCTAATACAAATGGTTTTTCTACTTTGCCTAGTTTTATCTGAGCATCCCACTTTTTGGCTTTTTCCATTACCTGCTCTCCGGCAAATAAAAACTTACGCATTTTATCGGGAAAGGAAGCATCTAAGTCTTTCAATGCCCATATTTTTCCCTCATGTATAATACCTAACTGGGTATTTTTCTGATGTGTGTAGGTAACTAATTTCATACTTTAATTTTTAAAAAATAATGGGTCAAATATAAGTGTATTTATCCTAATTGAATGCCTTTGAGTTTGCGGTAAAAACCAATAGCTGCATTATCTGTCATACCTGAAATAAACTCGCCTATTCGCATAATGCGTTCGTACAAATCGTGCGAAGGCATTTTGTTTTTACCTATAAATTGTTCGGGTATGAGCTCTATTACTTTCTGGCTGCGGTAATACTTCAATGTTTTATCCTGTTGTGCCTTGTAATGTTGGTTAACGGCTGAAATACATATATGCAACAGGCCGCTTA
>CAYTWI010000127.1:0-10234 GCA_964442045.1 uncultured Bifidobacterium sp.
AGTTGGCATTTATAATAGATTGTATTTATTGCCAAAGAAAAATAATGTTATAGTCTGGAAGAAAAATAAATGAGCAACGCAGTAATTTTAGTGACGAATAACGTTCGTCATTTTTTATTAGGACATGTAAAAAAAATAGAGATTTTTGAATCAAATTTAAACGAGAATGCCAACTATGGTAAAGGCAACTAAATGGTACCAAAAAGAATATATTCAGGAAGTAGGTTTGTTTATAACCATGTTCATCCTTACAATGCTTCACGAATGGATTCAAGTAGATACCTTTATGGGTTTTATCAAGGGGTTTGTTTTCTTTCTGATTCTTTATATTCTGGCTCAGATTCATCGGCACTTTATATTCCCCTTGTTTCAGGCCAAAATATTCCTTGCTTATACGTTGGTTACAATAGTGAGCACAATTGCAGGAGCGATTGTGCTTTATGTAGCTAATTATTTTTGGATTCAGCCTGATCTTTATTTCGACCTGAACATAGTTTTTGCATTTATATACCATTTTGTCATTTGTATCATCAGTACAATAATTATTCTCTCACTTTTCCTAATCCGTAAGTATTCCGTTGAACTACAAAAAAGAAATCGCGATCAATTATTAATAAGTGAAATGAATATTAAGTTTCTCCAGGCACAACTCAATCCTCATTTCTTCTTTAATATGCTTAACAATCTATATGGAGTTAGTCTTACTGAACCTCAAAGAGTTCCTGATTTAATAATTAGACTATCAAGCCTAATGCGTTATCAATTAGAAAACGGGAATAGGGACACAGTAAGCATTGATGAAGAAATAAAGTATATCGAAAGTTATATAATCATGGAGAAGGAACGGATTGGTAAGCGCTGTGAAATAGTTTTTATATGTACACCAGATAATAATGGGTTTGACAATTTACAAATAGCACCATTGATACTTATTACTCTGATTGAAAATGCATTTAAACACAGTCTCACAATTGAACGTAAATGGTTTGTCAATATACATATTGACGTAGTGGATAATATCTTGAATGTATCAATTGTAAATTCTATGGCTGACAAATCCTTGGAATACGAATCAATTGGTATTGGTTTAATGAATATACGAGAGCGTCTTGAATTGTTGTATAAAGGATATTACACTTTTACTATATCACATAGTGACGCAGAATTTAAAACAAACTTAAGCTTACAACTAAAACATTACTAATGGAACCGCTACACTGTATTATTGTTGATGATGAAGAAGGTGCTCATTTGGTGCTTAAGCATTATTTAAAAGGAATGAATAGTATTTCCTTAAAAGAATCTTTCTATAATGCCATTGAGGCAATGAACTATATTTACCAAAATAAGGTGGACTTACTCTTTCTCGATATTAATATGCCTGGAATATCCGGTATGGAAATGCTTTCTACAATGTCTAATCCACCATTGGTAGTGTTAACAACTGCCTACAAGGAATACGCACTGGAAAGTTACAAATACCAAGTAGTTGACTATCTGGTAAAACCTTTTGAATACCAGCGGTTTATTTCAGCAATTGATAAGGTTTTTATGCGTTTTAAACCCTCTGTTCATCCAAAGGAGACCGGCCAGCCGTCAATAAATCCGGATTTTCTGATGGTGAAGGTGAACGGTGACTTGGTTAAAATTCAATTGCATAATATATTGTATATTCAGAGTTTCGGTAACTACATAAAGATTTATACAGACTCTGCAACTTATTTAAGTTCTATGACTACTTCAGAGATTGAACACAAGCTGGACAAAACACGTTTTAAAAGAATTCATAAATCTTACATTGTGGCTTTGAATAAGATAGAACGTATTGCCAGAAGACAAGTATATTTGGAAAATGCTGTCATCTTACCTATTGGAGTTACATTTCAACGGGAATTGGTAGAACATTTTAATAGGGGGTTAAACAACGAATAAAAGCCCCTTGCTAGCGCACGCCTATGGCTTTGGGCTAATCTTAAATAATCACTTTTACTTTTGCTTGTTTGTATATAGATTAGGTTACTGTGATAGTATTCCTTTACATGTAACTAAAGTGCTTAAGAAGTTTGCTTATATTTTTTGTACAACCGGAATATAAATATCAAATGAAGCTCCTTTATTCAGTTTGCCACTTGCAGTAATGATACCGTTGTGGTTGTTAACTATTTTTTTAACAATGGCAAGCCCAATACCTGTGCCCGTGTATTTGTCTTTATTATGCAGGCGCTGGAATACTTCAAATATTCTTTCACTGAATTCTTTTTCAAAACCAATTCCATTGTCTGTAATAGTAATATGGCAATATTCTTTTAAAGTTGGGTATTTGAGTTTGTTTAGTTTGTTGTATTTAATGTTTTTGCTCTTTATGGTTATGTGTGGAGGTATATCAGGATTGGAGAATTTTAATGCATTACCAATAAGGTTATGCATGAGCTGACGAAACTGGAAGGGAATGGTTTCTATTTTGCACAATTCTTGTACCTCTATAATGGCCTTTTTTTGTTCAATGATTTCTTTGAACTCAGATTTTACATCTTCAATAATGATGTTGAGATCGGTATTTTCAAATGTCCGTTCAGCTACACTGATGCGTGAGAAAGCCAGTAAATCGTGTATGAGTTGTCGCATTCGTTCAGCGGCATTTTGCATAAGCAGCAAATGGTTTTTACCCTTTACTGATAGTTTTTTATTTTCTTTTTCAAGTAACAGGTTTGCAAAAGTTTGTATTTTCCGAAGGGGTTCCTGCAAATCGTGACTGGAAACATAGGTAAATGATTCCAGCTCTTTATTCATGTTTTGAAGTGCTGTATTTCTATCTTCCAATAATTCATTGGATTCTTTTAATTCCTGAGTTCTCTCCCCAACGGCCTTTTCTAGTTTTAGTTTTTCCTTTTTACGCTCATTTATTTCCTTATGGAGTATTTTTTTTTCTCTGAGTTCTTTTTCGAATAATAACTGCCTTACTTCTGTAATATCAGCTATGATAAGCAGGATTAAATGTTCGCGGTGTGTTTTCTGAATAATACGGCTTGCATTGAGCGACATTATTTTTTCACCCAGGTGCAGGAAGGTATGTTTTACTTCGTAATTAAGGAATTGAGAATTTTTTGGAATAATATCTTCCAGCAGTTTTCGGAGAGCCGGAATATTCCATTGTTTATTTCCCAGATTATATAAAAGTACTCCTTCTGTTTGTTGCTCAGTAACACCAAATTTTTTGTAGAATGCTTTGTTGGCTGATTTTACCCGAAGGTCTTTGCCAAGCACAAGCATGGGTTCATGCATGGTAGATATGATTGCTTCTGAATATTCATACGATTCATTGAGCAGGTCGTTACGTGTTTGTAATTCCTGGTTGGCGGTGGTGAGTTCTTCGTTGGCTGATTCTATTTCTTCTTTCGAAGTTTCGAGTTCTTCATTTACTGTTTGTAATTCTTCATTGCTTGAAACCACTTCTTCATTGGCACTTTGCAATTCTTCGTTAAATGCTTCCTGTTCCTGCGAGAGCAGGAGAGCATCTGCTTGTGCAGAGGCCAATTCCTGTTCCAGTTTTTTGATTCTTCTGTCTTTAACAAGTGAATTGCTTTTCTCTCCTTTAACAGGTTGCGAACTAAATTCTATTTGTTCCTGTTCGGTAAAAAGAATTAACAGCAAGGGCTCGTCCCACACTATTTTAAGCGGAACTACTTCTACACTAATAATTCTTACCACAGAATTAACCCTGAGTTCAATTCCTGTTTTACGAAACCGCTGCTTGGTTTTTATAACTTTTGAAATGGCATTACGCAATTCAAAAGCAATTTCGGGCCTTGCCATTTTTAAAATATTAAAAGTGGCTTTACCTTTAGGGTGAGTAAGGAATAAATCAGTTGTGCCCCTGAACTGTACAATATCCATTTGGTAATTGATGACAACACTTGCCGGCATAAATTCAGAAATAAGAACAGTATCAATTGCATTGTCGAGCCCGTTTTGATTAACAGGAGCCGTTTTGTGGATTTTATTTCTGTTAATTGCCGGAGTAGTTTTTTCGGATAAAACGGGCTGTGAAAAACGTGGTGAAACAGCCGGAAGTGTGCGGGTACCCGAATTTATTTTGCGGGAGAATATTTTATATTTTTTATTAAACCCCTTAAACAAAGTGGTAGACTGACTAATGTTTTCTGATTTGCCAAGCATCAAAAATCCATCTTTGTTTAAAGCATAGTGGAAGGTATTGATTACTTTTTTTTGAGCTGCTGTGTCTAAATAAATAAATAGATTACAGCAACTGATGAAATCGAGACGTGAAAAAGGAGGGTCGCGTAATATATTATGTGGAGCAAATACGCACATATCGCGTACGCTTTTGTTTACACGAAAGCCGCCATCTGATTTGGTGAAGAAACGCTGAATGCGTTTAGGTGAAACGGTTTGCAGCTCCTGAGCAGTGTACATACCAACGCGTGCTTTTCCAATTGCATGTTCGCTTAAGTCGGTGGCAAAAATCTGAACGGGGATGTTTGTTGTTTTGCTGCCTTGAATTTCAAGCAGCATCATGGCAATAGAGTACGCTTCTTCTCCTGTGGCACAAGCAGCAACCCATATACGTAATGAGCCTCCTGCTTTTTTGTTTTTAAGCAACTTTGGAAAAAGGCTTTCTTTTAAATATTTGTGTGTATCTGTATCACGGAAAAAACTGGTTACATTAATCAATAAGTCCTGATAAAGAATATCAATTTCTTCGTTTTTTTGAGTAAGTAGCTTTGCATATGCTTTGAGTGTTTTTATTTTATACAACAACATTCTGCGTATAATACGCCTCTTGATGGTGTTCATTTTATACTGGCTGAAATCAACACCGGTAGCCTGATGTAACAGACTAAGAATGTTTTTCAGATTTGGGTCGCTGTTATCAATGAACTCTTCATTGCCAACCTGAACAGCATTGTTTTTAAGAAACGGATGTTTACTGAGTCGTGCTAATTCGAGTGCAATTTCTTTGGGTGGTAGGATAAAGTCGACCACACCGGCAGCAATTGCCGAGTGCGGCATGCTGGTGAATTTTGCCGAATCATCCTGTGCAAATGTTAATCCGCCTTGTTGTTTTATAGCTTTTATACCAACGGTACCATCGCTGGCACTGCCTGAAAGAACAATGCCTATAACTCTTTCTTTTTGCGCTTCGGCAAGTGATGAAAATAGTATATCAATGGAAATGGCAACACTGCTTTCAGATCGTGGGATGAGTTTTATATGCCCGTCCGTTACTTCAATTCCTTTGTTATATGGAATAACAAAAACATTATTGGGCTCTATTTTATCCATATCATCAATTTCCTGTACCTTCATTTTTGTTTTCTTTGACAAAATTTCGGTTAACAGACTTTTGTGATCGGGGCTTAGGTGTTGTACATAAATAAAGGCCATACCGGTGTTTGGCGGAATGTTTTGCAACAATTCCATCATGGCTTCCAATCCACCTGCCGATGCTCCAATAGCAACTACAGGAAAGGAGCTTGCCTTGACTTCCTTTTTTACAGGTGTTTTTTTTATGGTTGAAGTTACTTTCATATCAAAGAAGTGTGATTAAATGAGGGGGTAGATAAATTTTTCTATGAGGGTTGTAAAGTATCTTTTTGAGTAACAAGTGTAAGTGCCTGTTGTATTACTTTTTTTAGTTCAGAAAAATGAGCAGGTTTACAGATGTAATGTGCTGCTCCATCTTTAAAAAGCAAATCAGCAGTATGCTCATCATAGGATGTAGAGAAAATAATTATCGGAAGTGGTTTTAATATTTTGTCTTGTTTTATTTCTTTTAAACAGGTGAAACCATTTTTACGTGGCATGTTCAGGTCAAGAAAAAGAACATGAAAAGGTTTGTCATGAGTTTGGGTGAGTATTTCCATGAGTTGTTCTCCGTCAGATGCCGTTGTGAGTGTGGTTTGAATATGGAGTTCCTCTAATGCTTCTTTAAAAAGAAGGCAATCATCTTTGTCGTCATCAGCAAGAAGTATGCTTATATGTTGCTTAATCATTTGTTGAGATTAAGGTTACATAATCACTAATAAAGTAATGGTGTTTGATAGAAGCGAGTGCTTGTAACAAAGTAAAATAGAAAGCAAAAAAATGCCAGAGGATTGTCATTAGATTTGCAAAATGTTGATTAGCATTTTGCATGGAAAGAACTGTTTTGATTAGGTAATGACCTTTTATAGGCCTAAAACAAAGATAGTGCAAATTTATGATATTCAAAAAGTTATAATCAAGGTGTTTCTGCCTCTGATAAGCGCCATAAACCCATCTGTTTCTTTGTTAAATGGTGCTGCTTTATTTATAGAAAAATAGTTTAGTTCTTTTGTTGCAAGTGTTCTTTAACTTTATCAGCGGAGTTACCTACTCTTGCAACTGCATTTTTCAACTGGTTAACAGAAACACCCAGATTTTTTGTCCACCATTTTACTTCCCAGTCTTTAGAAAGGTAAATAAAATCTGTGTTTTCAGGTTCTTCATCTATATTATCCATCATAAGTATTATTTTTTTGATGTTGCTTTTTCGTGACCTGCATCAATATTAACAGCCGAAACAGCTACCTGAGTCAGTTTTTCATCAGCCGATTTTTCTTCTTTCAATGTTAATTCCAATAATTTTCCTGCATTGTTTAAGCCTAATGTTTTAGCAAATTGACTTAAGGTTCCGTATGAGGCAATTTCGTAATGTTCTACTTTTTGTGCAGCTGAAATAATACCTGCATCACGCATAGCGCCTTTTTCACATGCTTCCATAATTTCCTGCGCCTCTTTAATTAAGCCTGTCATGGCCTCACATTTTTTTGCGGTGGCCTTTTTGCCCATTATTTCAAAAACCTGTTCAACACGTTTTACCTGCTCTTCTGTTTCTGTTAAATGATTGCTTAATGCTTTAATCAACTCGGTTGATGTTGCATTTTTAATCATTTTAGGAATGGCTTTAGTGAGTGCTTTTTCTGCCCAATAAATGTCTTTTAACTCATCCTCAAATAATTTCATGAGTTGTGATGATTGCATTCCTGATGTTACTTTACCTGCTTCTTTGTTTTGAGCATTGTTGGAACGGTTATTATTTGATTTTGGAGTTTCCATTGTTGAATTTGTTTAAGGTTATTTTACTTCAATCAAAAATGGAGAATTACGCTTATAGTGACCTTACATGACTTTCCAAAATAATTACATATTTCACACTGCAAGGCGAAATGCATTTCAGCAAATCTTATTTATTATTCAGTTTAAAAGTATCTTGTTTTTATAGGTTAAACTTTTATTTTTCCTTCATTACCAGTTACCAGGTTTGTTCCTGTTATAACAGAAGCAGCCATTTTTAAGAAGTTTTCCATTTTGTTTCCATCAGTATCCCAATAATAAGCAGTGTTTGGTTTTACTTTAATAATAGAAATACTCGGGTCGTTCTTACCATCTTTAAACCAAATTTTTGCCATGGGGCTCCACAGTTCATCTATTTTCTTTTTGTCGGTAATTATTTCGGCTTCACCGTTTACAATAAGGTAACTGCTTTTACCCGGATGTGAAAAATACAGTTGTACATTTTTGTCTAATTTTATTTCTTTGTTCTTATCGCTGTTTATATCGCTAAAGAACCAAACATTACCCTGGTTGCATACTTCTAGCGCTTCCATTGGCCTGCATGTAGCACCATCATCTATTTTAAGATTGGTGCAGAAAAGACAAACACCTATATCTTCAACCAAACATTTTAGTTTATCAATTGCTTCCTGTTTATACAAATTTTTTATATCGTTCATTTTATGATCCTTTCTTATTAAATAATTTATTTTTTCCCTGCCTTCATTATAAGGAATACAATTAATACAATAATTGCCACTACAATGAAAATACCGAAACTCATTCCTGCTTTAAAAATGCCACCCACAATTTCGCATGAACTGATTAATGACAAAAGGAATAGTAGTGTTACCAGTGTTAATGTTTTTTTTAAGGGCTTATTTGTGTTTTTGTTTAACAGGCTATCGTTTGACTGATTGCTGTTTTTATTTTTATAGGTATCCATTTTGATATGATTTAAGTTATTGTTACATAGCAAAATTGGGTATACTGTCTATCATAAATATTATATAATTTCTAAAAGCAATTACATATTTTACTGTAGGGCAAAAAAAATGGTTGCCGTTTTGGGCAACCATTTAAATGAAATGATAGGTATAAACATCAATGCTGTTTGTTATCCGACTTGCTTCGTCCACGGTATACAATAAGCAGTTTATTCAAGGTTTTCATGTCTGTTATTCACTATGTTGATTGTTTAAAATAAGTCAGTTTAATACAACGTTTACCAGCATAGCAATCATTGTCGTTACTAATGTATAATACCAAAGTGGGTTTACTATCTGTTTTAGATTTATAAAAATATGTTCGCTCATTTTCTTTTTCAATTCTTCCAGAAGAAAAGCCTAAGGCAAACAGTTTTACTATTCTGTCAAATTCCTTTTTAATCAATATTGTGTCAGCTTTATTATAGCTGGCGTCAAATGTGAAAAATGAAATACCTGTCAATGTACTGTCAGTAAATAGTTCTTGTGCATTTGAAACGATTTCAATAAAACAAGTGTCGGGCTTTAGTTTGAAAAAATCTGTTCTTATTACAATTCCTGAATAACTGAGGTCAAGATTATAGTGTGTATGCCCTTTGAAGTTTTTATTTTTCTCAGCAACTGCAATTATTTCCTTAGTCCGCAAGTGCATTGGTAGATTGCCAAATAGCAAACTTAGGTCTGAAGACAGTTTTTTCTGCCCATAACAACTCTGTCTAAGTAAAAGGGTGATTGTCGTTAGTAAGTAAAATATATAAAGTTTCATTGTCTTCTTTTTTATTGGTGCTAACGGTTTGCAGCTTGCCGAAGGCGGGGTTTTCGAAGCACCACCTGTCAAGTTACTACTAATGTTTATACAGAGTCGAAAAGTTTCTATAACCACGTCCGCCCCGCTTTTGGCAAGGTGCTGTTACCAATAGTTTTTCTTTCCATCTCATCTATTATTTCTGTCTTTAATGTGTTCTTAAAAAAATAGAGTGTAGTTGAGTTTTCCAATTTCGGTTTTGCAATAACTCCATTCTTTATTAGCTCATTAAATTCCTTTTCAATTTTCTCTTTGTCTTTGTAGTCAGGGTATTTGTTGCGTTGATTTTGAATAAAGGTTGATAATCTCCTTAAGTCAAAGCCATCGTGTCTTGGCTCTGGGAAATATGCAAAATCAAAGTCCACAATTTTGTCTTTGAAATGTGCTGCCAAACCAATTCCGTGAAAGGCGTAAAAGTAAAGCCCCTCGTCAACTAGCTTTCCTGTCTGTTCATAAACTCTACTGTTCCAACCTTCAAGAATGTCATTGACTTTATACTTCTCTTTGAATATGCGAACAGCTTTGTCAGCTGACAACTGATAGTCTTGAATTATGTCGAGCAGTGTTGTCGTCATAAAATTACTGGTAACTCATAAATATATGCAATAATAAGTATATTAAATGCTCCTATACAAGTAATTAAAAAGGGATATACATTTCAAATAGTCCTGTTAAATTATTCGCTTCAAAATCCCCAAACCTAATCAAAGGCTTGGGGATTATTAATTTGTTGCATGCTAAACCAATGACATGGTTTGTTCAATTTTTATTGTTTAATAAAAATATAACCACCTTTAGTAGCACCCCAAACTTGTTTCCCTGTGCTGTCAAAACCCTGGTCCCATGAAATAAGTTCCCCTTTTTTGAGTGTGATTTTTGTTGTTGCATATTTAGCACCCCGTAGGTCTGACGGGCATTTATCTTCATAGGTTCCACCTTCATAAACATTGTTTTTATGTACAAGCGTTACGGTACAACCTTCTTTTAAATCAATCAGGTTAAAAGTTAGTTGCTCTCTTTTGTTTTTATCATTTTGTAAGCCCGCAAAGGATAAAGCATTTTGTATGGTATATATGCTACTGGTAAAGGTATCTTTAGCGGTGTGCTGTAAATGATAAATACGCTGGCGATAGGGTTTATCTAAACTTGATGCGACTGCTTGTTCTACATACAACCATTTACCGTCTGTTCTGTCGCTCCAGATGGGTGTCATTATAAGACTGATGTTAAAATAGCTGCTGTCGTTTTTGGCTTGTAATTCACTTGAAAATTTACCTTCCATTAACTCAACAAGTTTGCTTAATTCTTTATCTGAGCTTTGATTATTTTGTTTACTTTTTAATAAACC
>CAYTWI010000128.1:0-10079 GCA_964442045.1 uncultured Bifidobacterium sp.
GATGATACGAGAAAAAACTACAATTATCATATTTGATGGCAGTAATTTCTTTTCCCGCTTTATTAATGAGTCCATATTTATCATTGAGTTTAACTATAGCAACATTATATCGTGAAAATATTTCTACGGATTGATACTTAGGATGAATAAGAATGTTTTTCTTACTATCGCAAAATCCCCATTTATCACCTAGCCTGTATGGAAATAAATCTTGGCCTTTCACAAGCCCATTAACACTTAAAAGAGTTATAAAAAAAAGTCTGAGTATAATCTTCGGTAATATCATTTTAGTTAAGTATTTGCAGTATTGTTATGGTTTGTCTATGCTTACAGTTGAAAATTACTACTAGAAAACACGTACATTACTTAGTCTTAATTATCCTTACCGTTTCCTTTTGTTTCTCAGGAGTAACAACTGTAAGAATATAAATACCGTTTGCCAAATGGCTAATATCAATTGGGTTTAATATTTCCTGTAGTGCCCCTTCCATCAATACCTTTCCGCTAAGGTCAGATAAATAATAAGGTGTCGAAATACCTTTTTGCTGTAGCTCCACATTTACCATATCCGTTGCCGGATTGGGATAAACTCTAGCCAATATTTCAAAGTCATCCGCTTCTATTGGAGCAGATACATCTTCCACGTCACTGGCTTTAAAATTGTCACTTGCCCGTATTATTTCAAAGGGCTTTGTATTGGCTAATATAGATGTATATAATTTTCTAAGCTCTCTCTTATCAGGATGCAGTCGTATAATGTTTTTCTGCTTATCAATAAACTTAACAAGTTTCGTATATTTTCCTTGTTCAATGGCACTATCAATTTGAGCGTATTGAAAATAGTTTTGAAGACCATATATTAAACTATCCGTAACTTTTAAAGCAAATATTCTATAGGAACTATCATTTATCAGCTCACTGAAATAATAAAGTTCTCTGAATTTACAAACAGTGCCTTTAAAAATAGTATCGCCCGTCTCAATATCGATAATAAAGTTAGATTTCCGGGTAGAAGAAATTTTGAAAGTTAAAGGGTAACAACGCCCTTCAATTTGTAACGTATCACCTAAAATTTTTGCAAGGTTTCTGTTTCTTTTAGGAAAAGGAGCATCAAAAGTACTTTTTAAATTTTCCTTTATGGACTTCTCCATCGCTATTTCGTCTGCCATGCATCCCAGCATTATCTTAACTTTTTCTTCAGCAGAAGGCCCACACGAAAAAAGAAAAAGCACAAAGCTTATAAAAAGAATAATTAAATGTTTCATGAGTCTTTAATATTTTAAAGCGTTCATTTTCTTACCAAAAAACAAAGCTCTCGATGGCTCGTCAAGTTCATTTTTCCAGCCAATTAAATATTGCGTAAAAGGCGAAATATTCAAAGAGTCAATATTCCGGTAGGCAAAAGCCATTACCTCGTTCGGATATAGTTTCATGGCCGTTGCCTTTTTACGTTTGGCTTTTCGTTTCGTATCAAACGGACTAATATACAAATCCAAGGCACCAAAAATATGCAGGAACTCATGCGCTATAACAGCCGGATTTTTAAAGCTCACAATGGAGTATTCAATATTGGCACTGCTGGCCGAATGCAGCGTAACCGAAATTTCATCCGTATAATAATTATTGATAAAGTACATCAACACCACATTATCCGTTTGGTTAATATCGCGCAGGCGGGCTATCAGCCTTTCGCGGTCACTCAGGTTGTTTTTTGTTTTTACTATCGTAGAAGAGTCTGCCGGAAGCGTAAGCCCTGCTGTTTTGGCTATGCGGTCGGCCCAGCGGTCCAGTTTGCCAATACCTACCGAAGCAACAGGCGAAAAGAGTGTACCATAAAGCGTTTTATTCGGAAAGTTATTAGCTATTGGAATAATCTTTTTGTTTTGGTGGTACTGCACCTCAATATTCAATGGAATACCGTTTTCAAAAGCCCTGTTTTCAATCCATTCCTTAGCGGTTTCAATGGAGTCAAGTGTTGATTGAATATCATAATTGGTCCAGGCTTGCGTACCCTTGGTATCTACAAATATGGCGTACAGCACCACCTTGCCTATTAGTTTTTTACATACATTATTATCAACCGTGGCAATCCTGAAAGTATTTTCATTGTTTTTATACGAGTGACAAGCACCGGAAAAAAACAAGGCTGCTGTCAGCAAAAAAAGAAGGGCCGTTTTGGTAGGCGTAACTGTTGTACTCAAGCTAGTGGAATTTTTTGTCCAAACCTATTAAAAAAATACAGCTAAGCAAGGGCTTGTTTGTTGTATTTGTTTTAAGAAAGACAACAAACTTTATTATAATTCTTTCAAAATAGGGCTAACATATACTTTGGTTGCTTTGAACGAAGGATGTATCATCAATGGCTATTGTTACTTTATATTTTACTCCATATCCAAGATGCTACTAAAGAAGCTATGATGCCAAGTATTAGGCCAATTAAAACAGATTCTTTTTGAATTTTTTTCAAATTTTTATTATTATCTCCAGTTTGAATATCAGTTGCGCTTCCATTTTCACCAACGATAACATTTCCTTTATTTTCTTGTTGCATAGTCATTGTTTTATAATTTAATGAATTGATATTAGTTATTTTGGTATTTGTTTCAAAATTTGAAATAGCTTCTGATGTATTTAAGACTTTTATCCGTTCATTTTTATAAATAATTTCATTCATTTCTGAATCGTATATAAATCCCTGCGGAATGGAGTTATGGCTATAAACAATTAGTTGCTTTTTATTTCTGATTTTTAAAGCAGTTTCAATGAAGTAAAGTATTTCATTTGTAAACTTTATATATGAACTGGTTGTGTGGTATTTCATTTGGAGTATTCTCAAATTCAATATCAATATAGTCGATTTGAGTAGGGTCTGATGTTAGATGTTTAATCCAAATAGCTACTTCATAACTCTTATTTGTTGTAATTAAATTTTTATATAAGTCTAGTATTTTACCTTTTTCATCTACTACAACTCTATAAGGAGTACAACTATCTGTTATTTTATTTAAAATACCAGTACATATATTTTTTTCAATACTTGCTTTACTTAATAAGCAAGTAGAGATTGCATAACTATTCATTAATTATCAGCTTGTTTTTGTAAAAAAATAATATCATCATCTAACAAATCACCACCATAAAACTCTTCAGGATATTTAAAATTGCCCTTTTCTTCGATATCTAATTCTTCAAGTATTGAATTGTCAAAACTTGAATCTTCATTTTTTTTGATTACATATATTGCAACGTCACTTGCTTTAATGAGTCCTTCAGAAATTCTTCTTCGTAGCCTTTTTAAAAGATATTCACTATGCGTTTCTATAATTAAGTTTTTACTTTTACTATGTTT
Source organism: uncultured Bifidobacterium sp. (assembly GCA_964442045.1). GTDB lineage: Bacteria > Bacteroidota > Bacteroidia > UKL13-3 > UKL13-3 > JAAFJM01. Next base: position 3,350 of record CAYTWI010000128.1, read on the forward strand.
ACCTTTTTTCTTAACTATACTAATAAATAAATCAGCCAAATCAGCTTGCATTTTTGGGTGAAGATGAATTTCAGGTTGTTCAATTACGGTTATTGAGTCATCAAAAGAAAGGAAGCCTTGTATTATCACTGGAAGAATTTGTGATATACCAAAGCCAACATCTGTTATATCAAGTTGCAACTCATTTTGGTTAATAGTTAATTTGTGTAGAATGTCTTGAGGGTTTGTTACTTCAATGTTTAAATTAAATTTTTTTAACCAGTCGTTAACTTGTTTTTTTATTGATCCATTTTCTTTTAAAATCTCTGCTAATGCGTCTCCATCTAGTGTATCTAAATAGGTGTTTATTTTTGCTTTGTCCAAAAAATAATATCTTTTTGGGTGAGCTCTTAATGGACTTACATAGTTTATGTTTTCTTCATTAAAGTAACGTTCTAAATCACCTAGAGTTTCCCTAATTATTTGAGTTACAATATCTGTTAAAACAGGTATTTCTTCTGCACCCACATTATCAGAATCTTCATCATGTTTTAAAAAGGAAAATATGGTTTTGGGTTGTACAAATCTCTTTTTTATTGACTCTTGAAACTTAACTGGAATTTTTCTATTGTCAATTGATGGAATTGAAAATGAAAATTTACTATTATCGTTTGAAACCCCTGTGTTAACATCAAAAAGAATTGTATTGTCTATGTATAATTTAAAGTTACTAATAAATAAAATATTATCTTTTAGTTGAATTTCATATTCTATTGAAAAAACAGAATCTTCCTTTAATGACTTAGACAGGTTTATTAGAAAATCAAAAGAATCTTTTATTTGTTCTTTTCTATTTTCAATATTCCTTATGAAACTAGGATTTCTGTGATAAAAATAATCTTCAAATAGCATTCGCTCTTTTTGCATTTTTTTAAGCTGTGCACTTCCTTCAATTATTAAGTTTAATAGTTTATCAATTTCTGATAATAATTTTTCGTCAACTTTGAATTCTTTTTTTGATTTAAATCTCTCTCTCTGGAAAAAACTTTGTACATAATCTAAGCCTTTGTTAGACTTTGATTGTTTGAAAATAATATTTTGTGATAATCCCGCGTATTCTAATAATTCATTGTATCGTCTAAAAATTAAATTCCTTTTTAGATTTTCAATTAAGCTAATTTCTGTAAAGTCAATTTTGAAAACTAATTTCTTGTTTATATCCTGTTTTCTGAATAAATTCTTACCTTCTCCAAGACTAAGAAATCCACCGTGCAACTTTAAAGCTGATTTATAGTTATCATTAGCTAAACCCGTTTGTTGTAACATTAAAAATAACTGTAATAGGCTAGTTTTACCAATGCTGTTAGCTCCAAGTAGAATGGTTATTGGCTTAATTTTTATTGAACCTTTTTCAAAGGCTTTATAATTCTGAAAATGGATTTCTTTAAGCATAATATAAGTATTTTTATTAACGGTTTTAAGTTCTTACCAAGTCCACATTTACTTCTCTCAAACCTATAAGAAAAAATATATCCAAACAATAGCTTGCTTTTACTTGCTTAAATGGCTTGGGTTGTTGTGTTAAGCAGTAAATAATTGAAAATAAAATAAATAAAAGCTAAAATGCTATTTTAAGTGTAATCATTCCACTTTAAAAAAGAGTATTTATACTACTAAAAAAGGGTATTTATACTACAGGTATTAAAAAGGTTTAATGTTTTTTTGTTCCCTCAATTTTTAGGGAGTACCCAAAATAGTTTTTTCATACATCCTCCATTTTAAGGTATAGTAAAAATACTTTTTATAGGCTCCCTCATTTTTGAGGGAGTACCAAAAATAGTTTTTACATACATCCTCAATTTTTAGGGAGTACCCAAAATACTTTTTACATACACCCTCATTTTTGAGGGAGTACTAAAAATACTTTTTACATACGCCCTTATTTTTTAAGGTGTAGTAAAATGGTATAATCACCCAATGCAAAAAGTAGCGAAACAATAAAAGAGAAGAACAATAATTGCAGTCGAGGACGCCTGCATTGGCATAACGAACAATTCAACCAACCAGCCCTCCAACAATTTAAACAAAATCACTTATCATTGCACATAACTACATGCAAGGCAAGTCGTTTTTAGAAACCAGAATAGAATTTTTAAAAGGCGTTGGTACAACCAAGGCTGAACTGCTGCAAAAAGAGTTTAACATTTTTACCTTCAACGATTTACTCTATTACTTCCCTTACCGCCACATTGACCGCAGCAAAATGTACCAGATTAGTCAGCTGGACGATACCATGCAGTATGTGCAGTTAAAAGGAACCCTCAGCAATATAAAAACAGTAGGACAGGGCGCAGCAGCCAGGTTAACAGCCAGCTTAAACGATGGTTCGGGTAATATAGAGCTGCTGTGGTTTCAGGGGCAAAAATGGATAAGAGAAAGTTTAGTACCCGGTAAAACCTATGTAGTATTTGGTAAGCTAACCGAGTTTAACCGTACCTTCAGTATGGTGCACCCCAGTATGGAAGACCCCGCACAGGTAAACGAAAAGCTGTACATGAAAATGATGCCGCTTTACAATGCCAGCGAAAAAGCCAAAAAAAGAGGACTCGATACCCGAACCCTCATGAAGTTAACCAATACCCTGTTAACCGATACACGTTTACATATAGAAGAAAACCTGCCCCAACATATTATAGCCAAATACAAACTCATCAGCCGCAAGCAGGCTATGATGCAGATACATTTTCCCGAATCGTTTCAGCTATTACATGCAGCCGAGCAACGCCTAAAGTTTGAAGAATTATTTTTTAACCAGCTGCGTATATTACGCTATAAGTTAAAACGCCATGCCGTTTACAACGGCATAAAAATTACCCGGATAGGCGAACATTTCAATCATTTTTTTGCCAAGCAATTACCCTTTGATTTAACCAATGCACAAAAACGCGTATTAAAAGAAATACGGGCCGACATACGCAGCGGCAAACAAATGAACCGACTGGTGCAGGGCGATGTAGGCAGCGGTAAAACAGTAGTAGCCTTAATGACCATGCTGATGCTGATAGATAACGGTTACCAGGCCACCATGATGGCTCCCACCGAAATATTGGCTACCCAGCATTATGCCACCATTAAAAGCCTGTTAGGCGATATGTCCATACGCGTAGAACTGCTTACCGGTTCCGTAACCAAGAAAAACAGGAAACCCCTATTTGAAGATTTAAAAGCAGGCAAAATACATATACTCATTGGTACCCATGCCTTAATAGAAGATGCCGTAGAGTTTAACCAACTCGGCATTGCCATTATAGATGAACAACACCGTTTTGGGGTAGAGCAACGAGCCCGCTTATGGAAAAAAAACCTGCATCCGCCCCATATATTGGTAATGACCGCTACACCCATTCCGCGTACCCTGGCTATGACCCTGTATGGCGATTTAGATACCAGTATGATAGATGAACTGCCTGCAGGGCGTAAACCCATTAAAACCATTCATAAGTACGACAATAACCGCCTGGAAGTATATGGCTTTATACGCAACGAAATAAAAAAAGGCAGGCAGGTATATATTGTATACCCCTTAATAGCCGAAAGCGAAAAGTTAGATTTTAAAAACCTGGCCGAAGGTTACGAAAGCATTTGCCGGGAGTTTCCTTTACCCGAGTTTGCCGTGAGCATGGTACATGGTAAAATGAAAAACGCAGAAAAAGATTTTGAAATGCAGCGTTTTGTAAAAGGCCAAACCAATATAATGGTAGCCACTACCGTTATAGAAGTAGGCGTAAACGTACCTAATGCCAGCGTAATGATTATAGAAAGTGCGCAGCGTTTCGGTCTTTCGCAATTGCACCAGCTAAGAGGCAGGGTTGGGCGCGGTGCCGAGCAAAGCTATTGTATATTAATGACCGATTTTAAAATAAGCCAGGATGGAAAACTGCGCATGAAAACCATGGTAGAAACCAACGATGGATTTAAAATAAGCGAAGTAGATTTGCAGTTACGCGGCCCGGGCGATATGGAAGGTACTATGCAAAGTGGCGTATTGGATTTACGCATAGCCAGTATAGTAGATGATAAAGAAATATTAGAAACAGCCCGCAAAGAAGCACAGCATATATTAGAGAACGATAATACCCTTGAAAAACCCGAACATATATTATTAAACCAATACCTGATGATGTACAGAAAAACCAATAAGTGGGGAGCCATTAGTTAACATTTATGAATTGTGATTTATGATTTTTGAATTAAGAGTTACGAGTTATGATTTGTGAATGATAGAAAATTATATATACAACATCAGCAATCCGAAATCAAAAACCCGACATCCAATATCATAAATCAAAAATCACAAATGCAGTTTTACTTTTGAATGATAAATAATAGAGATAAAAATATAGAATTTTAAAAAATCATAAATCCAACATCACAAATCCAATATCATAAATCAAAAATCATAAATCAAAAATGAATTTCACCAAATTTCCCGATATAGACTTTACTGCTTTACGCCAAGAGCTACATGCAGCAACACCTGCCACCTTTGGCAGCATGAATGCCCAACAGATGATAGAGCACCTCAGCTTAATTTACGATTATATTCTGTCAGACCTTACCATTACCGTATTAACCCCCGAAGAAAAGATAGAAAAAGTAAAGAAACTGTTTTTATGGTCGCCCGGTGGATTTAAGCAAGGCGTAGTAAACGATTTTACCCGCAGCCTGTCGTTTGAAACCAAACACCCCGATATGGCTACCGCCATTAACGAATTTGAAAAACGCCACCAACAGGTAGCTACCGTATTAGCCCAACAGGTGGTTGAAAGTAAAACCCACCCCGTATTTGGCCTGCTTAATAACGAGGAGTGGATACAGTTTTTTACCAAACATACCTGGCACCACTTTAACCAGTTTGGTTTGGTAAGCCTCTAGTTCAAAAAGTTCCATTTTTTTATATAACTATAAATCAACGATAAATATTTTTTTTTAAAGGCCGTGTAACAAAAATTACCCGTTCACGTATTACCCAACAAAAAAGAAAACATCTATGAAAAAATTAATACTAGTAAGCAGTTTATTCCTGGTTGGATTAATGCTTAGCGCACAAAACAAAATAGCTCTGGCTGATTTTTCAAAAATTTTAATACCGGCCAACTTTGAAGTTAAATTAGCTCAATCAGCCACCAATCAAATTGAATTTTCGCAGGAACAGGTAAAAAGATACAATAGCACCTACCAGGAAAAAGGTTTTAAAATAGAAAACGGAACCTTAACCTTTAACTTAAGCGAGTTTAACTCTGCTTTACCCGTAGAAATAACCGTTTACAGCAACAACCTACAGGAAATAAGATTAGAAGGTAACGGACAAATAAGCATGGCTACCGATAGTGTATTTAAAGTATCCAACTTAAAAATATTTGCAGACGGAGCTACCAAAGCCGATCTTTATTTAGAAACCGATAAATTAGAAGCAGAAATAAACGGAGCCAGCAAGCTGATAATTGATGGAAAAGCTACCGAAGCCAAACTGGAAGCTACAGGTGCCTCAAAAATAGAAGCATTGGGTATGGCTTTTGAAAACCTGGATGCAGAAGCCAGTGGAGCCTCTAAAATAAGAGCTACCGTAAAAAACAATTTAAAAGTATCAGTAAGCGGCTTATCAAAAATGGAGTATGCAGGTAACCCTAAAAATATAGAAAAAGAAGTAAGCGGTGGTGCCAAGTTAGAGCAAACCAACGATGAAGCCAACAGCGGAAGCATAACAGCCGGTGTTGATATAAACAAAGGAAGAAAAAACCGTAACAAAAAACACAGCACCAGCATGGAAACAGCTTTTGGTGGTATAGAAATAGGAGTAGGTGGCTTGGTTACCCCTGACATGAACACTACTTTGGCTGCTTCAAACAAAAACTTAGAAACCAACTTTGGCAGCTCGTGGCGCTTTGCCATTAACTTTGGCGACTGGGATATTCCAGTTGTAAAAGGGCGCCTGGCATTTACTACCGGTTTAGGTCTTAGCTTTGACCACTACGGTTTTAAAAATAAAGATTCGGTAATAAGCGATAACACTAAACAATTAGCCTTTGCTGCACCGGCAGCTACCTTATCAACCAACCGTTTAAGCCAGTTTAATTTAACCTTACCATTATTAATTAAGTACAATACCAATTACAACAGACACGATAACCGCTTTTATGTAGCTGCGGGTGTTATAGTAAACTACTCGGTAACCAACAGCATTTACACCGAATACAGCAAAAACGGAGTGGATTACGAAAACCGTGCAAGTGGCGACTTTTTTGTAAACCGTTTACGTGCCGATGCCACCGTAAGATTGGGTTACAGCTTTGCCAGTATATTTGTTAACTATGGTTTGGTGCCTTTGTTTGAAACATCAAATGTGGCAGATACCAGAACCATACAAACAGGTATAGCTTTTAATTTCTAAAAAATATAAACAACAGTAAAAAGCGAAACTAAAACAGTTTCGCTTTTTTTTATTTGTATTGTGAATAAATATTCATTTATATTTGTGCCCACAAAAAGCCATGCCTAAAATTAAAGACGAAAATAAAACCAAAGCCATTCAACAGGCAGCCATGAAACTGGTAATTAAAACCGGTTTTGTGGGCTTAAAAATGGCCGATGTTGCAGTGGAGGCCGGCATGGCTACAGGCACTTTGTATATTTATTACAAAAGCAAGGAAGAGTTAATTAATGAGGTATTTATACAAACCAAAAAAGAAAT
>CAYTWI010000129.1:0-9821 GCA_964442045.1 uncultured Bifidobacterium sp.
TAAGCTCTGGCTAATGGCATAAGCGGCTAAAAAGCTTAAAGGTAAATAACAGGCTGATGAGTAATGAACAATCTTGGTTTTAACGATGCTGAATAAAATAAGCACTACCCAAAACAAAACCTGACTCCACCTGAAAATGGCTGCCTGTGGAGGGTTTAAATCGTTTAGGTTTCGTTTAAACAATAAGTTAATGGCTAAAACAGAAATAGGAAAACAACCTAATAAAACCACTATGGGATGATACCAAAATGGTTGTCCATGTCCTGCCACGGGGTTTTTAAATAAATCTATCTGGTATAAAATAAACTCTTTTAAGAATACACTTCCGTGTTGCATTAATTCCCAGCCAAACCAGGTTGCACTTACGGCAAAAGCAGCTACAGCACAAAGAAATACTTGTATTAAGCCAAAAAAGAATTTAAACTTATTGATAGCTACATATACTATTATACTTAAAATACATATAAGCAGTGCCGCAGGTCCCTTGGTAATAATAGCCGCTCCGATTAACAAGCCTGCGTATAATGAATGGATGTTTTTTTGTTTAAAGGAATTGCTTTTGGCAATCAGGAAAAACTGAAAAACACTTGCTGCAATAAACAGGTTGTAAATAGGATCGATAATTCCGCTTTTATAATACAAGTGTGGTGTAATACTCCCGGTAATACATAAAACCCAAATCCAGGCAAACTGACTGTTGAAATACTTTTTGCCCACATAAAAAACCGCCAGTAATGCTGTAATACCAACCAAAGCATTGGGCAGTCTGGCTGCAAATTCACTTACTCCAAATAAATGGTAACATACGGTTTGTAACCAAAAAAATAATGGTGGTTTTTCCCAAAAGGGCTGAAAGTTAATTTGCACCTGCTGGTAATTGCCGGTAAGCAACATTTCGCGAGAGTTTTCAGCAAAATTTATCTCATCCCAATCAAACAAATGTACATTGCCTAAAAAAGGAATGAACAATAAAATGCCCCAAACTACTACGTAAAAATAAGGATGCTTCGCTATAATTTTATACATTGCTGCTATTGCTTTTAATCGCTTGTTTTTTCTCTACCAGTAACCAAAATAAAATAAATGCCGTAAAAAAACCAATCAGTGATCCTACTATAGTATCGCGTAAAAAATGTTGTAATAAATAGATACGCGAAAAGGCAATAATAATAGCCAGTAATAAAAAAGCAATTTGAAATTTAGGCTTGGTGTAAATAAAGGCCAGTGTAGAGAATACAGCAAATGCGGCCGTGGTGTGTCCTGAAGGAAAACTATGATATTCCAGTACTTCTACTCCTTCTACAAAGTGCAGGTTAAAATCTTTCAGTAAGAGCGAAGGACGTAATGCATTGTCAAAAATAAAATGTTTATTAAACTGGGTAATAAGGGCACTGGATATACAAATTAATGAAATGGCTATACCTAAATTCCTGTCTTTATAAAGTACAAACAAACAAACCGGAACTGCTAACCAACCTTCGCCTAAGTGAGTAATATATTTCATAAGCAAATCAAGTAAGGGATTGTGCCTACTATTAATCAGCAAACTAATATTTTCACTGCTGCTCAATATAAGCAACAAAGTAAATAGGAGTAAAACAAAAAAGTATAAAGAAATAAATACCCTGTTTTTGTAAATATATGCGTTCAATGATTAAATGCTTGTGTTTAAAACGCAAAAATGCAACTTCTTTTTGAGAAGTTGCATTTTTGTTTGCATAATTCTTTTTATATTTTAATTACATACGCCAAATTTCACTTTTATCAAATCGCTCTGGTCGTTAATACCTGTCCAGCCTAGTTTTACAATAAACACTTCTACATCAATAATTTTTAAGTTTTTAGGCATAGAGAAAAACTGATAGGGTAATATTGAATACTTAAACACACCATTTCCTTCATAAAGCATTTTTAACTGGTCATTATCGGAAATAGTAAAAATTGTTTTTACTTGGGACGATTTGGTAGCTGAAGTAACAGTATCAATAGTATTGGCTTTTAACAATATATATACTGAATCGGCCCCTAAGTTTTTCATAGTGGGCTTGGTTTCTACTTTGTTATCGTAAACAAAATTTACAATTTCGGTCGGGAAAGCGAAAGCAGGAACCGTGTACAAAGAGCCTCTGTCTGTTTTTGGTGCTTCAATGGTAAAATTTAAATCTTCTGTTTTTATATCCGGATCGCCATACCCTCCTCCATCTTTTGGTTTTACCAATAAAGAGATTCCGTTCTTATAAACATCGGCTGCAGTTGTTTCGTAAAATTCGGTTGGGGTCATTTCGTAATACCAAACATATTGCCCTTTTGCCGCATCGTTGGTCATTTTTAACAACTCATTCGAATTTTTCCAAGGCTTCTCTCCTGTTCCGTTTACTTTAGGGTCACCGGTTGGAAATTCTTTGGGTTTCCAGGTCCATATATAAAACGGGCCCGGATTGTCTTTACAACTGGTATTGGTGGTTTTACTCAGGTCTACATATATTTTTATAGGCTTGGTTACATCCGGACTTTCCGGTTCAATCCAATAAGCCTGAGCAACCAGTTTATTGCTGTATAAACTTAAAAACAATATCGTAATAGCTATTATCTTTTTCATATTCGTGTCCTCTTTTTTCTATTAATTTCTTTCAAACTCTAAAACATAAGAAAACTTTAACTCGCCACCACAATAAATGGGTTTACGTAGTTTTAAAACCTGATCCACCGTTCTTATGGAGCCGCCAAGCGGTAATGTGAATGCAGTACCTCCTGTTGGGGTAAATGTAATTTCGGTTGGAAATTCATCGCTGTCAAAATTCCATGCGCCTGTTGGTGCCTGAAAAAAATTAATTAATACATTAGTTGTATCAACAGTATATACCCTGCTTCCGTTAACTGTTTCAAACTTAATATTGGGCTGTGTATAATTGGTATTCTTTACAGTAAAGTAATCGCCCATTTTTATGGTTTCTTTGGTTAAGGAAATTTCATCAACCATCGAACATCTTTTTAACACCCATTTGGCTTGTAACCCATCCACTTTGCTAGATGGTGCGCCAATATCTTTTATATCTTTTTTGCAAGCTATTATGCCTAAAAATATGCTTGCTATTATTATTGCTTTTTTCATATTCGTTCCCTTTTTAACTAATTGCATGCTTGTCTTGGATTTTGAGCAAATCCAATAGTTACTTCTGTTTGCGGATAAGAGAAAACAAGACCATTACAGTTAAATTCAGCATTTCTGATTGTATTTGGTGTTTGTATTTCCCCATTAGCTCCTATTCTTTTAAAGTTTTGAATTCTATCACCTTCTAATAAAAACTCTCTGCGTCTTTCATCCCTTGCTTTTGCTTTTATTACATCTGGTAATTCAGCTCCTGTTAACAATTTTGAAGCTGCGTTTACATATGATCTTGATATGATTTTGTTTAAATCGGTTGCAGCGGTTCCTAAGTTTTGGTTGGTAATTGCAAGAGCTTCTGCACGCATTAAGTACATATCGGTTAACAATAAATAGGGCACATCAAAATAATCGTAATCAAATTTTTTAGAACCATATACTTCTTCGGGTTTTCCTTTGTTTATTACTTTAATTAAACCCAAACGTTTATCGGTTGTGTCCTGGTTCATGTAATCGTATGCCAATTTTGAAATTTGCATATTAGGCACTGCTACGTTATCACTTCTGTAATTTCCGGTATATCCAGCCGCCCTGTTATCACCCGTTCCGGTACTTACAAACTGAAACAAATACTCTTTGCTAAAGCTTGCATTATCAAAATGGTTTAAACTGTCGCTTAATTGGTAAGTATTATCACTTATTACATCGTTTAATACATCAATAGCTTTTTGGTATTGATTACTTTGAAAATATACTTTGGCCAATAATGCTTTAGCTGCAATCTTATCGGCATATACTTTTTTGGTGGTATTAGCAGGATTACTGTTTGGTAACAAAGCAATGGCTGCTAATAAGTCTTCTTCAATAAAACTGTACATTTCATTAATCGTGCTTCTTAATACAGGGTCGATAGATACTTTTTTACGTAAGGGAATACCTGATTGTGCTTTGTTAGGGTCAATTAATGGTGAGCTACCTTTTGGGTGTGCATATAATTTAGCTATTTCAAAATGCGACAAGGCTCTTATAAACTTTAACTCCCCTTCAAGAGTACTTTTTTGGGTTTGAGTTAAGTCATTAAACTTTTGAATATAGTCCAGACAGGTATTGGCACGGAACACACAGCGGTAAATTCCCCTGTAATTATCGGTTGCAGTAGCATTAAAAGCTATTACCCCTCTAGTATACATTTCCCTTCTGTCGCCATTAATATTATAATCAGCTAACTCATCGCCTAACAAATCGTTATAAATTTGTGTAGTTCCGTTTAACCTATTGGCCAAAGCATCGTAAGTAGAGTTTACAATTTTTATTACATCCTGACCACTTTTTACGGCTTCATCTTCTAATAAATATCCCTCAGGTTTTATTTCTGTCCATTTAGTACATGAACTTAAACCTATTAATAATATGCTAAATATAATTGTTATTTTATTGCTGTTTTTCATCTGATGCTTCCTCCCTTAGTTAAATCCAATATTTATTTGAAATGAATAAGTACGCTCTTGTGGCGGAGTTAAATAAGTAATATTCGGACTCATGTTTCTATCTGTCGCATTCTCAAAATCACGCGCTATTTCAGGATCTAATCCCGGATATTTTGTAATAGTTAAAATATTTGTTGCAATAATTGCCAAGCGAACAGAGCGGCAATATTTTAATTTTTTGATCGCTTTGGGTTGTAAATTATAAGCCAATGTTACATTACGCAATCTGGCAAATGAAGCACTATGTAAAAACTGAGTGGTATTAATCCATTCTGTATTTGAACCATAAGTAGCTGAGTTTAGAGTCAATCTGGCAAACTGGGCATCATCACCAGGTTTTTGCCATCTGTCAAATAAATCTGTCCTCATATTCCAATTAGTAACTACTCCCAATTGGCGTTTAGCTGATGATTCGTAAATATTACCACCAATAACAAAGTTTATCAATATACTTAAATCAAAACCTTTGTATGAGAACGTATTAGTTAAACCACCTGAAGCATCAGGTAAAACACTTCCTACCGCTACCCTATTTGCTGGATCCCAGGTACTTGTAGGATTACCATTTACATCTAAATATACAGGTAATCCGGTAGCTTTATCTACATGGCTGAATCTTACTAAATAGTTGGTGCCAATAGGGCTTCCAATAATCGGGCGAGTATCATTGGTTCCACCACTTACAGCATCTTGCGAATAAGCACCAATATCATCAATTGAATTCCAGATTTTTGTAATGTTAAAATCTGTATTCCATCTGAATTTTCCTACCAAGTTTCTTGTTTTAATACCAAACTCTAAACCTCTATTGGTTATTTTACCCACGTTGGCAGTATATTGATCCATACCTGTTGAAGGTGAAATGGCCAAATTTTCAATAATAGCATCGGTTACTCTTCTGTCAAAGTAATCAACGGTAGTAAAAATTCTATCGTTAAATAAACCTAATTCCAAACCTGCATCCCATATCAATGATGTTTCCCAGCGTAAGTTTTCGTTTGGTGCCTGTGTCGGATAAGTAATGGCTTGTTGGTTATACAGACCATCTGTTCTGAAAGTAAGGAAACGTGCATTTCCGTTTATGTTAGAGTTTCCGCTTCGTCCTGCACTGGCGCGTAATTTTAAAAATGAAATGGTTTTATTGGTACGTAAGAACTTTTCTTCACTTAAAACCCAACTGGCCGAAACAGCTGGCATAAATGCAACACGGTAGTTTTCACCGAAACGCGATGACCAGTCTGCACGTAAAATTACCTGCGCAAAATACTTGTCTTTATATGAGTAATTAATACGACTAAAGTAACTTAAAAAAGCCCAGGCATTACCGGGAGCAGTCTGGTTTGCATACAACGAATCAGGTGTCTTTTCATAAAAAGGGCCTGAAGTATGTTCTGTTCTTTGTGTCCTTGTTGATGCCGTTGATTTTTGAAACTCATTACCCAACATAAAGCTGAATTTATGGTTATCTGTTGGGTTATAATTATACGTTCCGGTAATAAAGTAATTTAAATTATTCGTAAAAGTAGCTGTTCTGTATGCGTTACCGCCTGCCGAGTCAGCAATATTTAATAATTGAGGACTGTCGTATTGATCATCTAACAATTGCATATAGTCATAACCACCTTGCGCTCTTAAATATAGGTTTTTTATTGGGTTATAATCAATAGCTATATTGTTAATAGTTCTGGTTTCACCCACTCTCCAAGTTTTTTGTTCTTGAGCAATTATCGGATTTGCGCCTCCTCTAAAATAAGTACTATCGCCATTAGGTCCGCCAAATTTTACAGGGTAAATTGGTAATGCTTCACTCATTGCAGCACCTAAACCTCCGGCCCAGGCACTGTTAACACGGAAGTTGTTTCCTTGTGCTAAACTTGAGTTGGTGGAAATTTTTATTTTTTTACTCACTTTAAAATCTAAATTTAAACGGCCTGCCAACCTGTTATAGCTGTTGCCTACTAAATAGCTTTCGTTATTGCTGTAAGAAACTCCGGCATAATAACTCACTTTCTTAAATACATCACTTACCGATAAATCATAGTTTTGTTTAAAGCCAACTCTTGTTGTTAATTTTACCCAGTCAGTATTATATTGGCTTGCTTTTAAATAAGCCGCCTCGCGCGCTGCCGCTGTAGACTGGGCAGATGAATAACCCGGCAACCATACCCTACCTGTTCCGCCATCATTTTCCCATGCTTCCTGACGTAATTGTAAATATTGTTGTGTGTTTAACATATTAGGCAAAGCTGTTGGCTGTGAAGTTCCAACAGTAGCGGTAAAGTTAACGCTCGGACCTTTTTTGTTTCCTTTTCTGCCTCGTTTGGTAGTAATTAATATAACACCGTTAGCACCCCTTGAACCATAAATAGCACTTGCTCCGGCATCTTTTAAAACATCAATACTTTCAATATCATTAGGATTAATAGAGGCTAATGGATTATTATTCATCCCTCCGCTATTACTATTTAAAAAGTAGTCCTGTGTAATAGGAATTCCATCCACAACGTATAATGGATCACCACCGGCACCAATAGAGGCTATACCTCTTATTCTTACAACAGCACCCGAACCGGCTAAACCACTTCCCGTAGTTACATTTACACCGGCCAATTTTCCCTGCAAGGCCGATTCAAAACTAGGTACTGGCATATCATTTAATTCTCTTCCGCTAATTTTAGCTATGGAACCTGTTACCTCACGTTTTCTTTGTACACCATACCCAACTACCACTACTTCATCTAACTTTTTCTGGTCTTCCTTTAGTGCCAAAGAAACAAAAGATCCAGTTGCGGTAACTTCTACATCTTTGTAAGCGGTATTAAATCCTAAACTTGTAATTTTCAGTTTGTAATTACCTGGTACTACATCTTTAATTTCAAAAGTTCCCTGTGCATCGGTGTACCCACCTTTTTTTGTTCCGTCAATAATAACTGTAGCCCCAACTATTGGTTGTTTTTTTTCATCTTCTATTTTTCCTTTGATACTCTGCGCAAAGGATGCAGAAGCAATGAAAATCCCTACAAGTAATACAAGTAATTTTCTCTTCATATGGATATATTTTAATTTCTATAAACTGTTAATTAAATATAGCTAAGCTAAATGGATAAAATCTGACAAAAAACCCATTTTCAAATTTTATTCAACAAAGTATATTCTTAATTAATAATCAATCTTTTAACAGACTCAATGGTGCTGGTTTTTACTTTTACTAAATATAAACCTTTGGGTAAATTGGTTATATCTAATTCAAATTCTTGTGCACCATAAATGTATTGGTTTTTGTTATGAATATTATAAACTTTTTTTCCAACAACATCATAAATGCCTAATTCTAAGTTAGAATAATTTTCAAAATCAACCATAATATTTAATTTACCAATACTTGGGTTTGGATACAAATTCCATTTTTCTGACAGGTTTTCCGTTACATTTTTAATCCCGGTTGTATTTAATGGCTCATAAATGTTTTTATCAGTAAATACTTTGTATTCTCCTGCTTGTAATAAGAATGAAGTATTAACATCTGTAATATTAACAGAATCACCTGTAATATAGTTATACCACCAACCTGTATGCTGAAATGCAAATGCTGTATTGATAGGTATTACATCAAAATTGCCGGTTATAATCGTATTCATACTGTCATGGCTTACTTTCAATGTTTTAATAACGGAACTCGTACTGTAGGTGTAACTATTTGATGAGAAACTTACATGTTGCTTTAATTTATTGAGCTTACTTATATTATCATATACTTTTTTCCTGGTAGTATTAGTTAAATAGTTCCAGTTAAAAGGCTTATTACCGGTACGTCCGTTTGTGTTAATAGAAACTTCGTAACCCAACTCACCACCTTGCCATATCATTTTTGGTCCTATTAAAGGTAAAAGCAATGCATGGTAAGCATCAACTCTTTTCAAAGCCGTATTTAAGTCTTTTGTGCTGTAAGTTCCCTGTACCCTGCCATATTGCAATGTAGTAGCCATTACTCTTTCTTCATCGTGGCTTTCAGCATAAGTAACCAAATTAGGTGAATTGTATTGACGACTTTTATAATCGCCCCAGCTTAAATTGGCTTTTGTATTATCATAACCCATTAATGCCTCCGCATAATTACTGGTCATTTTACCCCACAACATAAAGCCTTCGTTTGCCAGTGCTTTATCTTCATCATTAACAGCCAAGTGCTCTAATATTAAGTAGGCATCTGGCGAGTGTTTTATTATTTCTGAACGAATTCTTTTCCATATATTTACTCTTGACGGATCATAAGCATTCCAGGCGTCTTCATTACCGAAAGTATTTTTTTGTGTAAATCCTTTAGATAAATCAAAACGGTAACCATCCAAATGATATTCAGTAAGCCAGAATTGAGTAACCCTGTTCACAAAATCAATAGTAGGTTGAGCTTCATGATTATAATCGTAACCAACTCCATACGGGTGTTTATCTGTTTGGTTAAACCACGGATTGTTTGCAGTAGGCTGCCCGTATTGGCCTGCAGTGGGGTCAAAGTATATTCTTACCTGTGGATTTTGTCCAAACGAATGATTTAAAACCATATCCAGAACCACAGCCATTTTACGTTTATGGCATTCATCAACCAATTCTTTAAAAGCTTGTTTGGTACCATAATACTTATCAATCGCAAAATAAAACATTGGATTATAACCCCAACTCTCATTGCCTTCAAACTCGGTAATAGGCATTAGCTCAATACAGTTAACACCCAGTCGTTGTAAGTAATCAAGTGTATCTTTTAACGTTTGAAAATCGTGCCTGCCAATAAAATCTCTTAGCAGCAACTCATATATGACTAGCTTTTCCTTAGGTGGTTTAATAAAATTGGTTGTTTGCCAAACAAATGGTGCTTGACCTGTTTCCAATACCGAAACAATTTCGGTTGTTTTACCTGTCGGATATTTTTTCAGATTAGGGTAAGTAACTTCAGGTATCCATGGGTCATTATTGGGGTCTAAAATCTTTTCGGCATAAATATCAGCAACGCGCATTTGAAACTCATCAATAGCATATTGAAAACCGTATTCAATACCTTTTTTCAATCCAGTAATAGTTATCCAAAACCTTTCTCCTCCGGGCGTTCTACTCATTTTATACTGAGGTTTTAACTCCCAGTTATTAAAATCGCCAATTACATAAATAAAAGTTTTAAGGGGCGCGTAAATCTGTAAAATAACTGTTGAATCATTGATATAATTAATACCATC
>CAYTWI010000130.1:0-9747 GCA_964442045.1 uncultured Bifidobacterium sp.
CAAAAACATGTTTGCCTGCATGTAAGCAATCAATGGTCATGCTTGCATGCACATTGTGGCGGGTTGTTATTAAAACCAAATCAACTTCGCTGTCGTTTAATATTTGTTTGTAATCGGTTGTTGAGTTGCTAAAGCCGTGTTTTTTTGCTAATGCATTTCCTGAAACTCCACTTTGACTCGCAATATATTTGTAAGCTGCACCGGTGCCTTTTAGTGCCGGCAACATGGTCATTTTGGTAAAGTTACCTGAACCTATAATACCAATAACACCTTTGCTACCCGTAAAGGTGGCTTGGTTTAACTGTACATTATTTTTTTGTTTGGCCTGTTGCTGAGGGGCATCGTAACTAATGATTGAAGCTATGCTTGCACCACCCATAGAGCCATATATTTGCATATAGTCGTCCAGCTTTACTCTTTCGGTAATGAGTGGTTTTACATCTACTCTACCTCTTGCTATTGCACCTAATATGGTTTCAAAATTTCTTTTTTCGGTCCATCTTACGTAAGCCAAAGGATAATCTATACCACGGTTCTCGTAATCTTCATCATACCTGCCCGGCCCGTATGAGCATGATACCTGGAAGCTTAATTCTTTTTTGAAAAAATCTGCACGGTTTATATTTAAACCAATTACGCCCACTAAAACAATACGCCCGCGCTTGCGGCTCATTTGTGCTGCTTGGCTTATTACTTCATCGCTTTTGGTTGAAGCGGTTATTATAACTGCATCTGCACCTATTCCGTTGGTAATGCCTTCAACTGTTTTTACTACATCAATACCCTTTGCATTAAATGCTTTTACGCCTTTGCTTTGGGCTAAGGCTACTTTTTTATCGTCAAAATCAAAGCCTATTACTTCGCAGCCATTGGCTGTTAATAATTCGGCAGTAATTAAACCTATTAAACCTAAACCAATAATAACGATAGTTTCGCCAATGGTTGGGTTTACCAAACGGATACCTTGTAAACCTATGGAACCAATTACGGTAAAGGCCGCTTCTTCATCGCTTACATTTTCAGGAATTAAAGCGCATAAATTTTTAGGTACACACACAAACTCTGCATGGGCCCCATTGGAAACAACTCTGTCGCCTACTTTAAATTCGCTTACACCTTCGCCTACTTCTATAACAACACCTGCATTACAGTAACCTAAAGGAAGTGGCTCATCCAGCTTATTAAAAACAGCTTCGAGTGTTGGTAATAATCCGTCCGATTTAATTTTATCCAATACCTGCTTTACTTTTTCAGGCTGTTGGCGGGCTTTGGATAACAGGTTTGATTTACCAAACTCTACCAGCATTTTTTCGGTACCCAATGAAACAAGGGTTTTACTGGTTTGTATCAGTACATGGCCTTTTTTTACTAATGGAGCCGGTACTTCTTCCAATATGGTATTTCCGTTTTTTAAGTTTTGTATTATTTGTTTCATTAATAATCGTTATGTAATCACACAAAGATGATTGTGTAGATAGTTTGTTTTAATTAAATGACTTTACGTAGAAATGGAGTGTTGCTGGAATTGAATTTATGTAATAAATTAAAATAATTTTTTTCCATCCACAAATTGCTGCATCCAACTTTCAATGGCGAGTAAGCTCCAAACTGTATAAGAAGCATCAATTCTTCCTGATTTATTGTCTTTTATCAATTGCCAAACGGCATCTTCGTTAAAAATACCCCGGGCTCTTATTTTCATAGGTGATAAGCGTTCTTTTATCATTTCGTCCAGGTCTTCGGTTATCCATTTTCTTACGGGCGCACCAAATCCTGATTTGGGACGGTATATGATTTCGTGGGGCAGGTATTTTTCAGCTACTTTTTTCAGAATATATTTGGTTGTTTGCCCTTTAAGCTTGTAATGGTCTGGTATAGTTGTGCTAAAGTTTACCAACTCTAAATCTAAAAATGGTACACGTGCTTCAACGCCTACAGCCATACTCATTTTATCGGTATAGTTCAGGTTATGACCCATTAAAAAGGTTTTTATTTCCCAATACAGCATTTTATTTAAATCAGCTGTTTCGTTTGGAATATTTTTTAACAGATCAAATAATATTTGACTGGGTTGATAGTTTCTTAATTCTGCTTTTACTTTATCTGAATACAGGCTCAAATTATTTTCGTAAGGCAGCCATGCAAAATAACCGGCCATACGTTCCAGTTTGCTTTTATCAGCATCGTGCAAAAACTTTCTCAGGCGCCTGTTAATGGGTTTTGATGCATCTAATCTTTTACTTACATCTTTGGCAGTTGTTCGTAATGTACTTGGAATATATGTAAAAAGTTTTTCGTAGTTTAAAGCCTGGTGCCTTCTGTAACCTGAAAATAAATCATCGCCTGCAGTGCCGCCTAATAAGACTTTAATTCCTTTGCCTCTTGCTGCCTGGCAAATATTTAATACGTTAAGCGGTGCTGGGTCAGCCTGTGGCTCATCTAAGTGCCATATCATTTTATCAAAGTCTTTTAAAATATCGACTTTGGCATCTACTATATGTAAATTAAAATTGAATTTATCAGCTAATAATTTGGCATATAATAAATCGTTGGCAAAACCTTCTTCAGTTACTTTTCCTTCACCTGAGTTAACGGTAAAACAAGTCAATTGCTTATCAGGGTTAAGCTGTTGGGCAATGGCTACCACTAAGCTTGAATCAAGCCCGCCTGAAAGAAAAAAGCCAACCGGCACATCGCTCATTAATTGTCTTTCTACAGCATCAAATAGTTTTTTCTCTAATTGAAAGCTGAGCTCTTCCATACTTGCTGAATTTACTTTCCCGGTAAATGGAATATCGTAGTATTGATGTTGTTTGTAAGTGTGTGTGTTTAAGTCGTATACAATGTAATGCCCGGGCGCTACTTTTTGTATTTGCGAAAAGGGTGTTTTTTCTGCAGGACTATATAGGTAATTTACATAATCCATAATGGCAGTATGGTCTATACTTTTATTAAGGGTTGGGTGTTTTATTAGGCTTTTTAGTTCTGATGAAAATAAAAAAGTATCTTTCTCAGCCATATAATACAATGGCTTTACTCCAAACTGATCGCGTGCTATAAATAGCTCGTTTTTACTTTTTGAGTAAATAGCAAAAGCAAAAATTCCATTTAGCTCATTAAGTATTTTAGGGCCATATTCTATAAAAGCATATAAAAGTGTTTCTGTATCACTTGTGCCTTTAAAGGTGTAGCCTTTTTCTGATAAACGTTCTCTTATAACTTCATGGTTATATATTTCACCATTGTAAATTAATACATAATCATTATCGACTGAAACCATAGGCTGATGGCCTAAAGGGCTTAAATCGACAATAGAAAGACGTCTGTGGCCTAATGAAATGCCATTGCCATTATAACAACCATAATCATCAGGGCCTCTGTGCACAATGGTACGAACAAGGTTGTCTATCAACTGATCCGAGTCTTTACTAATTATTCCAACAATTCCGCACATACCTTAACAATCAAATAATTTTTTATAAGCCTTTACTTTTTCACTATCGTAAAAGTAGTTTTGCGCCATTTGATGTGCGCCTGAAACAAATTGTTGGTAGGTATCATTGTCCATTGCATTCACTTCATCCAGTTTACTTACAAATACGCTTTCATCGTGCAGGGTTAAATCCCAACCGGCTTTTTGTTGCTCTAAATTACGCCATATGGTTACATTGCTAATTAACGCAGGTCTGTTTGCCATAAACGACTCTAATATGGAATGTCCAAAATTTTCCCCTCGTGTAGGTAAAAACATTACGTGGTAGTTTTGTAAAACACCGAATACATTTTTTTGTGAAACCTCACCTTTGTATGTTACTTTAATATGAGAAGGCAATTCGGCTATTAAGTCTTTGCATTCGTTCCAGTAGGCTTTATCATCAATAATACCATATATATCCAGAGTAATATGAGTTTTACAGTTTTTAAGCACTCTTAGTGCAAAGTCTATATTTTTCATTGCTGATATACGCGAAATAAACACTAATTTTAAATCGCCACTTTCTTTGGTAATTGGTTTATACTGAATAGCCGAAAATTCTGAAATAGGTCGCAAGTTAAGGGCTACGCGTACTTGTGAGTATTTAACGCGGGTGGCTTTTATAATGTCCCATCTTTCAAAATTAGAGGAGGCATGAAAAATAACTTTGTTGTATAAAAAGGAGTTGAACAGTTTTAAATAAATTTTTTTCTTCCAGTTTTTAATGGCTAATGCGTTCTCTGAAAACTCACCTCTGGGTGCCAGTATAATAGGTTTTTCCGGTAGTATGCCCAGTGATATAAGCAACAATGGTAAAATAGTGAAGGCTGCCGAAAAGAAGCTGTTGAAGTAATATACATCGTATTCTACTTTTTTAGAAGCTTTCAGTATCTGAGCTGCATTGGTTGAGTAAAATACTTTTGCGCCTTTTACATCGCACCAATTGGCTCTTTCGATACCTTGCAACGGCTCCTTAAAATCTTTGTCAGTGCTACGTGTAAAAATCTCAAAATCATAATACATTCCCAATGTTTCCACCAAACCTAACGATGACCTTGCCGGTCCTCCTGATTTGTACGCAGGGAAGAAAAAATCAAAGAATGCCAGAATTTTTGGTTTGGGTAAATTCACAATATTTTTTAGTAAGTATACTTAAGAAGTTATGGGTGTTGAATATTGTTTGTATTAGTTAACGGGGGTTCCTATTATAAAGCTGACAGGTTGATCTTTATGAGTTACTGTTGTACCGGTATCTAAATCGTAAAAATTATATAAAGTATCTAAATGTGATAAAATAATGGCTAACTCTTCTGTACCACTGTGAATTTCAATCATTAACTTAGGTTTCAATTTAGCAATGGTATCCATAGCGCCAATAATTACCTGCCCGCCAAAACCTTCCACATCAATTTTTACCACGTCTAGTTTATTAATGTTGGCTAACTCTATATCTAATGTGGTCACATCAACTTTTAAAGTACCATTTTGATCAATTTTACCTGTTGAAGAACTTGTATTGGAATTAAAATTTAAAACTCCTTTTTTATCGCCAACGGCTTTGTTTATTATTGACCAGTTCTCGATGTTATTTAGCTGCTTAATTTTTTTTATGAAATTAAAGTTATTGGGTGCTGGTTCAAAACTATAAACATATCCTTTTTTTACTATGCCTGATGCAAATAAGCTAAAGTAACCTGCATGTGATCCCACATCGGCAAAAACAGAGTTTACATTTAAATTTTCATTTAAATATTTGCATAGCTGGGGTTCGTAGTAACCCTTGTAGTAAGCCATACCATAGTCTTTGTTAACTAACCATTTGTATTGGGATAAATGATTATAACCCTCTACATTGACTGTTTTCCCGTTATTAAATAAGTAATAAATGGGTCGTAATATTTTTTTAATTTCAGTATTTAAATTCATACGTTTATCAATTAATATTATTTGTTTCCATCCAATTGGCAAAACTTACCAGCAACCACAAACGGGCCCAATTTACATTGCCTGTTCTGGTCAGGTAACACTGCCAATAATGGTCTATTGCATGAGCATCAAATATATTCTTTTCTTTAAGGTAAGTTAATTTTTGTTTACAATAGGTATTTAATTCATTACGCATCCAATGGTCAAAAGGCATTACGAACCCCTGTTTTGGACGGAATAATAGTTCTTCCGGTATAAAATCAATCAGGGCTTTTACAAACAATGATTTGTTTATTTTCGGGTCGGTTTTATGGCTGTTCGGAATGGAAAGCACAAACTCTAATAATCGATGATCAAGAAAAGGGGCGCGTACTTCCAATGAGTTTGCCATGCTCATTTGGTCTGTATCTCTTAGTAGCACATCGTGCATATAATAATTCAGTTCCTGTTTTGAAATAGTGGAATAAGAGTATGCTGCGGGTATATCTTCTTTTGTAATATTATAACTGCCAAAAGTATTTTTACTCAACTCCTTTATCTGGTTGTTAAAAAAGTATTGGCGTGTAATGGCATAATTGCTTTCAATACTTAGGTCTGATTGCAGGTAAGCACTTATTTTTTGCAGCTTAATACTTGAGTTTGTATTAACAACAGTATTGCCTATTATTTTCCTGAGGGCTTGCGGCACCAATTGAACATATTTATTGTTTTGTGCCAGGTTTGATAACTGTTTAAAGCTGGCATATCCGCCAAATATTTCATCGCCACCCAAGCCTGAAAGTGCTACTTTTAAGCCGGCCCGTTTTACTGCTTTTGAAACAAGGTATGAGTTTACACCATCGGCTGAGGGATGATCTATGCTTTGTAATGCCTGCGGTATTTCATGCAGCACATCGTTTAAGCTTAACTTTATTTCGTGGTGAATGGTTCCAAAATGTTTAGCCGCAATTTGCGAATAGTAACCATCTTTAAAAGCGGGATTATCGAAAGCTACGGTATAGGTATTGAATTTTGTTTTGTTAATGTTAGCGGCCACACCTACTAAAATAGTAGAATCTATTCCGCCTGAAAGGAAGGCGCCTAAAGGTGCATCGCTTATTAAGCGTTTATCAACGGAGTCAATAAATAAATCACGTACTTGTTTAAGGGCTTGCTCATGGCTTATTTCAACAGGGTTGATTTGTGCCTGCCAGTAACATTTTTTCTCGAAAGTATTTTCACCAATTAATATATAGTGAGCGGGCTCTAAACTATATACATTTTCTATAAGTGTATTGGGGTAATGTACGGTTTGTTGCGCTAAAAACTCAGGTAATACTGCCCGGTTCAGTTTTGGTTTAACAACTGTCGAAGCCAGCAATGACCTTATTTCTGACGCAAAAATAAATCCGTTACCGGCTGTTTGCTGATAGTACAAAGGTTTTTCGCCAAAACGGTCGCGTGCAATAAAAGTAGTGTTTTCCTTTATATTATGTATGGCAAAGGCAAACATGCCATTCAACTCTTGCAAACAATCAATGCCCCATTTCTGGTAAGCATGCAATAATACTTCAGTATCGGAGTTTGATTTAAACTGATCTCCTGCAGCTTGCAGCTTTACTTTTATATCTTTAAAGTTATAGATCTCACCGTTAAAAACAATAAGCCAGTTTCCATCGTCACTAAACATAGGTTGGTGACCATGTGCACTTAAATCAATAATGCTTAAGCGTACTTGCCCTAAGCCTGTTTTTTCATCAGCTGAAATAAATATACCATCATCGTCAGGCCCACGGTGCTTCATACAAAGCAACATGTTCTGCAGTTTTTCTTTTGATAAATTGGTATTGATATATCCGCTAATTCCGCACATTTTACTATTGTAATATAGTGTTGTTAATTTTTGTTTGCATAATATGAACCATTTCGCTGGCCCATATATCGGGTAGTATTTGTTGGGCTAACTGGTTGCTTTTTTTTCCCATTGCCAGTAACTCCTCATCGGTTTTATTAAAAAGCTGTAACAATTGAAACTGTAACGAGGCTTTGTTTTCTGATTTAAAAGTAAAACCGTTATAAGTATTTTTTACAAAGGCTGTTGCTGCGCCACAAGCATTTGATATCAATAAAGGCAATCCGTATGCTGCCATTTCATGTACTACTACTCCCCATGGTTCTTTTTTACTTGGTAAGCAAAACAATCCTATCTCCGGCAAAATTTTAGCCAGTTCATTGGGTGGCATAAAAGGGTAAACTTTAAAATAATCGCTTACAGGAATATCCTTTTCCAATGGTCCGTTTCCTATAAAATATATTTTCCATGCTGCTTTTTGCGGATGTGTTAATTCATTAAATGCATCAATAAGCAATTGGCAATTTTTTACATCGGCAAAGCGGCCTAAGAAAAGAATGTTTTTGGGATATTGCTTTGTTTTTTGTGGTAAATGTGCCTCGTATAATTTTGAATAGAAAGAAACATCACCTGCATATAAATTGAATAAAATCTGGCTGTTTTTAAAGCCAATTCTTTTAGCAAACTCAAATTGATAAGCACCCGGAATCATAATATAATCAAACAGCTTTTTAAAATATAATTTGGCACTTAGGGCACCTAAACGTTGTTTTACAGAGCCTGTCCATTGGCTGTCGGCACTCGTTATAACAGGTACTTTATTTAACTTGGCTATTTTACATATTTTCAAATAGTCTTTATCCATCCAACCGCTTACAAAAAGCGCATCGGGTTGTATGGTGCTGTATAATGATTTTATTTGTTCTAATGAAAAATCGGAACGGTTGTAGTAATTAACGCCCTCAATACTTTCCGGCTGGTAAGGAGTTAATACTTTTTTATCCCACCTTACCACATGTATAGTAGCCTGCCAGTTGTTTACAAGGCTTTTAAAACAAGCCATGTTATAAGGCATTAACTCTGCATATAAAACTAATAATTTCATTGTTGTGCTACTTTATAATACAATTGAAAATATTGGTTCGCAATTTCATACGATTCAAAACGTTTAATATTTTCAAAACCATTTTTTATGAGTTTGCTTCTTAAGTCTGCGTTTTCTATCAGGTTTTGAATAGCTGTTCTTATTTCTTCTACGCTTATGGGATTAACAAGGTAAGCTGCATCACCAGCAATTTCGGGCATGGAAGCAACTGTTGATGTAACAATTACTCTTCCGGTTGCATTAGCTTCTACTATAGGTAATCCGAAACCTTCGTAGGTGGAAGCAAAAAATACAATGTCTGAAAAACAGTAGGCTTCGTATACTTCATCAAATGATAGTTTTGATTTACTGATATAAGAAATCTGGTTATCTTTAAGCAGTTTTTCAATATGGTCATTAAGTCCGTTTATAAGCAGAAGCTTGCAATCAAGTCCTTTGATAGCTTCTATTAAACGGGCGGTATTTTTGTTGTGGCCGGCACCTATTTGTAATATGATAGGTGTTTTGGCTCTGAATGTTTTTAAATTGGCTTTGAATAATACAGGGTACGGATTGTAAATTACATTAATTTTAGCAGGCTCAATTTTAAAATACTCTATGAGTTTATTTTTAGTGAAATTAGAAATACACGTAATATGATGGGCTTTTTGCAAAGGCCATTTAAACCAAAATAAACCATAAAGCCATCTTTTTAAACCACTTAAAGTGTTTTCGTAATGGCCAATATCATGTACGGTTAGTATGGTTTTTTCGGGAGGTATGCCCATAGTCAGATAGTTACAATCGCCAGTTATATGGTATACATCGGCTTTTATTTTAGCTACTGCTTTAATGTTCCAGAATTTCGATTTTGATTTATTGACATAGAACTTTTTGAACACGACTTGTTGCGACAGTTCGCGTTCAACGGTACGAAATATTTCTTCAATCGAAAAGCCGTTGGGTCTTTTTTCCCTAAAAAGTAAAGCTACTGTTATCACTCTATTTGTGCAATTAAATTAGCCGTGAATATGCCGCTTGAACCTCCACGTTCAACTGTTTGCCAAAAACGGGTAACGAGTACTTTGTACTTCCATAACAGGCTTCTTATAAATCCTTTTGCACCTTTTGGATAAGGGTTAACGGGGAATACTTTTACGCTGCTAAATCCTGCAGCCATTGTTAGTTGGCGCAATGACCCTTTGGTATAAGCCATTTCGTGGGTTATATCACCAAAAAATATACTGGTATAATGTAATCCTTCGCCATTGGGTACCTGTATAACCAGTTTACCGTTTTTGCTCAATGCTTTTTTTATAACAAGCAAAGCTTCAAAAAAATCCTGTCTGGTAAAATGTTCAAATACATCGCGGGCTATAATTAAATCATATTGGTTATTTTTATCTTGTAAAAAGCCCGTTAGGTCGCCAA
>CAYTWI010000131.1:0-9718 GCA_964442045.1 uncultured Bifidobacterium sp.
ACTGATTGAAGAATTACGTACAAAAGGTATTGTTGATGAAAAGGTATTAGCAGCAATGCTTAAAATTCCACGTCATTTTTTTATTCAGCCGGAGTTTAAATCGCATGCGTATTTAGATAAAGCTTTTAAAATAGATGCAGGTCAAACAATCAGTCAGCCTTATACGGTGGCTTACCAAACGCAATTACTACAAATAGAAAAAGGTGATAAGGTTTTGGAAGTAGGGACGGGCTCCGCTTATCAATCAATTATATTGTTAGAGTTAGGTGTTCATTTATATACCATCGAAAGGCAAGAGGCTTTATTTAAAAAAGCACATAAGCGTATTGCTGATTTTGGTTATACGGCTACTTGCATATTTGGCGATGGGAGTAAGGGTTATGTGCAAGGTGCTCCTTACGATAAAATAATTGTAACAGCGGGTGCTCCAGTATTACCTCAGGCTCTTATTGATCAGTTAAAAATTGGTGGTATTTTAATTATTCCAATTGGAGATAGCAATACCCAAAAAATGCACAGTATTGTAAAAACTTCAGCTATGGGTTTTGAAGAAATAACATTGGAAAATTTCAGGTTTGTACCGCTTATTGGTGAGCAAGCCTGGTAAATTTTAGTTAGTTGATTAAGTCGTTAAAGGCTATGTAAGCCATTAAGCCGCTTCCAATGGCTAAAGCGTTTTCATCTATATCAAAAGTAGGCGTGTGAACGGAAGAGGTGATGCCTGCTTTTTCATTTCTTGTACCTAAACGGTAAAAACAAGCTGGAATAACCTGGCTATAATAAGCAAAATCTTCTGCGGCCATCCATGTATCCAAGTCAACCACATTTTCTGCACCTAAATAATTTTCGGCAGCAAGCTTAGTTTGTAGGGTTAGTTCCTCGTTATTCTTTAAAAATGGGTAACCTTTTCGTACTTCAAATTCACATTTTCCACCCATGCCTTCAGCTATTGAAGTAGCCATATGAACCATTTTTTCGTGTGCTTTGGTTCGCCATTCTTCATCCAATGTTCTGAAAGTACCTTCTATATGCACTTCGTCAGGAATTACATTGGTAGCTCCATTAGCAATTACTTTACCAAATGAAAGTACTGTTGGTATAATAGGTTGAGCCGTGCGACTAACAATTTGTTGTAAGGAAACAATAATTTGTGCAGCAATAGCAACAGGGTCTATATTTAAATGGGGCATAGCAGCATGGCCACCTTTGCCAATTACTTTTATAAAAAGCTCATCGCTGCTAGCCATATATAAACCACTTTTAAAACCTACTTTCCCTACGGGAATTAAAGGCATAACATGTTGTCCGAAAATACGGCCGGCATCAGGATTAAGCAATGCACCTTCTTTTATCATTAAACTGGCTCCACCTGGCAATTTTTCTTCACCCGGCTGGAAAAGAAGTTTAATAGTACCGTCAAATTCATCCTTCAGTTGAAATAAAATTTTGGCTGCTCCCAATAAACATGTTGTATGTACATCATGCCCACAAGCGTGCATTACACCATTGTTTATTGATCTATAGGGGACATTATTTTGCTCTGTAATAGGTAAAGCGTCTAAATCTGCCCGCAATGCAATTGTTTTCTTGGATGGATTTTTGCCCTCAATTAAGGCAACTAAACCGGTGTTTGCTTTGGTTTCAATTTTAGTAATGCCTATTTTTTCAAGGGCCTCCTTTACAAAAGCATAAGTTTTATATTCTTCAAACGAAAGTTCAGGATGTTTATGTAAATGCCTTCTTATGGCAATATGTTCATCATGAAGTTGATTGGCTAAACTTCTTATTTTTTGAATAATTGAAGTACTCATTTTTATATCATTTTATAAAAAATGGGCACTTAAACGTTGTTAAATGCCCATTTTTAAATAAGTTTAAAGGTTATTTTATTAACGTGCTCCGGAAGAGATTCGAACTCTTACACCTTTGCAAGCACCACCCCCTCAAGGTGGCGTGTCTACCAATTCCACCACCGAAGCATAAGCTTAAGCGGCTTTTGTATGAATTCTGTTTTTAGCTGATAAAGCTCTTTTGCTTCTTACTTTACCAAAACTTTTATTTTTCATTTTACCTTTTTTTGATCTTAAATCGCCTTTTCCCATTGTTTTAATATTTTATGTTTATTGGACAAATGTAATAAAATTATCAACCAATCAAAGTAAATCTTTAAAATTTAGGGGCACTAAATAACCACGAAACACTACCTGTAACCGCACCCAATCCATCGGTAACATTTTCAAACCTTACTACCAGGTACGTAAAAGCACACGTTAAAACCAACACAAATATAAATCGCAGCACATTAGCCATAAAATACGATACATTAATTATTTAGTTCAAAAGTAATTAATAATGTAATCAAAGTAATAGTTGTTATTCACACTAAATTTTGTTTGTATTTTTTTATTGGCGTAATAATTAGTTTTAATTGCAGTTAATTATTTAAAGTAATGTCTTTTAATTTTAGTATAAGCAATGGCTGTTTGGTGCTTTTGGCAAATAGCAAAGGAGCGGAGCTAAATTCCGTTAAAAATAGTAAGCATAATTATGAATTTATATGGCAGGCCAATGCTGATGTGTGGAACAGGCATGCACCAGTTCTATTTCCTATTGTTGGAAAGTTAAACAATAACCAAACGGAGATTGATGGTAATTATTATCAAATGTCACAACATGGCTTTGCAAGAGACTGTGATTTTGAAATGATTAATCAATCAGCCAGTGAATTAAGTTTTAAACTGGTAGCAACACCTGAAACATTGGTTTTGTACCCGTTTAACTTTGAGTTGATAATTACTTATTCGTTTACAGATGTTGCTAACCAAATAAAGGTTACTTACCGGGTTAATAATTTATCTGATAAAAACATGCCTTTTAGTATTGGCGCTCATCCTGGTTTTCAGTTGCCTGTTATGGATTTAAGTGAATATGAAATTGATTTTTATAGCATTAATTCGTTTCAAAAAGAATTGTTGAGCAATGGTTTGTTTGCCAATAAAACAGAAGAGGTTAAACTAAATAACGCTAAACTGCCTTTACAGGAAGATAGTTTCAGTAAAGATGCCATTGTTATTAAAGACATTATTGTAAAGAAAATAAAATTAAATCATTTGCATTCTGACTTTGCTGTTGAAATGCAGTTTAATGATTTTACCGATTTGGGTATTTGGAGCAAAATTAATTGCCAGGAATTTATTTGTCTGGAGCCTTGGTTGGGGTATGCTGATCATGTTGGTTATACTGGAAACTTATACAATAAAAAAGGGATTATATTATTAGAGCCCAACCAAAGCCATACGGCTTCTTATTTCATTTCATTTAGTATTTAAAATGAGTATTGGTAACGATTTATTTTATCAAATGGCTGTTAAACAAATTCCTAATGTTGGAAATGTTACGGCTAAGTTACTGATTAGTTATTGTGGGGGTGTTGAAAATATATTTAAACAATCAAAATCGAAATTGTTAAAAATACCCGGTATCGGTGAAGTAACGGCTGAAAGTATTATTAGCTTTAAAGATTTCAGGAGGATAGAGCAGGAGTTATTGTTTATTGAGAAAAACCATATAAAGCCACTTTTTTACCTTGAAAATGAATACCCTAAAAGGCTTAAGGATATTGACGATGCGCCCATATTATTGTTTTATAAAGGTAATGCAAACTTAAATAGTACTAAAATTGTTTCTATAATAGGTACAAGAAATGCAACGGAATATGGTAAAGCATTTACTGATAGATTGGTTGAAGCATTGAAACCCACAGGATCGCTTATATTAAGTGGTTTGGCCTATGGAATAGATTACCACAGCCATAAAGCAGCCATGAATAATAGTTTACCGACTGTTGGAGTTGTTGCGCATGGTTTGGATGAAATATACCCGAGAGACCATAAGAAAACTGCTCATTCAATGATGGAGAACGGAGGTTTGCTAACCGAGTACCTGAGTAAAACAAAACCCGATGCAGCCAACTTTCCGGCTCGAAACAGAATTGTAGCAGGCATGTGCGATGTATTGGTAGTAATAGAAACTGCCATTAAAGGCGGCTCCATGATTACTGCTGAAATTGCCAATTCCTACAATAAAGATATTATGGCATTGCCAGGCCGTGTTAGTGATGAGTATTCTCAAGGTTGTAACTATTTAATTAAACAAAATAAAGCAAGTATATTAAGTAAACCTGATGATCTTTTTGAATTAATGAATTGGGATTTAAAAACCACTTCCGCTAAAAAGCCCAAACAGCAATTGTTGTTACTTGATTTAGATGAGGAGGACACTAAAATCATCAATTATATTAAACAAAAGACTAAAATAGGCGTAGACGAAATAAGTTTTGATTTACAAATAGATTTAGGTTTATTATCGCTTAAGCTTCTTGATTTAGAATTTAAAGGTATTATCCGTTCATTGCCGGGTAAGGTTTATGAAATGGCTTAATACTTTGGTTAATAAAAAATAAGAGAAATGAATTACCAGGAAACACTTCATTATTTATACGGACAATTACCCATGTTTACACGTGTTGGTGCTTCTGCTTATAAGGCAGACTTAGACAATACAATTGCTCTATGTCTGGCTTTAGGTAATCCGGAAAAAAAGTTTAAGTCAATACATGTGGCGGGTACCAATGGTAAGGGTTCTACGAGTCATATGCTGGCATCTGTTTTACAGGAACAAGGCTTAAAAGTAGGTTTGTATACTTCTCCTCACTTAAAGGATTTCAGGGAACGTATAAAAATAAATGGTGTTATGATAGAAGAGCAGGAAGTGGTTGATTTTGTAAATATAAATAAACCTTTATTCGATAAAATTATGCCTTCCTTTTTTGAATGGACGGTTGCTTTGTGCTTTAATTATTTTGCAGCACAAAAAGTTGATATTGCTATTATAGAAACCGGTTTAGGCGGGAGGTTAGACTCTACCAATGTGATTACTCCGGAGCTATCTATTATAACTAATATAGGTTGGGATCACACCGATCTGCTTGGTGACACTTTAGAGAAAATTGCTGTAGAAAAAGCAGGTATTATGAAGTCCAATGTTCCTTGTGTAATAGGTGAGGTATTACCTGAAACTGCTGTTGTTTTTACTAAGAAAAGTAAGAAAGAAACTGCTCCTGTTTTATTTGCACCACAAGAGTCGCAGTTAAATAATTTTACATTAACAGAGGAAGGTGTAAAATTTATGCCGCAAATAAAAAGTAATAAATTACCTTTAAATACTGATGATTACATGTATTGCGACTTGGGTGGGATTTATCAGCAGTTTAATATTAATACCGTATTGGTAGCTTTAAATGAATTGCAAAAATTAGGTTATAATTTAAACCAGCCAGCTATAGTTAATGGCTTAAAAAAGGTAAAGCAAAATACAGGTTTAATGGGTAGGTGGCAAATATTGTCTTACAATCCAAAAGTAATTTGCGATACAGGTCATAATGTAAACGGAATATACCAGGTAGTGAAACAAATTACATTGCAACAGTTTGATAAACTGCATATGGTAATAGGGATGGTAAAAGACAAAGATATTAGTAAAGTTTTGGCAGAGTTGCCGGCTAGTGCTACTTACTATTTTTGTAAAGCACAATTACCAAGGGCTTTAAATGAAGTTGATTTACAGCTTGCAGCTAAACAATTTAACCTTGTTGGAGATGTTTTTGAAACAGTGACTTTGGCTTTACAGGCGGCTAAAAACAGTGCAGCAGAAAATGATTTAATTTTTGTAGGAGGCAGCACATTTGTGGTAGCTGAAGCTATTTAGTCAGCCAATACAATAGGGCTTATCCCATTGGCAGCATTACTCATGAAAATTTCATCAGCTTCTTGTAAAGTTTGTAAAGTGCAAATTTGTTCAACGACTGGTGAATTTTTATTGGATTGCTCTTCCATAAATGTTTCGCGTGCAACACCTGCAATACATCCTTCACTTAAAGGTACGGTGTATATTTGATTGTTCTTTTTCCAGAAAATATTGGAGCTGGCAGCTTCAATAATATTTCCATCATCATTTATAATCAATGCTTCGTCAAGGCCATTTTCCTTTGCCCACAATTTGGCTAATACATAAATCAAAGCATTGCCTGTTTTTAAATTAGCTAATGGGCCTTTTGATTTGCGTTGCTCTTTATATATTCCGGTTCTTTTGGGTTTTGCTGCTATTTCTTTCCAGTTTTTACTTAACTCAAATAACTCAATGATGTGATTTACTCTATTTGAATCGGGCAAATAAAAGCCATTACTGTTTCTATATAAAATAAATCGCACCCGACAGTTTTGCTTATCTGCTAAGGCTGAAGAAGCAATTTGTTTTTCTATTTCAGTAGTGAAAAAGGCTAAAGTAAAACTATCGGATAACTGCATTTTAAGTATAGTCGCACTCTTGCAAAGCCTTTTATAATGCTTGCCTTTATTTTGAATACTGTTGTTTAAAACAAGCATACTTTCAAAAAGTAAATCGCCATATACAAATGCACGTTCTATCATGTTTCAAGTTTAAAAAAAATAAAACTAAATACACCTTGTTATGTTATAGAGCATAGAATAAAATTTGAATTAATAAAAATATCAAGTCATCTTTGTAAACAAATTAATCATAATGGTAACTAAAGTAACAGATTCGGAATTTAAAAACTTAATTGATAGCAATGAAAAAATAGTAGTAAAGTACTTTGCTAACTGGTGTGGAACATGCAGACTTTTTGCACCAAAGTTCAATAAGATTTCCAATAAAGAGGAATATAAAGATACTTTGTTCTTAGATATTAATGCGGAAGAGAATCCTGAAGCAAGAAAATTTGGAGGCGTGAGCAATCTGCCTTATTTTGTGGTAGTTAAAAATGGGCAGGTTATTGCCAGTGATACAACTGCCAAAGAGGAAGGTCTTGAAAAAATGATAGCTTTACTTTATTAATTAACACCAATGAAATTACCAGCCATAAAACAATTAGTTGAAAATTATACCCTTGACCAACTTCAGTTAGCCGAAGAAAATATGATGGAAGAAAGGCCAGCCGGAATAGATGTGGAAGGTGATGATGAAGGCGAGCAGCTAACACATATTTTAGGCGCAATAGATGTTTTAGAGCGTGTTAGAATAGAAAACAAAGATAAATCAACTGCCTTGCGTGAATTTTTTCAACGTGTTCGCAATTCAATAAGTTAATATTGCAACCTTGATTATTAGCGCATGAAAATTGTAAAACCCGATTATAACTCTGACAAATCGAAAAAAGCACAAGTAGAGGAAATGTTTGATAACGTAGCTAAACGCTACGATTTCCTCAATCGGTTTTTATCGTTAGGTATTGATATTTACTGGCGAAAAAAAGCAATTGCTTACTTAAAAAAGGATAGTAGTTCTACTATTTTAGATGTTGCAACAGGAACGGGCGATTTAGCTATAGAGATTAATAAGCAAATAAATCCTGCAAAAATAATAGGACTTGATTTGTCGGAACAAATGCTTCAGTTTGGCCGGCAAAAAATAAAAGACAATGGTTTGTCCCATAAAATAGAAATGATTAAAGGGGATAGTGAAGCGCTTCCTTTTCATGACAACTATTTTGATGCCGTTACTGTTAGTTTTGGGGTACGGAATTTTGAAAACTTAGATAAAGGTTTATCGCAAATAAACAGGGTTTTAAAAACAGGAGCAAAGCTGGTGGTTTTAGAGTTTTCAAACCCTAAAGCATTTCCATTCAAACAAATATTTGGCGCCTATTTTAAATTTGTTTTACCTATATGGGCTAAACTTATTAATAAAGAAAGTGGTAATGCATACAAATATTTACCTGAAAGCGTTAAGTATTTTCCAGAAGGCGAAGCGTTTGCAGAACACTTGCGTAATTGTGGATTTAACAATATTATTGTAAAACCTTTAACATTCGGAACTTGCACCATTTACGTAGCTCAAAAATAATCCAGTTTAACTCAAATGCCTTTAGGTTTTTGAGTACGCTTATATTGCTTATTGTTTTTAAGTTAAGTGCTACTGCTCAGCCCAATTTAGGTCAGTACGACAATAAAAAACTACATTTTGGTTTTACTCTTGCAGGTAATTTAGGGCGTATGCAGGTAGAAACAAAGCCTGGTTATTTTGCAACCGATACCATGAAGAATTTAACGGTAGCCAATTTTCCGGGTATTGGATTAGGCGCTATTGTTAATTTGAAATTGGGTAAGTATTGGGATTTACGTTTAATGGCTCCCGTTATTTCATTTGTTCAACGTAATTTGGTTTACGAATTTCAGAATTCTGAAAAAATAGTAAAAATAGAATCAGCTTATTGTGATGCTTCATTACTTATAAAATTTAAATCGGAAAGAAGAAAGAATACAAGAGTATATGTTGTTGCAGGCCCTCGCTTTAGTTATGACTTTGGTAGTACAGTTACCCGTACACGCGGCTTGCAAAATCCGGTTGTTTCATTAATTCCTTTTACTTACGGGTGGGAGGCAGGTATTGGTTTAGATATTTATTTTGAATACTTTAAATTTTCGCCTGAAATAAAAACAGGACAAACTATTTCCAATGCCCTTTATCGCGATATTTATCCATATACACAAGCAATAGAAGGGCTTTACCCTCAACTTATTCAGTTTAGCCTGCATTTTGAGTAATAGCTGAAAAATCTATTTAGCTATTATATTTTTTTATTTATGAAATTTACAATTACCCAAACAGATAATAATTCAAAGGCGCGTGCCGGTGTTATTGAAACAGACAGAGGGCAGATAAAAACACCTATTTTTATGCCTGTTGGCACACAAGGTACCGTTAAAGGAGTAAACCAAACAGAATTGGCGGAGCGTGTGAAAGCGCAGATTATTTTAGCCAATACTTACCATATGTATTTAAGGCCCGGGACAGAAGTTATTAATAATGATAAAGGCAATGCAACAGTAAGTCAGCAGGTGTCTGGCGCCGGTAGTGTGAAAAAAACAGATTAAGGCAACCTGAAATCAGGCCATAAAAAAAGTCTGGTTCGACGATGTCGGACCAGACTTTCTGTTTATGGAAAGACGTATTAATTAATAGTCGTTACCGTAACCACCGCGATCACGGTTGAAGCCGCCGCCGCCTTTCTTAAAGCCGCCGCCGCCGCCACCTTTGTAGCCGCCGCCACCGCCGCCGTTGCCAAAGCTTCTTTTCTTGAAGCCACCGCCGCCGCCACCTTCCGGTTTCGGACGACTTTCGTTGACAACAATGTTACGTCCGTCAACTTCAGTACCATTCAGGGCAGCAATAGCAGCCTGGGCCTGATCGTCGTTGGGCATTTCAACAAATCCAAAACCTTTACTGCGGTTAGTGAATTTGTCGGTAACAATTTTAGCGGAGCTTACTTCGCCATGTGTTGCGAAAAGGTTAGATAAATCCTGATCCTTCAGGTTCCAACTGAGATTTCCTACGTAAATGTTCATTTTGAAATTTTTAAATATAAAAGTGTCAACAGTAACAGTACCCAATGAACATTCTATGGTTTTTCGAATCGTTCAGGACTTGTGAAACTGAAAGAGCACCAAAAGCAAGACAAAATAACGGAAATTTTATTGAGATACTAATAATTTTTCTTAAACTCCCCATTGCATAATGCAACTTGTTGATAATTAATTAGTTGATGTATAAAATGCAAAAATCCTCCCTTGTGAGGAGGATTTTTGCTGCTTTTTCAGGGACAATTATTCAGCTACAACTTCAATTTCAACTTCGGTAG
>CAYTWI010000132.1:0-9172 GCA_964442045.1 uncultured Bifidobacterium sp.
TTGCCATATGATGGTGTAGTAAATTATTATGGCAGGTTGTTTAATATAGAGGAAGCTAATCAATACTTAGCTGTTTTATTAAATACCATAGCGTGGAAAAATGATGAAGCTGTTATTTTTGGCAAGCGTATAGTTACCAAACGCAAAGTAGCCTGGTATGGCGATACTGATTTTAACTATACTTATTCCAATACCACAAAAAAGGCTTTGTACTGGACTCCGGCATTATTAGCCATAAAAAATATAATAGAAAACAGAACCGGGGAAAGTTTTAACTCATGTCTGTTAAACTTATACCATAATGGTGAAGAAGGCATGGCCTGGCATAGCGATGCGGAAAAAGATTTAAAAAAGAACGGAACCATAGCTTCTGTAAGTTTTGGTGCCGAACGAAGATTTGCATTTAAACATAAACAGACCAAAACAACTGTTTCATTGCTATTGGAAAATGGCAGTTTACTGCTAATGAAAGATACAACACAAGCCAATTGGTTACACAGATTACCTCCAACAAAACTCGTTACCAAACCCAGAATAAATTTAACCTTTAGAACGATTGTTAATGGGTAATGCAACATTTTGAAAATTGGGATTGTCAAAAAGCATGAAAACAATAAAACATACTTTTATGAAAAAAGCAATTTTAACAATGAAGCCAATAGTGTTATTGGCAATGATTTTAAGCTTGAGTTTTACAAGCTGCAAAAAAGGATGGTGGGGTTATGAAGAAGGAAATGGTGGTGGAGGTAAAGGAGGCGGAGGGAACGGAAACAAAAACCATGTGAAAGGAACTATTTATACCCAGGCATGCGGAATTGGTATTTACGGAGATGGTTTATGGATTAGGTTAGATGATGGTACTTTATTACAACCATGTGCCCAATCGTTTCAAACACTTTGTCCTATTGTTTTACATGAAGGGGATAGGGTAGAGTTAAGCTACAGTAGTTACAAAGGCGATTATCCCGATTTTCAGCCTTATTGCGATATGATGATGTTTCCATTTAAAAGAGTAACCATTGATTTTATAAATGTAATAGAAAAGCCGGTAGGTAGCTGCAAGCCTGTTACTTTACCTAATAACTATGATCAATTGGACTTAGCGCAGGTGAACATAGGCGATGCTTCCATAATAGGTACCAGCTTAAAACTGAATATTGGTTATAGCGGATGTAGTATGAATGCCGAAAGATTTGGTCTGGTTGGCAAATTGGTTAGTAAAGGAAGTACTTTAACTTATGAAATAAAATTAACCGATTCATCGCCCGAAATGTGCCAGGCTTATTTTACGGAAGATATATGTTTTGATTTACAATCACTCAGAATCCCTGTAAGCAGCGCTTCAGTAAAAATCAGATTAGTAGGCTTTGGTAAAGAATTGGTATTGTAAAATAAATCATAATATATATAGTTAATAGTTTGTTTGCTAAAAGCTAATTGAAACAAACCCCATAAAAAAAGAGAACCTAGGTTCTCTTTTTTTGTTATTGTATGATTAGCTAAAATTAAGCTTGTGGCTCTTGTGGAGCTTCAGGCTTAGGAGTTGGCTCAGGTTTAGGCAATAAAGCTTTGCGGCTTAATCTGAACTTACCTGTTTTTTTGTCAACCTCTATTAATTTAACCTGGATTGTTTCACCTTGTTGTAATACACCGTCCATTTTATCAATTCGGTTCCAGCTTATTTCACTAATGTGTAATAAACCATCTTTACCCGGTAAAAATTCAACAAATGCACCAAAGTCCATTATGTTTTTAACTTTACCTTCGTATACCTCACCAACAACCGGTACTGCTACTATGCCTTTAATTAACTGCATAGCTCTGCGTAAGCTTTCAGCGTTGCTTGATGCAATTTCCACCACACCATTTTTATCGTTTTCTGTGATAGAAACTGTAGCACCGGTTTCTTTTTGAATACCTTGAATAATTTTACCACCTGGTCCTATTACTGCACCAATAAATTCTTTATCAATTAATAAAGTTTCAATACGTGGCGCGTGTGGTTTTAAATCGTCAGCAGGAGCCGAAATAGTTTTATTCATTTCGTTTCTGATATGCTCACGACCGGCTTTAGCTTGGTTTAAAGCTTCTTCAACCATTTCCCAACGTAAACCATTTATTTTTATATCCATTTGGCAGGCAGTAATACCTTTTGCAGTACCTACTACTTTAAAATCCATATCACCCAAGTGATCTTCATCGCCTAAAATGTCAGATAAAATAGCATATTTACCAGTAGTTTCATCGCTTACCAAGCCCATAGCAATACCGCTAACAGCACCTGTAATTTTAATACCTGCATCCATTAATGCCAATGAACCGGCACAAACAGTAGCCATACTTGATGAGCCGTTCGACTCTAAAATATCAGATACAATACGGATAGTATAAGGGCTTTCAGTTAAAGGAGGTAATACACGTTTTAAACCACGTAAAGCTAAGTTTCCGTGTCCTATCTCACGTCTTCCAGGTCCACGGTTAGGTCTTACCTCACCGGTAGAAAATGATGGGAAGTTGTAGTGTAGCATAAATTTAGCATAACCGGCCAACATGGGGCTATCTAATAATTGCTCATCAAGTTTAGAACCTAAAGTAACTGTAGTTAATGATTGTGTTTCGCCACGGGTAAAAATAGCCGAACCATGTGCTGCAGGTAAATAACTTACTTCTGTCCATATCGGGCGAATTTCATCCAGTTTTCTGCCGTCTAAACGTTGTCTTTCGTTCATAATCATTGCACGAACGGCATCGTACTCAACATCATGAAAATATTTATTGCTTAAAAATTTATCAAGCTCAGTACCTTCAGGTAATGAGGCTTTAAACTCTTCTCTGATGGCTTTAAAACCTTCACTTCTTTCGTTTTTACCCGCCTTTGATTTAGCTACTGCGTATACTTTGTCGTATGCAAATGCACGAATAGCCGCTTCCAATTCTGGATTGCTGCGCTCGTGGTTATATTCGCGTACAGGTTTTTTGCCACCTAACATTTCGCATAATTCCCACTGTGCTTTTATTTGTAATTTAATGGCTTCGTGTGCTACTTTTAAAGCAGCTAACATATCTGCTTCACTTACTTCCTGGCACTCACCTTCCACCATGTTTAAGTCTTTTTCTGTACCGGCTACTATTAAGTCCATATCAGCACGTTCTAACTCGTCTCTGTATGGGTTAATTACGAATTTACCGTCAATACGTGCAACACGTACTTCAGAAATAGGTCCGTTAAAAGGAACATCACTTACTATTAAAGCAGCCGAGGCAGCTAAACCAACCAATGCATCAGGCATAATGTTTTGGTCAGACGATATTAATGTTAATGCTACTTGCGTATCAGCGTGGTAATCGCTGGGGAATAAAGGGCGTAAAGCTCTGTCTACAATACGGCTTATCAATACCTCGTAGTCAGATAATTTAGCTTCTCTGCGGTGAAAACTACCTGGTATGCGGCCTACTGCTGCAAATTTTTCCTGGTAATCAACTGTAAGTGGCATAAAGTCCACGTCTTCTTTGGCTTCTTTAGCCGATACTACAGTAGCCATAATCATGGTATCACCCATTTTTACTACTACTGCTCCATCAGCTTGGCGAGCTAAACGGCCGGTTTCAATACTGATGGTTTTACCACCAATTTCAAATGTTTTAATTGTTGCTTGTGACATATTTTTTAAAATTTCAGCCCCATCTGTTTTACTTTTTATGGCTTTTATTTACTAAGATGGGATTAGTAAACGAAAGTTTTTCTTTTTTTAAATTTAATCCTTTAAAAACATAAAAGCAGGAGCTGTATAATAGGCCCCTGCTTTCAATAAATTAATGTAGTGTTACCTCTTTTTTTAAATGGAAAGGCAACATCAGTTTAAATCCGAATATCTTATTTACGGATGTCAAGTTCTTTAATAATTGCTCTATAGCGGAAAATGTCTTTACGCATCAAGTAATTTAATAAAGAGCGTCTTTTTCCAACTAACTTTACAAGACTTAACTCAGCTGAGAAATCTTTTTTGTTAATTTTCAAATGCTCAGTAATGTGATTGATCCTCTCAGTGAAAAGAGCAATCTGACTTTCAGCAGAACCAGTGTCAGTTTTAGACTTAGCTGTACCGAATTTTTCGAAGATGGCTTGTTTAGCCTCGCTTGTCAAATGCATGATCTATTTTGTTTATTTTTAATGAATAAGGCTGCAAATGTAAAAAGTTTTTATTAGGAAACAAATATTCCCTTAAAAATTAGCCAAATATAACCCTGATAAGCTATTAACACCATGAAGAAAATCTTTGCCATATCCTAACAGAACCTTTTTAAGCTTAAATTGCCAAACATTTCCAGTTTAAGTTTTGTCGGGCATTTATATCCATATTCCATTTTGTAAGCAAGCATGTTTCTATTGTAATTTCCATTTTTCAACCCAATTGAAAAATATGGACGACATGGTAGAGGCTATTTGTAAGGAAATACATTTACGCCACCATTATTTACAGGAAAAAACACTTGCCAGTATATATTTTGGAGGCGGAACGCCAAGTTTACTTACCAGTGAGCAAATAGGGCGAATATTTGGAGCCATACAACAACATTTTACAATAGCCAAAGGAGCCGAAATAACTCTGGAGGCTAACCCGGACGATTTAACAGCAGAAAAATTAAAAGAACTGAAGCAAACACCTGTTAACCGTTTGAGCATAGGTGTACAAAGTTTTTTTGATGCTGATTTAAAATGGATGAATCGGGCGCACAATGCCAATCAGGCACAAACAGCTATTGCTTTGGCTAAAGAAATTGGTTTCCATAATATTACCATTGATTTAATTTATGGAACACCCGGTTTAAGCAATGCCAACTGGCAGGCTAATATCAATACTGCATTGGCTTTAGGTGTAAACCATGTAAGCAGCTATGCATTAACCGTAGAGCCTAAAACCGCATTGGCTTCATTTATAGAAAAAGGAAAATATACACAAACCAATGATGAGCAGGCTGCAGAACAGTTTGATATTTTGGTAAACACCCTGACAGAAAATGGTTTTATCCATTACGAAATAAGCAATTTTGGTAAAGCGGGTTTTTTAGCACAACACAATGGCAATTATTGGAAAGGCAAACATTATTTGGGTATCGGGCCTTCAGCACACTCCTTTAATACCATATCACGTAGCTGGAATGTAGCCAACAATCAGGCATATATAAAGGCATTACAAAATGATAAAGTTGAATTAACCGAAGAAATACTGAGTATAAACGACCAGGTAAACGAGTATATAATGACCGGCTTACGAACTATTTGGGGTTGCGATTTAGGTTTTATAGAGCAGCAGTTTGGTTTGATGCATAAAGAGCGTATACTAAACGATGCTGCAAAATTTATAGTACAGGACTTATTAATTATTCAACAAAATGTTTTATTAACTACGCCCAAAGGCAAGTTTTTAGCAGATGGTATAGCTGCGGATTTATTTTTAGTTTAACACAATAAAGCAAAACTATCGTTAATATTGGGCCTTAATTACAAAATACTGTATGAACGATTGGTGGCAAATAGTTAGTGTTACATTAATTTGTACCATTAAATTTATTATTGGTTTAGGAATGGCATTGGCTTATAATTTTACGCCAGTTGTTTTTTTTCTGACCACTGTAGGCGGGGGCATGCTGGGCGTATTTGTTTATCTATACCTGTGGGATTTTATACTCATTGTAAAAAAGAAACTCGTAAAGCCCAAACCACATACCGTACATATAAAAATCAGTAAAAATATTCGTAAACTGGTTCATTTCTCAAGAACATGGGGTATTTATGGAATAGCACTGGTAACGCCCACAATTATATCAATGCCGGTGGGTACACTTATTTGCAGGGCAATAGAAAAGAACAAATGGCATATTAAGTTAGTCATGTTTTTTTCATTGAGTTTTTGGTCAATACTTGTTATTACCTTACAGAAATTATTTAATATTGATGTGCAGGCCTGGTTTAAATAAACAATAAAATGAAAATACTTTATGCCATTCAGGGAACAGGAAACGGACATATAAGCAGAGCCCGTGAAGTAATTCCCGTTTTAAAAAAATATTGCGAATTAGATTTACTCATTAGCGGTACACAAGCCGATGTACAATTACCTTACGAAGTAAAGTATAAGTTACAGGGAGTTGGCTTTGTTTTTGGTAAAAATGGCGGTATAGATATGGGCCAAAGTGTGAAAGACTTACACCCAATTAAGTTTATAAAAGATATTTATAAAATACCTGTTAAAGAGTATGATTTGGTTATTAACGATTATGAGCCTGTAAGTGCGTGGGCTTGTAAAATACACCAGTTGGATTGTGTAGCTATTAGTCATCAGGCTGCCTTTCTGAGTGAGGATACACCACGCATAAAAAAACGCGATAAGTTTGCAGAAAACATATTAAAAAATTATGCCCCCTGCACCGATAAAGTAGCTTTTCATTTTGATACTTACGATGATTTTATCCATACACCCGTTATAAGGAGTGAGGTAAGACAAACAGAAGTGAGCAACAAGGAACATATTGCAGTTTATTTACCGGCTTATGCCGATGAAATATTGTTGAAACATTTCAATAAAGTTTCGTCCGTTCAGTTTGAAGTATTCAGTAAACATACCAAGCAGGCTTACACCAAGAAAAACGTAACCATAAAACCGGTTTTAAATAACGATTTTATTAAAAGTCTTGCCAGTAGTAATGGTTTAATAACCAATGGCGGATTTGAAAGCCCTGCAGAGGCCAGCTTTTTAGGTAAAAAAGTAATGTGCATTCCAATGGCTAATCAGTATGAGCAGCAATGCAATGCCAAAGCATTTAAATTGTTGGGTGGAACACGTGTTAAGAGAATAGAAGATAATTTTTACCAGAGAGTAGAAAATTGGTTACATTTTGGTATGCCTATTCCTGTTAATTACAAAGACGAAACAGCTGCTATTATTGAAGGCATTATTAATAAATACAAAAAGTAATTTCAAGTGGTTTATTATGCTATTGCTTTAATTTTATAAGAAATTTCTCTAAAAGTTAGTACATTTTTAAATAGTTTATTTGTGTTAAAGCGGCTTGTTTTTTTTATTTTTTTGGGGAGTGTGTTTAAAACAATATGTGCACAACATATTAAGTTCAAAAATATAAATATAAATGAAGGCCTGCAAAGTTCATCCGTTTATAATTCAATTGAGGATGAAATGGGCTTTTTATGGTTCTTGACAGAGAAAGGTGTTTCTCAATACGATGGAAGTACTTTTAATTATTTTGAAGAAGATTCTCTGCTAGTTGGACGGGGATTTTACTTAGTTAAGAAAGATATAAAGGCAAATTTCTGGTTTGTATCCAATGATTTTAGGTTGTTTAGAAAGAATAATAAAAATATTGTTCAGGTAAAAACAGATGATTTAATATGTTGGATTGATTTTGATACAAATGGACAGGGTTATTTACTTTCCCGAAAGGGCGATATATATAAATTAGATTCAAATAATAATGCAAAGAGAATTTTTGAATCCAATGAAAAAGAAATCTTTTTTAATTTAATAGCTATAAAAAATGAACAGTTTATTGTGACTGGAGAATATGGGGTTTACCATATTGATAAAAAAGGTGCAAAAAGAAGATTAAATATACCCATTACGGTAAGACAAAAAGTAGTGGTGCCCAGAATATTTAAACTAAATGAAAACAAAATCCTTGTATCAACATTTAGCGGGATTTTTGAAGTTGATATTAATGCAAATAATAGACCTGAAAAAATAGAAGGTTTTGATGGTGTTGAGTTTTTTTGTTTGTATAAAAATAAGAATGATTCAGATATATGGTTAGGCTCTTCAAAAGGAATTTATAGGTTTAAAAAAGGCATCATAAAAAAGGAAAACGCAACAATATATTTAAATGGCAATATTGTTTTTGACATAAAGGAGCATTCTGATAATTTATTATGGATTTGTACTGCTGAAAATGGTGTTTATTATTGTTATTTAAATGCTTTAAATATTGACCAAAAAGACGGGCTGAAAAAGAGTGCAATAAAATTTGTAAAGACCGATGGTAAGTACATTTATTGTATCGATATGGATGGTGATGTTTCTGTATTAT
The DNA here is from genome assembly GCA_964442045.1 of uncultured Bifidobacterium sp. GTDB lineage: Bacteria > Bacteroidota > Bacteroidia > UKL13-3 > UKL13-3 > JAAFJM01. Next base: position 8,101 of record CAYTWI010000132.1, read on the forward strand.
CCGATGAAAATAAAGTCGTCAATTTGTTTGCCAATCAAGACATTAGGGGAGTAAAGAAATGTTTTGAAACCAAAAATGACGGATTTTTTTTATTATCAAGTAATGGACTATATCAGATTAAGGATAAAAAAATTAGAGAGTATAAGATGAAAGAATTAAAAAAGGAACCATTATATCCCATAATTCAAGACGGTTTAAATACCATTTACACAATATCAAAATTAGGCTTAATAGCAGGAGTACCTAATAAATCAAAAACAATTTTAAACGCAACACCAATTTGGCAGCACATTAGTAAATATAATCCAAGGTTACCTGCAGAGTTTCTTGAAATAAGCAACCGGAAGACAGTTTTTTATATAAGTGTTAATAATGGTATTATGAAGGTTACCAGTATTAATAATAAGAATACATTCGAAAAAATTAAATTCCCTTATAAGATATCGAATATTGTTTCAACCCGGTTAAATACCCTTTTCATAGGGACTTATAATAAAGGTCTTTGTGCATATAATAAAAGTGGCCTGAAATTTTATAATATATCTAACGGATTGTTAAGTAACTTATGCAATAAAGTATTTTATAAAAAAAATGCAATTTGGGTTTGCACCAATAAAGGAATCAGTAGATTAAAACTTAATAGTAGGGATGAAGTAATCTCAGTAACAAATTTTACAGCAAAAGATGTTTTAGTTTTTAACGAAGTTAATGACTTAACAATTTTAGATGGGAAGGTTTATGCGGCAACTAATCTAGGGGTGAGTGTGTTTTCCGAGTCCATAGTAATGAATAAAAATAATCCCCATTTTTTTATTGATCAAGTTTTAATAAATAATAAACCAGTTAGTATAAATGCTACATATAACTTGTCATATTATGAAAACAATGTAACTATCGTTTATAAAGCCGTATCATTTAGAAGTGCCTCAAATATTTATTATAAGTATTTATTTATTAATGGAAAGGATAGCATATACACTTTTACTAAAGCCGATAGAATTCAGTATAGTTCTCTTTCCCCTGGTAATTACTCATTATATATATGGGTAAGAGATATAGATGGAAACTGGTG
>CAYTWI010000133.1:0-9021 GCA_964442045.1 uncultured Bifidobacterium sp.
ATTCCAAGGCTTAAACCTGATTCTATTTGTTCGGCCGATACATCAACACCTTGTGCATGTAGATAGCCTTTTTGTTGCAGCCAGTATACCAAATTACCATCACCACAACCAATGTCTAAAATAGCTGCCTGTTTGTTGTTTGGTAAAAAAGGGTTTAAGTAAAAATCATTAACAGCTTTGTGGGCATTAAACCTTTCCAAAGAAGGTACCCCGTATAAGTGCTTATTATGAAAACTGAGGTATGAGTCGTATACCGCTTTTTTATAATTCATGGTTTAATTAGTTAATGGAATGTATAACTTGTTCTAGTCTGCTGTTAATGTCGTATTTTGATGCAATGCAGCGTGCTCTTGCAGCTTGCCCAATCTTATCGCGTAAATCTTTTTTATCTAAATAATAACGTACTTTTTCTAAAAGTTCTTCTTTGTTGTCATTATCAAAATAAACAGCTTCTTCATCTTCTTTGAATAATCGTAAATGCTCGGCTGTTCTTTCCCCAATCATAAAGCGGCCACAAGCTGTTATTTCTACACTACGCTGGGTTTGTAAGTCGCGGTTTTGTTTCTTTAAAAAGCACAGGTTAATTTCAATGCAGTTAAGCACGGTAACATAGCTTTTATGAAAGTAGCTGTTGTTGTCAACTATTAAGTTGGGTATTTTATTTTTTAAGTGTGCCCAGGTTGGTCCGTATACCCTTACTTCAATACCATTTTTACATAAGTACTTAATACTCTCTGCGCGGTCATCTTCGTAACTGCCAATAAAACCAACCATGCTACCTAATTCACGTAACTCACTTTCTGTTGGTTGTATCGGGTGGTGTAAGGTTGGGTCAAAACCTTTATCGCTAAAAATAACTTTTTTCGCCCCCAATTGTTTTAGTTCTTCCATGTTATATGATTTGGTACTTACATGTACATCATAAACTGGCATGGATGCTAAATAGTAATTGGACTGATTATTTTTGTTAATCATGTCGTCCGGGCTGTAGTTTACCAGTTTTATGCCTTTTTGTTTAGCCTGCTTCAGTGTAGTCGGTTTAATAAATAAACCTTTATCGACCCAAATAATATCAAAGGCTTGCTGATTAATGGTGTCAATTATTTTTTTATTGAGCCCAATAAAATCAAGAGGCCATTTTAGCTTAAAGCTTATGCGAAAAAGTAATTGCTGTATTTTATTTAAAACCTGTGTTGAATCTATTTCAACAATATGATAGTTGAGTGTTTTTAGTGCGTCAAGCCTTTGTAAAGCAGTGCTGCCTGTCCATAAATCGCCTACATAAAGCAAGTTTAATTTCATGCAAAGTTCTGATTGTACCAAACACTGAATGATAAAGCACGCCAGAATAATCCCAAATCCGCTTTACCATTATAAAAATTGTCACCTAGCTTAATGGCTAAATCTTTTTTCATCAAAGGGTTTTTAGGAACGAGATCGTAAAACAATTCTTTGCTGCGTTTATCGTTTCTCAATAAATTGTCAATTGGTGAAGGGAAACCGTATTTTCCTTTTTGTTGTAAAATAGGTTCAGGTACTATACCTTTAAAAGACTGCCTTATTAAGCTTTTGCTTGCCCCATTCATAATGGAAGCAGTATCAAACTTTCTTACAAACTCAATTAGCCGGTGGTCGTAAAAAGGTACCCTTATTTCTACACCAAAAGCCATTGAGTTCCTGTCTTCGTAATGCAAGTATGGTGGAACTGTCCAGCTTTTATAGTTGTTTAAGAAATTGCTTTCCCAGGCTGTATCTGCTTTATGGTAATAAAAAGTACTGTTTAAATCACCGGCATCTACATTCAGTATTGCTGTATTTTTATTAAACTGTTTGTTTTTAAATGACTGTTTTAAGGTAATAGGAGTGGCTTCCTGTATGGCTTTTAACCATAATTGTCTTACGCTGTATTCGCTGTTGTTGGCAATAATACCAATGGCATTATTAAGTTTACCTATTTTACCTTCGCTTAATAAAGTACCTAAATAAGCACTTACGTGTGAAAGGTAACCACCAAATAACTCATCGCCACCTGCACCTGACAACAATACTTTTATTTTGTGTTGTGATGCCAGCTGGCAAAGCTTATAGTGCGAATACATGGAACCATCTAGCAAGGGTTCATCATGGTGGTATATAACATTGGCCAGCTCATCAAAAAAACCGGCACCATCCAATAAAAAGGAATGATGTTTTATTTTAGGTTGTTCAACAATGTATTTTATTAAAGTATTCTCGTTGTTTTGTTCAACCTGTATGGCCGAAAAAGTGTGCAATACTTCCTGTTCAGGGCTTTGTAATGCAAAGCTGGCTACCGATGATGAATCAATTCCGCCTGAAACAAAAGCACCTACTTCCACATCTGAAATCATATGCAGGTTAAGTGTTTCCCTGAACAAATCAACCAGTGCCTTTTTATCGGTATTCGCATCAAAATGTTTATCGCCCTGCTTTGGAAAATCCCAGTAAGCTATGGGTGTTTCCATTTGCCCTGATTCATTTAACCAAGCGTAGTGTGCCGAAGGCAATTGTTTTACTTCGTTGTAAAACGTTTCATTGTCAACATCCAATTGGCGATAGCCTATAAACTTACCTGTTTTGGCTATGTTTAAAGTATGTGGGGCATCTGGCAGGCCAAGCAAGCCTTTTATTTCTGAACAGAATAAAAAATCGCCTTTGTTCTGCCTGTAATAAAAAGGTTTAATACCAACCCTGTCGCGTGCTATTAATATTTTGTTTTTGCTTTTATCGTATATGGCCAGTGCAAACATACCCTGTAGTTTGCTTATACACTCCACGCCCCAATGTGAATAGGCCGCCAGTATTACTTCTGTATCGCTGTTTGTTTTAAATGTATAATAGAATTTAAGCTCTTCTTTTAACTGGCGGTAATTATAAATTTCTCCATTAAATGTTATTACATTCCCATTGATTTCACTTAACATGGGCTGTGCTCCGTTATTGCTTAAATCAATAATACTTAATCTTACATGGGCAAGAGTAATGGGTTTGTCGTTAATTTTCAGCGCAATGCCATTTCCATCAGGGCCCCTGTGTTTTATTTTTTCAACGATAGTATAAATTAATTCATGACTATGATTGTTTCCTATTATTCCTGCTATGCCGCACATATTAAAAAATAGTTTTTGAATGAATTTTACTTACAGATTCTCTATTGTACTTAATGCTCTTTTCAGTACATTTTTATGTAAATAGAAATCAATAATTTTAGAAAATATAAATGAGAAGACCATATTGTAAATTAAACTTCTCACAATACTTATAAGTGGTTCAGCTCCTATTGAATTATACATAATCAGGTAAGTATTACCTAAAATAAATAGCTTGAATGAACTGATATTATTGGTGCTTATGGAGTTTACAATATAGTTTTCAATAAATAAGGCTATTAAAATAATAATAACTAAATTGTAAAAGAAGCCCAGTTGACCGTACCGCCATATACCATCAGCCATTACTGAAAACTCCACACTGTTTGATAGATTTACGTTGTAGTCGTATAAGTTGGAAGGGGAGGAACCCCACAGATTTTCTATGTATTGCTCTCGTGATTCTTCCACACCTTTACCGGTAATAAAGGTATTGGTATAAATAAACTGTAAATCGTTACCAATATTGCTAAAACCTACGGTTGGTACCGAAACATCAGTAAGTAGTATAACTGATAAGGTTGGCCAGGTAATTAAACGGGCTATTCCATCATTGTTGGTCTCTTTGGTGTTGCTATTAGATTGGTATTCTGATACCAACGAATTAAGTCTTTGTCCATCTACCTCTTCGAAACTTACACGCTCATTTTCTGTTCTGAATTGCTCAATAAAGCTGAGTAACGGAAAGGCTAGTACTGCAATAATACCAACGGTAATAAAATACTTTCTGCGTAAATTATAATTTTCTTTATTAGCCAAAAGACCCAGCGTAAATGAAATAACAATGGTTACTAAATAGCCTCTGCCTCCCGCCAATAAATTAACACCCACAAAAAGAGTTACTACTATAAAGAATAACAGTATTATTTTACGTTCCATTTTTTTAATGAAATAACCTACTAATATGGGCACAAAACTCATATAGGAATAAGCTATACGGGTTACCTTAGGAATAAAACCATCTAATGCTGTAGAGGTTAAAAATAACATAGATAAGCCCAGGTATACAATAACCAACTTCTCCAGCGAAAAGCTGAAACTTGATAGTTCCAGGTGTTGCAGTGAATCTGAATTGAAACGTATTTTCTTTAATATTAAAAAGGAAATACCATAAATAAAGGCTGCATATAAACAGTAATTAATAAGTATGTAATAAATTCCACCATCGTTCAGAATATCATTATGAATAAAGTACTCAGCAAACAATCCATCTTTAAAGAAATAAGCATAAGTAATAAAAATACTTTGCTGTAAGGGCAAAATACTTAATAACGTAGGTATAAACGAAGGTAATTTTATAGCCTTGGTAAATATGAACAGTGTTATGAGTATAATGGTTATGGAAACAAACATATTGTTTTGTGATTCAGCTAGTCTATAATCTGGTAATTGCGGTCGTTTAAAATAGAATCGTTTTCCCAGAAACGAATAGGAGGGGCTACTGTTATTTTGTTATCCCCTTTTGCTAAGTATGCAGCCCACCAGGCAAAGGTACTGTTGGAAATTATAAAATGCCTGCAATGTTGCATCAGCCAAAAGTCTTTATAATTATTTTCATCGCCCTTGTTGTGGCCCACTGTTATACATTCGTTTTCGTTGAGCGATAAATTTTCCTGCAGCCAGATTGGGTCATCACCAAACAGCACAAAAGTTGGATTGTTTAAATGACTGCGCATGTAAGCAATGGCTTGCTGGTAATAGCTTAATGACAGAATCTTATTATCACTTGTGCTTACTACTGAACCATCAGCGGCCAAAGCTCTTAGTCTGCGTGCATGCACACATACTACTTCTTTACTTGAAGTAATTTTACTGAAAATACTTTGGTTAAGTTGGTCGGTAGGTGGATCTTTTATGGTAAACTCCTCCAGTAACTCGTTTTTTATGTTATCAAAATACGCAGGTGCCTGAAAGTAACCATCCAGGTACAAATGCTTATTAGGTTTAGTGAGCAGCTCTTTGTGAAAAGTATAATGCTTTTCATGATAATACCATCTTAACGTATTGGGTAAATAAGCATTTACAGTTCGTTCTGCAAACTGGCGGTAATGGCCAAATAGTTTTTTATAATTACTGATATTATTGGCAACTCTGGCTTTTATATTAAAATGTCCCAGTGCGTAATTTCGTTTGTAGGCATCGTTTCTAAAACCCGAGTGCGTATCTAACTGCAAACCCGTTTTATTAGCTTTAGCAATAGCCTTAGCGCTTGCATAAGCAAACATCTGATTTCCTAAGCCACCTAAAATACGAACGCTGATCATTTATTTGGTAAATACATAAAGGCCGCATCCATAATTTAAATGGGCACCATCGGCTAAATCTACATTTTCAAAAACCTGTTCGGCTTTATCATCAATTAAGCTGAATGATACTAATTTTAAATCACCAAATATTTTAACAATTGTTTCCGGTTTAAACACCCTGTGTGCATCAAAGCATAAACGCTCTCTGCCAACCGGAGTTCCAAAATACAAAGTACCACCAGGTTTTAAAATACGGGCTAATTCTTTAGCTCCTTTTATATGTCCGTCAGGGTCTATATCATCGCCATAGCGGCCTAAACCTATATGCTCCAATACGTGTAAGCAGCTTAAGCTTTCTACCGAATTACTTTCGTAAGGCAAATTACAGATGTCGCCTTTCACATAAGTAAGGTTATTTATTTTCGATTCCATCGGCCTGATGTCAACATACTCAACCTTGCAAAAAGGAAGCAAATGTGCGACAAAGCCATCAATTCTTGAAGCCACATCAATATGCAGCTTTACACCTGTTTGATGTACTTTATTGGCAGCCCATAAGTCTTGTAAAAAATAATGACCATATGAATTACCCGATGATTGAAACTTATCAGCCGTAGTAAAATAAAAATCTTTAGTGCTTATTTTAAAACTCGAATTAGCCTGTTGTTTACTTTTATAAGCAAAAATGTTCCTTATAAAATGTGGTAACGCTCTCCATTTGCGGTATATAGCCAATGGGTCAAACAGCAATGAGTTGAATAGTTTATAGATACGTTTAAGTAAGTTTTTCATAGATGTTTTAGGTAGTAATAAAGGGTACTTTATTAATCAATTTGCAATAACTTTTTAAATACTTTATCAGCCGGTTGCGCACTCATTAAAGCTTTTATTTTTAAAGGAAGTCCCTTAATTTTTAACCAGTCTTTTAGTATCAGTTTAACCGCATATAGCCTGTCACTTAAGGTTAATTCCTCTATAATGGATTTGTATTTGGTTTGAATGTATTTGTTTTCAGCAGGGCTTATTCTCGGATCAAAAAAGGTAGTTAAATACCATCTTTTATAAGTTTCAATAAAATGGTTTTTGACACCAGTTAAGCCTTTCTCATTTGGTAAAAAAGTTTGCATTACATCGTAACACAGCATAGAAATAAAACCTAAATTCCATGACCTGATACCAAATTTGCTTTCAATAATTTCTTCTACACTCTGGCCCCTGTAAACCACTATCTCTTCAATACCTATCATCTTGGCATTGTTTACCAGTAAGGCCAGCGGCACATAAAATGTAATGAATAAAGTACGGTTAAATTCGCCTATTTCTGGTTGACTTTCAAACCAGTCATATACCATTGCCAGCGATTTTTTAAAAGTATTGTTGTATACAAAACAATGGTTGCTTAAATGTACCGTAGGCCAGCTCCATACATTGCTGTAATCTATTATTTCTGTTTTGGTATGATTTCTTAATTGGGGTGTTGCTCCTTCAAAATGCAGCTTGGTTCCGTTCTGGTAAAAGAAAATGCCTGAGCATAACCAGCCCGAAACAAAATCAGCCTTGTTTAATACCAGTTGTTCGTAACGTACTTTAATACTCCATTTAGGTAACGGGTCATCATCGCCTACAAAAAATGCTACTTCATCCTGCCTTGCAAATTCTTCCAAAGCTGAATACCAGTTGGCTACCGGTGTAAGTGTTTCTTTGCGGTGCAATTGAATCCACTCCCATGCCACAGCCTTTTCAGGGTATTTTTTCTGAATAGAATCTACCAGGTTTTCAATAGCTTCTTTATTGGGCGGATAGTTGTTTACAATTAACAAGCGTGGCTTTTCATCTAATGCAGGTAAATCATTATTAATAATTGAAATGATAACCCAGTAAACAGTTTCTATTCGCTTAAATGTTGGTAATATTATGAGCATATTATTAATTTTTTAAGAGCCTTTTTACTTGTTTTGACAATTGCTTTAACTGTAAAGAACCCAGGTTAACAGCATCCTGCCAGCTACATTTAATTTGCTCTAATAAGCTTAATGGAATAGTGGTTTGTGGTGGCGTAGGAAAATCAATTAATTCTTTAGGTAATTTCCCTGTATATGGAATCGCCTTAATCCATTGCGTGCTGTTAAACGGATTCAAATACTTTGTTTGCGGATTCCATGCAAGCCATTTCCTGCGTAACCAGTTTCTATCTACCTGATGTGAGTGCCCCCAGGTATTTATTTTCCTTACCATTTCTTCATCTGAAAAAACATATGATAAGTGAAAGCACATGCCTTTTAATATCAGTTTATTATCAATGTCTTTTGTAAGCCTGCGGCTGGTAAACGGATTGTCAACATGCAGATCAATGGCAAACAATGGGCAAGCGGCATAAATAGTATTCCTTTCTCCTAAATGTTCCCTGTGCAGAATAACATGCTTGGTATCCTTCCAAAAAATCATCCATGGACATTGGTACATACTGTACTGAGGGTTAGCCAATATTTCATTAATGTTCTGTTGGTAGGTTTCCGGTAAATAAAACTCATCCGCATCCTGCACTATTAAATAGTCCATACCATCGGCAATGGCCTTGGTGCGGCAGGCATTTCTTTGTGCTTCCTCCGTTTCCCAAACCCCTTGTACCAACTCGAGTTTATCAAAGTGAATTGATTGCTTGAGTATTTCAGGGTTTGAACGATTGGTATATAAATCACGTGCTTCAGCATTGTAAGCTGACCATGGTTGCGGACTATAACTAATATATATTTTGTCAACGAAAGGAGCGCAGTTTTCAATTGTTTTTAAAATGAATTGCTCGCAATCAAAAAACAATATCATTACTCCAAACTTTTTACCCGAATTCATTTAACTAACTTCTCTTTCTTATTAATGCCCATGTTTCCTGCACCATTGCCCTGTTTTTAGGGTAAAGGGTTATAAATAAACCAAACCCTATTAAACTGACACACGAGGCCAGTACCAATTGATACAGACTATTTAAATAACTTACTTTTATTAAACCATAGTTGGCTACCCAATACACAAGCACTGCAATAATTACATACTGTATCAATGAGTAAAAGAAATGGAATGCATTGTTTTTAAATGAGCTACTGTCGTTTAAGCTTTTTGATAAATTATACTCCAGATAAAGCACTGAGAACAGGATAGAGAAGCACTCAATTAAAGGCAGATAAATTATTTTAAATGGAATTCCTGATAAAACCAACAGGCCTATAAAAAATATCCTGATAGAAATATCGACAACCGAAATAAAAGAAGTTGGTTTAAAGATTGATTGCACGTTTAAGAGCATAATATTCATATTACACTTGGTAGTTAACCAGGCTGAAATACCTAACAATATGGATAACTCAATGCCTCCGAATTTATCAGCACCTACCCAAAAACTAATAAACCATGCATTAACCGATATGGCCATACCAAACATAATACCCGAAGCAAAATTGTAGGTCCTGAACAATTTTGGAATCCAGTAAAACAGTTTTTCTTTATTTAACGAAAGACTTGAAAGTGCCGAAAATAATGAAGAAGAAAGTGGATTGATAACCATTACAATTAAACCAAACAATCTTGCCGTAATTGATAAAATACTTACACTA